>JAHEJB010000040.1 GCA_024639085.1 Rubricoccaceae bacterium | reverse complement strand
GCTTGGTATCCGGTGGAATTGCGGAAGCTTCAGCAATTCGCAGTGCCTACAAGGACGCACGAGCGATGTTCGAGCAATACGCCCCAGATCGCCCATCGAGACTAACCGCTGCTTCCATGCCACTGTACGATCGATCTGTGGCGGCTGACTATTTTTTTAAAGGGAGGCGGCACTTTGATGACCTCCCACGCGACGGTTTTTCTTGACATCCCAAAGAATGGGCATTTGCTACACTTCTGCTCTCCTACGCAGAAGCACGAAAGCAATGGAGCCCAACACCACGATCATTCCTAGCAGCGCCATCGGTGCTGGTATTTCTCCAAAAAGCACAAGGGCAAGAATTGATGCTCCAATTGGTTCAGTGAGCGTTAACAAGCCGATCATCGCGGCGGGGATATAGCGAACTGCATAATTGAAGGCACCATGTCCAAGCAATTGCGGTCCCAGTGCCATCAATAGACAAAGAAACAGAATCGACGGCGGTTGAGCGAGGGAAACGCCTTGCACAATTCCAGCAACCAAGCATGTCAAGGCGGCGACGAGGTAAAGTGGCAGCAAGTAGGCGAAAAACGAAGTGTTCTGCCGAAGGGCCCGGCCAATAAGGATGTAAACGGCGAATAGCAGTGCGGCGGTGAGCGCGAGGCCATTCCCGAAGAGTGCATTTGGAAACGCCTCTACCTGTGCGTCTGCCTGGCCAATAAGAGCGGCACCAAGCACTGCCGTAATAATCGCGACGATCATCCGAAGGTGAACACGCTCGCGAAGGGCAATAAGACCGAGGATCGCGATAAAAATCGGGCTAGTCGATACAAGTACTGATGCGCTGGCCACGGTCGTATGGTAGAGCGATTCAGTCCAGGCGATGAAATGAAGTCCTAGTAATAGCCCAGCTAGACCAATTAGAACAACGTCTCTTAGTGAAAGGGCACGTATCTCGTCGCGTGCCTTCACAAGCCCGATCGGCGTGATTAGGACGACAGCAAAAATGGTCCGCCACGACGCAACCGCTACTCCCGGGGCATCACTCGCGTAGCGGATCAGAATTGCTGATGTGCCGAGAACCGCTAGCCCTGCTGTCAGAACCAGCCAAACGCGGAGCGGGGCACGCTCGGTTATGTGCGGTTCCTCAATCAGCGGAGCCGGTCCATGGAACGCACGAGCTCAATGTCCTTTTTCACCGCCCGGCGCGCCAGACTAAACAAGATGTACGCTCCAACCGGAAGGAGAAGCACTATGTAAATCAACGATGAGGTCGGAGCCGCCCGATCGCTGTCAAAACTGAGCGTCCCCAACACGACAACCAGCACAAGAATCAGAGCGAGATCTAGCCATTGTGCGGAAGCAACTACCTTTGCCTGAGTGTTCCGATTCTTGTAGAGAAACACGGCCGCAAATCCAACCAATCCTCCGACTGCTGCCAGCACGTAAACAGACCAGGGAAGTGCAGGGTGAACTGCTGCGACCGTGCTCATCCACACATCGCTGAAGACAACGACCAGCGCAAGAAGAAGCGCGCCGATGAACATGTAAACAGATTGAATGCGCTGAATCATAGTCGATGTAATCAGGCGATCACGCTCGCGTTTATGTGACTCACGAGCTGATTAGTAAACTGGGATGTCGACGACGAGCCGCCAAGATCTGAAGTTAGATGAGTTCCCTCCGCATAGACGGCATACAAGGCCTCTTCGATTGCGATTGCCGCTGCTGATTCGCCTACATGCCTCAAAAGCATTGCGCCTGACCTGATTACAGCGGTTGGATTGGCAATGCCCTGACCGGCAATGTCAGGTGCCGAGCCATGGACTGCTTCAAAAATGGCGCAGTCGTCTCCAATGTTGGCAGCTCCCGTCACCCCGAGTCCACCAACCAGTCCCGACATGAGATCAGAGAGAATGTCACCGAACAGATTCGTCGTAACAATGCAATCATACCGCTCGGGCTGAATAACGAGTTGCATCGCCATGTTGTCCACGATACGGTCGTCGAATTCGATAGCCGGGTAGTCTTTTGCAATTTCCCGACCGATTTCTAGGAACATGCCGCTCGATAGTTTCAGGATATTCGCCTTGTGAACCAGCGTAATCCGCTTGCGGCCTCGACTAACGGCGTCCTCGATGGCGAACCGAAGAATGCGCTCGCTGCCTCTCCGCGTAACACGTGCTATCGAATCAGCGATCTGATTCCGCTCGTCGAAATACTCGATACCGGCGTACAGACCCTCAGTGTTTTCCCTGTAAAGAAGCAAGTCCAACCCATCAAAACGGGCTCGTGTGTTCGGCAGAGATTGGGCCGGGCGGACATTCGCAAACGTGTCGAAATGCTGCCGAATGCGCACATTCACACTGCGAAAGCCTGTTCCAACCGGAGTTGTAAGCGGTCCTTTTAGCGCGAGCCGTGTCTGATCGATCGATGCAAGAACAGCCTGCGGGAGAGGGTCGCCGCCGCTTTCAAATGCTGTCATTCCGGCTACGTGTTCATCCCACTCAAACTCAACCCCGGTCGACTCTAGCACCTTAACGGCCGCTCCAATTACTTCCGGGCCGATTCCATCGCCCGGTAGAAGGGTTACTGCGTAGGCCATTCGAGTTCAATATGTTTGATTGAGGTGACATAGAAGCTACCTCGCCACTACCTCGGCGTAGATGGAGACGTGCTAAAGACGAGCAAACAAAAAAGGGCGCCCCCGAAGGCACGCCCTTTAATCTCACAAATCTGATTGTGCTTACGTCCCGGCTTCCCGAGTCGTCGAGTAGTTGATGCGGAGGGTTTCGGCTTCTCGCAACTCGTGCTGAACATCGTATAGCAATCCGGTCTCTACTTCCCTGTCAACACGGAACGAGATGATCATCTGCGGCTCTTCAAGCACCTTTCGATACATGATATTGCGGATCTCGTTTAAGTCGTCAACGATCGCATCGTCGATCTGGACCGAGTCTTCGCCGTACTGGTTTCCTTCCAGTTTTTCAGGGCCAACATAGATATACGAGACCAGGCGCTTCTGCTCAATCTTTTCAACAGCCTCAGCAGCTGGAAGCGTCGTTCGCACAAGTAACTCTGTCTCCCGCAAAACTGTCGTGACCATGAAGAAGATCAGGAGCATGAAGATGATATCCGGCAACGAGGCCGTAGGGATATTCTGACTAGTCTTCGCAGACTTCTTTTTGAAGTGAGCCGACATGAGTGTTCCGGATTACGTAGAAGGTTCGTTTACGTGAGCGCGTATATCAAAGCCGAAGCGGATCAACCGTCAGGTTCGGCGAGGGAGATCTTAATCGGATACTTGGTTTTCACATCGTCCTCGTCGTCTTCACCCAACTGCGCCCTGTACGTCGCATAATCCACTCCATGCTCTTGACGGGAGAAGTCGTTCCGGACCTCGTCGTATGCGCCTCTTATCTCATCGAGCACATTGATGTACTGCTCGTAAGGCAGTTCCCTTTCCGTCTTAAACGAGACAATCGCTTCATTTGGACTGTCGGCATAGTTCGGTAGCCGACCTTCGTTTGTGACGTGTCGAACAACCTCGTCTCTGATATTGTTGATTGCCATAAACTGGCCGTCCACCAACACATCGCCCGAATTATTAACAAGTACGTTCAGAAGGTTGCGTTGCTGGATCTCCGGTGGTTCCACGTTCTCATCCAGCTTCGGTGGAAGCTGCATATAAATACCGGAGTCCACATTAATCGTGGTAGTAACCAGGAAGAAGATCAACAGGAGGAATGCGATGTCCGCCATCGAAGATGTGGGAATCTCCGCTTGGCGTTTTGCTCGGCGTTTCAACAAAGGCATAGCACGAAGAGGTTGATGAGCGGAGTATCAGTTCAGGCCGATACGACGCTGAAGCGAGTGCTAACGGAAGAAGCCGCGAACGGCGGAGCCTAGGAGAGCGAAAATGGCAAGCCCGAACATCACCACAGCGGTGAGCACGATGCCTGCTTCCGCACTTGTCACTTCGTTACCACGAAGCGGTGCGTAGGAATCCGGGCTGGTCATGGCCATACAGATGACGAACACAACAAGCGGCAAAACCATGCTGGCAATGGCAACGTAGTTCTTCTGCCCAAGGAAAAGCCCTCGAAGCCCAAAGCCGAGCATCATAAGCAGGCTTAGGACTATCAGTGCCTCACAGACGTAAATAATAATGGTGACCATGTTAACTAGGGAAGAAAGGGTCCAACAGAGTCAGATGGATAGGCGAGGCGGTGCAAAAACCGCTGACCGCCGTACACCTACGATAAGGTTAGCCTTGGTCGCTAGAACCAGCGTTACGAACTGGACGTCCCATGTTCATCATGACCAGCGCATCAATTAGCTCTACCGAGGCCTCCTCCATCTCCGCAACTATGCGGTCGATTTTGGAAACGGCGTAGTTGTAAAAGACCTGCAGGATGATGGCTACAATGAGGCCGGCAACCGTGGTAATGAGAGCCACCTTAATACCGTTGGCCACAAGGCTTGGGGAGATATCACCTGCTTGCTCAATGGCATCAAAGGCTAGGATCATTCCCCAAACCGTACCGAGGAAGCCAAACATCGGGGCCAGCGAAATAAAGAGACTCAGCCAGACGAGACCTCGCTCAAGAAAGCTCATCTCGATAGAGCCGTAGGCAACTACAGCTTTTTCGACGGCGTCCATTCCTTCGTCGTACCGAAGAAGGCCAGACTGCACCACGGAGGCAACCGGGCCACGTGTGTTTGCGCAGACTTCTTCAGCCTGTGAAATGCCACCTGTCTCCAGCGCCTCCTTGACGCTGCTCATGAACTTCCGTGAGTTGATGTCGGAACGGTTGAGCGAAATAATGCGCTCAAAGGCAATGGCGAGACCAATCACAAGGCAAATAAGAACCGGCCACATAAAGCCGCCTTCGTTGCCTTCGTTGAACCGCTGAACAAGCATGTTGGTGAAACCACCGTCATTAGCGGCGGCATCCTGCATCAGCAGCAGCGCGTAGAGCTTCATAAACAACCTCCAGAGGAGCGTAATCAGTTGGGCGAAAGGGGAAGGGCCATAAGAAGGGAGTTCTCAGGCCAAGGCACGTCACGTTGGCAAGAATAGCCGAACCCCAACGAGTGGGTGACGTACCGCAAGGGCTACCAATATCCACACTGGCGTTGTTATTGTCAACGCGCTTTGAAGATAGCGGTCACGCTGTCGGGCCAACCCTCTGTTCCTTGACAAGCAAAGGGCGGTGAAGTTGCCCTCACCGCCCTTTCAGGATGCTAAAATATTTACCCCTAACGACAACAGCGCAGGGAAACGGTCATCACCTTCTCGGACGAGCCACCGCCAAACCGGACGCCGCATCCCACAAGTCCATTGCCTCGATAAGCGTTTTGTCGATGCTGCCGACGACAGGATAGAATGCATCGACGCCGTACATGCGTCGCGCCATGAAGGCCTTGATGCGTATCTCAATGTCCGGGCGTGAAGCAGCGGCCTCCGAGCGCACAAGAATCGGCTCCTCAGTTGCTTCTACCGGACGAACATCAACAACCTCTACGCCATGCTGCCCCACGAAGACCATGAACGCGTTAAACGTGGCCTCGTCGATTGCATAGTTGCGAATGAAATTGGCCTCTCGTCCTTCCCATTGCTCGCGAAAACTGTCGCTCAGATAGGAGCGAGCAAAACTGTCGTCTAGTCTGCGCCCTATCACCGTACGCAGTGCGGGGCCAACAGAATCTAGCCTAACAAGATAGTCTGGGAGAATTCCGCCACCGCCAAAGACAATCCGACCACCATCTGTCGTGTATTTCAGCGAATCTGGGACCTGGTCGGCGAAGGCGGATACGTCGATCAAACCCTGGTCGCCGACTCCTTCCCTCACCTCACGGATCTCACGCTTAGCTTCGAAATAGGACGTCTCGTCGTTGCCATTCTCATAATGCGTCTGAATGAGGCGTCCTGCTGGCGTGAAGTAGCGCGAGACCGTCATTTGGAGGACGCTGCCGTCCGTGAGGCCAAATTGCTGCTGAACGAGGCCCTTGCCGAATGTGCGCCGCCCAACCACTAGGCCGCGATCATGGTCCTGTATTGCGCCAGCAACAATCTCGGATGCGGAAGCTGAGTTCTCGTCTACCAGAACGATTACGGGCTGCGTCTCGAACGAGCCGCCGTTTGTGGCGCGGTATTCACGATTGTTGCCACTGTGGCGCGAATCTGTGTACACGACCATTTCGCCAGAAGAAAGGAATTCGTCGGCGATACGCCACGCCTGCTCAAGGAGTCCTCCGGCGTTGCCGCGAAGGTCTAGAATCAGTCGCTCCATCCCCTGACCTTCTAGATTTTCAATTGCTTCGAGCAGCTCTGCATGACTTGTTCGAGCAAATCGCTGAAGGCGTACGTAACCCGTGCGGTCGTCCGTCATGTAGGCAGCGATGACGGTTTCTAAGGGAATGCGGTCTCGCGTTATCTCGAATGTCAGTCTCTCGGGGTAACCGGGCCTCTGCACATGAACCGTTACTTCTGAACCCGATGGCCCTTTTAAATACTGCCGTACCTGATCGTCCGTAAACCCAATAGCCGTTGTGTCATTGATCTGAATGATGCGATCGCCGGCCTCCAGCCCGGCCTCATCGCTTGGCCCACCTGCAATGGGCATAAGAACTGCGAGCGTGTCCCTTTCTTCCTGCCCCTCAATTAACTCGAAATAAATGCCGATGCCCTCAAACGAGGCGTCAAAGCTCTCGCGGACGCTCCGCATTTCCTCCGAATTGATGTAAACGGAGTGCGGATCCAGTCCGGCGAGCATCCCTTCGATGGCATCCTCAGCCAGCTCCGACGAATCAACTGGCTCTACATAAGCCCGCGTAATGAAGTTGTACGCTTCCTCGATCTTGCGGAAGTTCTCAAAATGGTTATTACCCGATGCTACGTCTCGGATCTGAAACCCAAGGAGAATGCCGAGCACGAGGACTCCGGCAACTAGCAAATATGGAAAGCGGCGCGCTTTCATAGATTCGGGAGGGGTAGGTTGAAACACTGACTTGAAGGGTGACTGAGGAAACGGTCCGAAGAGGCTAGTTCGTGCCTGCCTACGGGCTGAATCTAGGGATGTTCGCAGGGTGAGGCATTATTACCCAACAGGATGCTCGAAGGTGCGGCCCGACCAACAATTCCCGCACGCTACTGGTGCTAGTTTCAGCATAACCCAATTTGGGTAGCCAGAGAGCCGCAAATCCAGCAACGAACATTGATGACCAACAAAGAAATTGCAAAGCACCTCAAACTTGCTGGCAATCTCGTCGAGTTGACGGGCGGTAATCAGTTCAAGGCGAGGGCGTATGCCGGTTCAGCACGCGCGGTAGAAACGCTGGAACAACCGGCCTCTGAGCTAGCTGCAGCCGGCACACTGGTAGACGCTTACGGAATCGGGAAAAGCATCGCTAACGACATCGTTGAACTTCTTGAAACGGGAGAAATCTCGTCAGCGACGGAGATGCTGGCATCCATCCCTCCCGGCCTGCTCGACGTGCTAAGAGTGAAAGGTCTCGGCCCGAAGAAAGTTCGTGCACTCTGGGCGGAGCTTGACATTTCCTCACTGGACGAACTGGAGGCGGCCGCCGTGGCTGGACGACTTGCCGAGTTGCCTGGGTTTGGCAAGAAGACTGCGAAGAACGTGCTGGCGTCGATCGAGCAACTTCAGGCCTACGCCGGAAAGGCGCACTTCGGGCAGGTTTTCGATGACATCACGAAACTCGTAGACGCTTTTGACAGCGGTGACGGTATCGACGTTGTCGAGATAACAGGTGAGGTTCGTCGACAGATGGAGGTGGTTGATCTCGTCGAACTGGTCGTCACTGGGGATTCAAATTCCGTTTCCACAGCGCTATCCGATAGCGGCTGTTCGGTTGATGCAGTTGACGACGAGGTCATCCAGGGGCACACATCTTTTGGACTTCCATACACAGTGCATCTCACGTCTGAAGACACCTTTGGGACGGTGCTCTGGAAAACCACAGGCGCGGAAGAACACATCGAAGCATTTGTAGAGCGATACGGCCAGCCTGAAGACGCCTACGACGAGGAGACGATCTACGATAACGCGGGGCTTCGGGAAATTCCGCCCGAGTTGCGCGAAAACATGGGCGAACTTCTGGCGGCTGAGGAAGACCTTCTTCCCGAGCTTCTTACGCTGAGCGACTTGAAAGGCACCCTACACAACCACACGACGTACAGTGACGGCGCCCATTCTCTCCGCGAAATGACAGGCAAGGCACGTGCGATGGGTCTCGAATATTTTGGCGTGTGCGATCACAGTCAGAGTCTCCAGGTTGCGCACGGCCTCACGATAGCAAAGCTAATGGAGCAGCTTGACGAGATCGCTGAATTGAATAAGGAGTACGCGAGCGATGGAGGAACTCCCTTCCGCATTTTCTCCGGAACGGAGTGCGATGTACTCGCCGACGGCTCCATGGACTATCCAGATGACGTTTTGGAAAAGCTGGATGTCGTTGTGGCAAGCATCCACACAAACTTTGGCCTTTCAGAATCCAAACAGACGCAGCGAATGCTCAACGCTGCCGCGAATCCGCACGTTGACATCCTGGGCCACCTTACCGGACGTCTACTTCTAAAACGCGATGGTTACCCCATCAACCACGATGCGGTTATTGACGCATGCGCTGAAACCAATACGTGCATCGAACTAAATGCCAACCCGTGGCGGCTCGACCTCGACTGGCGATGGGTACGCAAAGCAACGGATGCTGGCATTCCCATCGCTATCAATCCAGACGCGCACTCCATGGACCAGCTTGAATTGGTTCGCTGGGGAGTTCTAGTGGCTCAAAAAGGCTGGCTGACGAAAGAGCAATGCCTTAACTGCAAGTCCGCTCCTGAGCTGGACTCCTGGCTTCGTGGCAGGGACATTTCCGCTTGATTTCCCACCTAACCGACAACCACTAGCTTGTCCCGTCTATTCCTCATTCTTGGGCTTGTCCTGATCGGAATTGCAGGATTGGCGGCTGTATTCGGCTATTTCGCGTACGGAAATGAACCTGCACGTAGTGGTCGGATAGAGATGGAAGGCTTGCTACAGCCTGCGGCAATACAGTGGGCGGAAGATGGTGCGGTGACGATAGAAGCAACGAGCGAGGCCGACTTATTTGCCGCACTCGGCTACGTTCATGGCGTGGACAATGCATGGGCCATGTCGCTCTGGCGAAAGGCGGCGCTCGGAGAACTCTCGCAATGGCTTGGAGATGACTACGTAGAGCATGACCGTCACGCGCGAATGCTCGGATTTGCCATGTTGGCGGAAGGAACCTATCGGACACTTCCTGAAGAAGAAAAGATCGTGGTGGATGCCTACGCAAACGGCGCTACAACTGCACTAACCAGTTCGGCAGTTGCCCAGCAAGATGAGTTCGTTCTGCTCGAACTTCAACCCGGCCCATGGCTACCGTGGCACACGCTAGCCGTTGAGCGCATGATATCGTGGATGGGCACGGGTAAGATTCGCGCCGACTCGTCGCTCGCTCCATTAGCTCGTGCCGACAGCGCGTTGATCAGATTTTCGACTGCGGATTCGCTATTTCGCAGCGTCCTCCATATTGGCGCAGCCGATCAGTCGCGTGCTTGGACGGCCAGGATGGGTTCGACAACGATAGTTGCGCAGCAACTCGTAAGCGGCAACTCTGCACTCCCACTGATCCACGAAATCACGATGAGGGTTGGCAGCCAGGGTACCCTGGTGGGCACGGTTCCGGGCACGCTGATGCTGCCATCCGGTCAAAGTGGCGAGCGAGCATGGAGCGTCTTCTTGACCGGCGACGTGTCGCTCGTCTCGACAGATTCGCTTCCTCCGCCTCCACTCTACGACCGCCTGGCTGATCGTGATGGCAACGAAATGCTTCTAACATTTCTCCGCTCGGACGAGGGTCTCTATTTCAAGGCGGAACCACCCGCACCCTCTCCTACTGCTCTCCTCGCTTCCGTCGATTCGCTCGGTGAGGCCGCTATTGCGAGAGACAATCGGCTCGCGGACTCGTTGCGCATAGCCTTTCGCGTGCGCACTGGCGAACCTCGGTTCAAAGCGCCACCGGCTTGGTTATTAAGCTGGCGCGGGTTCGAGCGAGGTTCGGATCTCAATGCGTGGCGTGCACTCTTGAGCGGTTCACAACCCATTCCGTTGACCCTTATTCGGGGTGATGGACAATTGACGACATCCAGCGGTGAGCAATCCATCCTCGGCTCACCGCCCATCCAAATAGGCATTCCAGGAGGCACATTTGTCGCGTCGGATGCTTCTGCACGCTTTGTTGCAAACCGCTTGGCCGGGGTACTAGGTGCCGCAGATTCTACGACGAATCGTACAGAGCAGCCAAATGCGGAGACACTTGTCTTGGACGCCTACAGTCCGTGGGCGGCATCACTAACTCCGTATCTAGTCCAGCGGTTGGGCCATCGCGATTCGCTGGATGCAACTGTGAAGGACGCCTACGCATTTCTTCGAGGGTGGGACTATCAATACGACAGAGGCTCTATTGGCGCGTCGATTTTCGAGGGTTGGGTGACAGAATACCGCCGCAAGATGGGGCGTTTACCGACTGCGTTGCCTGATTCCGGAACCACCGTGATCCTACAGCAGACATTAAGTGATGCAATAGAGCAGATACAAGCAGAGCACGGAAACCGCGCCAGCGACTGGCGGTGGGAGCTTGTTCAACCTGGCCGAAGGTTCTTCCCCATCTGGAATGATTCGTCTCGGGGCGCTCCGCCTCCGCGGTATGCGCCACTCACGGCAAGCCTGGGAGGTCATCCCACAACAGTCCTGCACGGACCATCAATCGTGCTCGATGGATTCGCTTCCTCTTCAGTTTGGATGTCGTGGACGCTCACTTCCGATTGGACCGCGACGTACATCTTCCATACTGTCACGCCGTCGGCTGGATTCTTGGCGCGCGAACTCGAATCCGATGAAGCTATCTCATCTTACGTGGTTCGCCGCAACACTGACATGTCCTCTCCGCTCTATCTCCGGCCTCGTGATTGATCGGCTAGCCATCAAAATCGATCCGGCGATCAGAGTTGACCACCGCGTAACGGCGCTGATGGACTGGCTGGCCGGGATTACCTTGGTCGCTGGGGGCGAATTGCGGTATGCATCGGATGACGCCAGCTTCCGGCGCTATTTCCGCATTCGGACTAGGCAGGACAGTTTTATCGTCATGGATGCCCCGCCCGTTCAAGAGGACTGTCGGCCCTATTTGCGTATTGCTAGGTTCCTCACCGACATGGGGCTCCAAGCTCCGAAAATCGTTGAAGCAAACGCGGACGAAGGGTTTCTCCTACTCACGGACCTCGGGTCCACTCCGTATCTCGATGCTCTTCAAGCCGACCCATCTTCAGCATTGACTCTGTATACCGACGCGCTGAATGCCTTGCAGACTCTTCAGCAGAATGGCTTCGCGTTTCAATCTTCGTTGCCCCCGTATGAAGCGGAGCGGTTTCGGATGGAGTTGTCCATCTTCCGCGACTGGTTGTGCGAGAAGCATCTCAGCCTGAGCTTTTCAGAAAATGAGGAAAGCCGGTGGCAGGAATTGACCAATCTTCTTGTTCGCAATGCGCTCGATCAACCAAGCGTGTTCGTCCATCGGGACTTCCACTCGCGCAATCTCATGCTAACGGAGGAGGACAACCCTGGGATTCTGGACTTCCAGGATGCTCTCGAAGGCCCCCTGACCTACGATCTTGTTTCGTTACTCAAGGATTGCTACTTCCGCCTTCCAGCGGAACGGGTTCAGGCTCTTGCATTGGGCTTCTATTCAGATTTGGACGAGTCAACTCGGCAACAGATTGATCAAAAGCTATTCATCCGCTATTTCGATCTAATGGGCGTGCAACGTCATCTGAAGGCAGCGGGCATCTTTGCTCGCCTTAACCACCGCGACGGCAAATCAGGCTACATGGCCGACATTCCTCGCACTTTGAGTTACATCGTTGAACTGGCGCCGAGGTACCCTGAACTAGGCTGGCTGGTCGAATTGATCAGCACACGATGCCTACCGGCCTTGGAGGGTTCGACTTGAGGGCTATGATTCTAGCTGCCGGGCGCGGCAACCGCCTGCGGCCGATTACGGACATTCTGCCGAAGTCGCTAGTGGAAGTGAGGGGCCGGAGTATGCTGGAGCGGCATCTTGACATGGTCAAAGCGGCTGGCGTTGATACGGTCGTCATCAATATCGATTGGCTTGGGGAAATGATCAGAGAGCGCATCGGGATGGGGGCCAACTACGGCTTGGAAGTTCTCTACAGCGACGAAACCGGCAACGTTCTCGAAACCGGCGGCGGCATCTTTAAGGCACTGCCATTGCTGGGCGATGATCCATTCCTAGTCGTCAACGCGGACATCTATACGGACATGCCAATGCCATCGCTTCGTCTCGACGATGACGTTCTGGGGCACCTCGTGCTCGTCCCAAAGCCTTCCTTCAAAGCCAGCGGTGACTTCGATCTTGTCGAGGGCAGGGTTCAGAATTCCGAAAGCCCTACGTTAACGTTTAGCGGGGTCGCTGTTTATCGGCCCGAATTCTTCGCTGCGTGTGAGCCGGGGCGCTTTCCGCTCGCTCCGATGCTGCAGGCGGCGGCGGACGAAGGCAAACTGTCCGGCGAAATTTACGCAGGGAGTTGGGAGGATGTAGGTACTCCCGAGCGGCTGGCCCAGATTAATCAAAGCTGAGGCAAATCACTTCAACCCTTCGGCCGAGTACTCCGCTGGGTCAAACCCGGGCTCGGGATATTGCGGGTTCATTTTTTCCAGCGTGTCGTGGATCAGTTGAGCAACGGCGATGTCACGGAACCAGCGCTCTTCTGCGGGGATGACGTACCACGGAGCGTCGTCGGTTGAGCAGCGATCCATGGCGATCTCGAAACAGCGCATATAGTCATCCCACAGTTCGCGCTCCTTCAGGTCATCGGGGTTGAATTTCCAGTACTTGTCGGGACGCTTTAGACGGCGACGGAAGCGGCCAAGCTGATATTCCTTCGAAATGTGGAGCATGATCTTAACGACCTTCGTGCCTTCATCGGAAAGCAGCTTTTCGAAGGCGTTAATGTGGTCGTAACGCTTCTCGATGGTTTCGGGTGATGCCCAACCATGCACGCGGACGATCAACACGTCCTCGTAGTGCGAGCGATTGAACACGCCGATGTACCCCTTGCCCGGTGTGCGCTTGTGGATGCGCCAGAGGTAGTCATGAGCCAACTCTTCTTTGGACGGGGCCTTGAAGCTCCAGACCCGCACGCCCTGAGGGTTCAGTCCGCCAAAGACCTTGCGGATCGTGGAGTCCTTACCACCCGCGTCCATCGCCTGGAGGACGACAAGAAGCCCCTTTTTGCCTTCTGCATATAGGCGCTCCTGCAACTTGTCGATCTTGTCAACGAGAACATCAAGATGTGCCTTGGCCGCATTCTCATGCTCTGCGTCGGTGAGGCCCTGGGTGTCCGCGGGATTACGCTCGTCGAGGGAAATGGCCTCGCCAGGTTTGATGCGGAAGGGTTCGAGGTTGAGAATCATTTCAGATTGACTGCAGACTGCGGACAGCAGACCGCATTTGTCGAATAAACGCCGTCCGCGGTCTGCGGTCGGTCGTCCCTTTCATCGGCCAAAGATTTTGCCCATGACGGAGGACCCTGCCGACTTCAACAGGTCATCCTTGATGTCGCCGTCGCCGTCTTTGTCCAAAAAGCCGGTCAGCATCCCCATCATGCCGGACGGAGCCTGCTGACGGGCGCTTGATGTTGCTCCAGTGAGTACGTCCATGAGTCCGCCCCCGCCCTGTTGTGGTTGCTGTCTCTGGCTACGACCGAGTGCGCCCATCACGATTGGAGCAAGGAGTGGCAGGAGCTTTGCAATCTGGCTGAGATCCAGTCCGCTGGCCTGGCTTAGACCTTGCTGTACGGTTGCTTGCTGGCCGCCGAGAATGTGGCCCAGGATTCCGCTGCCATTGGCAGCGCGCTCATTTTGTAAAGAACCGCCGAGAAAGCCGCCGAGGTTGTCGAGAATGCTTCCGTCGTGGTCATTCTGAAGCGCGTTGGTCAGTGCCGACGCACCTTCCGGCGTGGAGGCATTGCGCTTCATCGCGCCAAGGAGAACGGGTAGCGCGGCCATAGCCGCAGTTTGCGTTTGTTGCTCATTAGCACCAATCTGGCGGCTAAGCTGTTGGAGGGCGTCGCCTTGGAGTGCCTGGCCAATCAGGCCGGTGAGATCTGGCATGACTCGGGGAAGGAAGGTTAGGAGAAGTGAATGAGCAATTTAGCACCCCTCTGTTAGCAATTGAGCAGGAACTCAACATTTGAAAGTCCATGGACGGCATTGGACACGGCGACTTGGTCGGCACCAACTAGATCATCAACAGTGAGCGTGGCTTCCGCGGCTCGTTCGAGTGTGTCCAAGAGATGCGCGCGAAATACACCCGGAAGGCATCCAGATTCCAGAACAGGTGTCAGCCACCGGCCCGCTCGCCGAATCCAGACATTTGTTCGTGATCCTTCAACCACTTCGTCGCGTTCGTTGAGGAGGATGGCCTCGTCGAAGCCCTTGCTCACTGCGCCCTCGTGTGCGTTTTCATACTCTGCGCGATCTGTCGTCTTGTAGGCCGCAAGTGGCCGTTGTGAGGTCCAAGGTTGGGGAGAAAGAACGACGCGTCGAAACGCCGACACATCAGGATCAATTGGGCTGGATGTGATCTGAATGCCTCCCCTTCGATTGATCGTTAGGCGAAGACGATAGACGACGTTCTTGTCGAGGGACGCCTCATGCTGTTGAAACGCTTCATGGATGGCAGTCTTGTCGAATTCAAAATCGAGCGCGGTGGCCGCTGCTTCAGAGCGAGAAAGATGTCGACTGAGCAGCGCGACGCCCTGCTCCCAACGCATGGTTTCCAACAGGCTAAATGGTGGCTGCGAGGACATTTTCAACCAGACAGCTCGGTCAGAAAACGAGCCTTGAGCAAGCATTCATCGTACTCTGCTTTGGCCACCGAATCCCACACCACGCCGCTGCCAACGCCAATACGGCCTTCCAGTCTCCCGTCCTTGGATCCCGTGAGGAGCATCGTTCGAATCGGGACGTTGAAGACAGCTTGGCCACCGGGACCGGCATAGCCGATTGCCCCGCAATAGAAGCCGCGAGACCCACCTTCAAGCTCGCGGATGAACCGCATCGCGCGGAGTTTGGGTGCGCCGGTTACGGAGCCGCACGGAAACAGCGCACGGAACACGTCAGCTAATCCAACGCCGGGTTTGAGTCGGCCTTCGACGGTTGATGTCATCTGTGTAACCGTTTCGTAACGCTCAATGCTGAATAACTCAGGCACGCCTACGCTGCCCGCCTCGGCTACGCGCGAGATGTCGTTGCGGAGGAGATCGACAATCATGAGGTTTTCCGCACGATTCTTTTCGTCGTTGCGCAGGCGATCCGCGAATTCGTCGTCTTCTGCAGTTGTCGCACTTCGGTTCGTCGTCCCCTTCATCGGGCGCGTGGTGATCTTTCCTTCAACCATCCTGAAAAAGAGCTCGGGCGAGAAGGATAGAACCTGGGTTTCTCCGAAGTTCAAAAACGCACTGTATGGAACTCGCTGCCTCTCTCTCAACGCTGTATATAATCCGGCTGCGTTGCCATCGACGGTGAAGTGTAGCGGGGCCGTGAAGTTGATCTGATAGACATCGCCTAGCCTTATGTGTTCGCGAACTTGGTCGATGCGGTGCGCGTAGGCTCCCCTCTCGATTTCGAACGTGGGGTCGACTATTCGTGTGAATGGTGAGTCGGAGAGCATTGCCCCAACATCCTCCGGGCTCACGCGAAGTGGCTCGTCGTACACGCCAAACCAACCGAGCAGTCTCTTCTCAGGTGGATCGAAAACGGACGGTTCCAGAGCGTACCCGGCTTCGTACGCCAGAGCTCCAGCAACCCAGTATCCTCTCTCGGTTTCCTCTTGAAGTGCCTCTATTAGAGGAAGGACATCATCAGCTGTCTCTGCGCGAAGAACCTTGCGCGGGTCTGCAAAGAGAAGACCGTCGGTCCAACCGGAGTCGATATCCTGCCGTGCGGTGTCGAGCCAGACCGTACCCGACCGGTTGAGCACCTCAGGTTTGATTAGCGGGGTCTGGTTAGTCGGCAATGCAGAAGGCGGGCGATAGAGTCACGCAACGCCAAGGGCTATTGGGTTGATCCGGGAAACGCGAGCTAGAGGGATGAACCGGTAAGAAGGGTGAGTTGGGTCGACTCGGAATCTCTCCGAAAACAATTGCTTTCCTCGCTTGCGCTTCCTGGTCTAGAACCCACCGTCGCCGCCAGGGAGTGGTCCGTTGTAACCGTCACCACCCGAGAGATTGGCGAGTGCCGGGCCAAGCGCTGCCCGAAAGTTATCCGCTCGAAGCCGCGCTACGATGTCGCCACGGCCTGCGCAGTAGCCCAACATAGCGTGCGGGCGTTGAACTTGCTTGATGCCTTCCCGAACGACCCACATGTGCCACGGACGGCAGTCTTCCGTATCGAATGGCCCAAGCAAACGTGCGTAGAGCCTATTGGCTGCAAGCTCCACATCGTCTTCTGAATTCAGTTCGCCCATTTCCAACAGTCGCTCCAGCGCGCCGTAAATGTAGCCGGCCAGAAAATCGTGCTGGCCGTTCGTTAGTTCTAACCGAGTGTGCGGACCTGCATAGCCGAGATCTTCAAGTGGCGTTTTGATGCAGGCTTCGACATGCGTGACGGCTTCACGCACCATCGATTCTATGTAGGCGTCGGATTTGCGGCGTTCGGGGGCCATTGGGCGATGGGATGAGCGAACCGGAAGGGAATGCCCGCTCTTTGGCAAAGCCTATGCGCGCCGCCACAAGCCACTTTTACTTCTACCCTATGACATACATGTTTTCCGTATTGCCTCCTAGAACTGGTCAGAGCTTAAACTAGGCAGTTAGGCGGTCTCGGCTTGGGTGTAGGCGTCTCAGGTGCCACGCACTTGATCCTTACGCCCTTTCATACGCAGCCTTCACCGCCAACAATTCTTCCCCATCCGGCGAAATGTTGTGCATGATGATGTGCAGCTCTTCACCATCCGATTCGACCTGAGTTCGCCATCCCCAGTCAGGATCAGGTGGTGCTTCATAATAGCCCAGTACGTTCACCCGACCGATTTCATCGACTAAGCCTTCGCTGAGCATGATCTTGCCACTCATGTGGAAGGAATCGACCCACGCAACGGTTGCTCCTTTCTCAGCGCTACCGTTACCAACAAGCAGAAATCCCTCGTGGCTGGTTTCCTTGAATTCCCACGTGTAGGAAAACGCCAGAAACTTGCCCTTCGCTGCGGGCACCACAACCAGTTCAGAAACTGAGACGCTGTCGGGTTCGGGCGGACCCGTGAGATAGAGTTCTTTCGTCCCCAGCCACTGGCCGAGGAAGCGGTCGGCGATGTTGGAGAGGTTCATCGGCATACGTTTGAAAACTGTTTCTAAGACTGTGGCTCAGTCAATGCTCGTTCCAAATCGTCCTTAAGACGAGAGAGAAAACCAGCAGCAGGGGCTGCGTAGCTCTTAATCCAACGGTTGAAAATCGTTTGAATAGGAGCCACGTTAAGGTAATTCCAGCGGTAACGGCCCTTGCGCTGAACAATGACCAGTTCGGCCTCCTCAAGAGTACGAAGGTGCAACATCACCGTCGTGCGTTCGAGATGTGGAAGTACTGCGCAGATGTCCTTTGTCGTTTTCGGGGCGTCGCGGATCACGTCGAGGATGGTGCGTCGATCTGCATTTGCGATCGCTTTGAACACACGGTCTTCGGCAACGGAGTCGGCTGGGACTGGCATCAAATTATTTCTGGGCTTGGGTTGCAAGGTACAACTGTCATGTGATAAATTTATCACATGACAAAGACCTTCCCCAGGAGGACGCTTATGAAACGCTCATTCACCGTTCAGACCACTATCGCCCGTTCCGCAGAAGATGTCTTCGACGCAATCGTTGATCCAACGAATCTGGCCAATTTCTTTGTCGACAAGTCTTCCGGTCAGCTGGAGCCTGGCGCCCGGATTATCTGGCATTGGGGTGAGTGGGGAGACTACCCGGTAGAGGTCGATGAGGTTGTTCCGTACAGCAGGATTTCGCTACGCCTCAATACCGTGGATTGGAAGAAGTCGGAAACCGACAGCTACGATGTACGCGTGGACTTTGAGATCGTCGAGCTCGAATCGCGGAAAACCATGCTGAAAATCAGCGAGACGGGTTGGAAAGACGACGCTGATGGCATCAAGGCATCCTACGAGAATTGCGGAGGCTGGCAGCACATGGCCGATTGTGCCAAAGCCTGGCTGGAGTACGGTGTTGACCTGCGGTCGAAGCACACGCCGAAAGAGTCCGTCGCTTGAGCAATCTGACTGCAATGTCGAGGCGCTATTGGCAAGTCGCCAGGTCTATCCTCGTGCCGTCAACCTCCACCTCACCGGAGAAGCGCACCGAAGCACCGACAGCGTTATAGCTGTACCGAAAACGTCCATTCGCCCGGCTTCCCGAAACCGGAATAGACCAACTAGACCGCTCCATCCCGCCCGAGATCTCCGTGCTTCCACAAGCGAGGCCGGCTCGTCCACGATGAATTTCCTCTCCAAGGAGTTCAACGGCTGCGGGGCAACTTTGCAGCTGTGCCAGCGCGTAATCATCACCGCGCCCACAGGATGACATCAAGGGTAGAAGAAGTAATACCGCAGCTGAAATAACGAGGGCCGTCGCGATCCCCGACCTTCCACTTGGTCGAGCGTTCGCGGCTTGAGACGATGAGAGTTGTTGATCTCGCATTCCTAATCGCGAAACAAAGCCCTACATATTCCGCCGGTACTGCCCACCGACTTCAAACAGCGCTTCGGTAATCTGCCCAAGCGAACAAGTCTGAACTGTTTCAAGGAGTTCGGCAAAGAGGTTCTCGCCGTCACGGGCGGTTTGCTGGAGACATTTCAAAGCATCCGCAGAATTGTCCGCGTGCAGCCTGTGGAAACGGCGAACACCTTTCAACTGCTGCTGCTTCTCCTCCTCTGTGCCGCGCATCAGATCGAGCGCCTGGGGCTGGCTCTCCCCTTCCTTTTGAAATGTGTTCACGCCAATCACGGGCAGCTCGCCGGAATGCTTCTTGTGCTCGTAATACAGGCTCTCCTGCTGGATTTGCCCGCGCTGGTACATCGTCTCCATCGCGCCGAGCACACCGCCTCGATCGGAGATCTTTTCGAATTCCAGCAGCACTGCCTCCTCCACGAGATCAGTTAGCTCGTCGATGATGAACGCGCCCTGGAGCGGATTCTCATTCATCGCCAGCCCCAACTCGCGATTGATGATGAGTTGAATGGCCATCGCACGCCGGACGCTTTCTTCTGTGGGGGTGGTGATGGCCTCGTCGTAAGCGTTCGTGTGGAGCGAGTTGCAGTTGTCGTAGATCGCCATCAGCGCCTGCAGCGTCGTGCGGATGTCGTTGAACTGGATCTCCTGCGCATGCAGACTACGTCCGGATGTCTGAATGTGATATTTCAGTTTCTGGCTGCGCTCATCGGCACCGTATAATTCCTTCATCGCAACGCTCCAGATCCTCCGCGCTACACGCCCGAGAACGCTGTACTCAGCGTCCATCCCGTTCGAGAAAAAGAACGACAGGTTCGGCGCGAACGCGGCCACATCCATCCCTCGCGCGCGGTAATACTCGACGTACGTAAAACCGTTCGATAGCGTGAACGCCAGCTGCGAGATCGGGTTGGCTCCCGCCTCCGCGATGTGGTAGCCCGAGATCGAAACCGAGTAGAAGTTCCGGACGCCTTCGTCGATGAACGTCTGCTGCATGTCGCCCATTACGCGGAGGGCAAACTCGGTCGAGAAGATGCACGTGTTCTGCGCCTGGTCTTCTTTCAGGATGTCGGCCTGTACGGTGCCGCGGACAGACTTCAACGCTCGAGCACGGATCTCCGCGTAGTCGTCTTGCTTAAGGATTCCCCACGCGACGAGGTCGCGCCCCGTACATCCGAGGAGGCCGAGCCCGGTGCCATCATGGCCCTCGGGAAGACCCTTGTCGAGGTACGGCGTGTAGACCGGTTTTTCCTCCCCCAGCTTCTCGGAGATCGCCTTCTCCGCCCCTTCCCAGAGATTTTTTCGCTTCAGAAAAACTTCAACCTGCTGGTCAATGGCGGTGTTCATGAACATGGCCAGGATCATCGGCGCGGGGCCGTTGATCGTCATAGACACACTCGTTTTCGGTTCGCACAGATCGAAGCCCGAATAGAGCTTCTTCATGTCATCGAGCGTGGCGATAGACACTCCAGACGTGCCCACTTTCCCGTAAATGTCTGGGCGCTCAGCGGGATCGCGGCCATAGAGGGTTACAGAGTCGAATGCAGTGGAAAGCCGTTTGGCAGTCATGCCAAGACTAACAAGATGGAAGCGTTTGTTCGTACGCTCCGGCGTGCCCTCGCCCGCAAACATGCGTGTCGGATCCTCGCCTTCGCGTTTGAGTGGAAAGACGCCTGCTGTAAAGGGGAAGTAGCCTGGGAGATTCTCGGTGAGGGCGAAGCGGAGGCGCTCACCGGGGTCCTCGGTACGTGGAAGAGCCACGCGTGGCACCTTCATGTGCGAGAGCGTTTCCCGATAGAGTGGTTGCCGTATTTCTCGTCCTCGGACTTCGTAGATGTACTCCTCAGCGCGGTAAGTCGCGGATATAGCGTCCCAGTTTTCAAGGATGGTCCGGCAACGCGGATCGAGTTTGCCCCACCAGTGCTCCGTCATCTCATCAAGACGCGCCGCAAGCGGATCGGCATCTTCCGGACTCCAACTGGCAAGTTGCTCTTTTGCG
>JAHEJB010000039.1 GCA_024639085.1 Rubricoccaceae bacterium | reverse complement strand
AGCCTTTCTTTCGATCCAAGGGGCATCGCCTGGGATGGAACGAACTGGCGAGTATCAACGGGATTTGATTCGTCCAGCCCAGAGATTTTCATGATTGCGCCGGATGGAACCAATCTGGGCTCCATCCCCGCGCCAAGCGAACTGACCCACGGCCTCACGCTGCACGACGGACTCCTCTTCGCAGCGCGGGCCTACCCGAACGAGGATGCTGCTATTGTTGGCCTGGATCCTGTGGACGGAGACGACCTCGAAACCATCGCTTTCCCCCAAACGCAACCCGGCGGTATCACTTTCATCGACTTCAACACGTTCTGGGCAACCAACGTGGGTGACGACGGAACCAACATCGAGGAGGTCTACAGGATGGACCGCATATCTGGCAATGTCCTTGAGACACTCGAACTACCGGACGGCGCAGGGCGCCCTCGCGGTCTGGCCTTCGACGGCTCGCGATTCATGTATCTGGTTGTGCGCGAAGGGACTCCCTATGTGATCTACAAGATTGATTTGCTTGGATCCGGCAATCCAGAGATCACGCTGTCCACTACGTCCATTGATTTCAACTTCCGCATCTTCGGCTTTTGCTCGGGGATGCCTCTGACTATTGGCAATACAGGCGACGCCGATCTCGAAATCTCGAACGTGCAAATCACAGGCCCGGACGCTTCGGTATTTGCAAGCGATCTGACCGATGCGACGGTTCCACCTGCCGGGACACTTCCTGTGCAGGTTGATTTCTGCCCGACAGAGTTCGGCGAACGAACCGCAGCGCTCACATTCGAAACGAACGACGTGACCTTGCCGGTTGCGACCATCGACCTTGCTGGAATTGGCGTCTTCGGGGATCAGCACATCGCTATTGAACCAGGCTCCCTGGATTTCGGTGACGTTCGAATCGAACCTCTGGGTCGGAGCAGCGCCGTTCGAAGGACACTAGCGGTCGTTAATGAGGGCCTTCCAAACCTCACGGTAACGGGGATGGAAATAGACAACGAAGTCTTTTCTGTCATAGACACATCGTTTCCATTTCTCGTCGGGACGCTCGATACCGTCTTTGTGGATATCGAATTCAGGCCCACGCAGGTTCAGGTGTACTCGGGCACGCTTACAACCACGTCCGACGATCCGACAAACCCGAGCGCATTGACTCCTCTCTCTGGGGCAGGAATCAACCCCATCTTGGCAGGCGGCGATGTCATCTGGTCCATCGAAACGCCCGACAATCCGAATACAAACTCAGACAACCCAAAGATCTTTTCCATCGTCGTTCCGGGAGACCTGACAGGCGACGGCGTTCCCGACCTTGTGTTTGCCTCCAGCAATTACCTCGTCTGGGCCGTGGATGGCAACGGCTGGGGAGAAACGTCCATCCTGTGGACCTTCAACACATGCCCGAATAACAACAACTGCGGCCCAGTTTCAGGCAATTCCCAGCTTTTCGAGTACGGGATGGACACTGGCGAAGACTTCAACGGCGATGGCATCCGCGACATCGTGATCGGCACGGAAGGCGGCAACGACCACGTCTACCTACTCTCGGGTGCAGATGGCTCCGTGATCTGGGAGGTGGGCTCGGATACAGACCCGTATCTGGCGGGGTATTACTCCGTGGCTATCGGTATCGATGTCAACTCAGATGGTGTCCCGGAAATAGCTACAGGTACAGGGACCGCGAGTGATCAAAGCCCCAATCCATTCAATAATAGAAGGGTCTACCTGTTGGACGGAGCTTCGGGTGACATTGTCCGCGAGTACGCAACGGGCCTACCCAACTTTCGTGTAAACGTTTTTAAGGTTAGCGGCCTGGACGACTACTACCTAGTTGCTGGTGGTGGCGAAGAAGGACAGAACTTCATTACTGCTTGGGACATGATTGAAGGGGACGAAAGATGGTCCGCCGAACCATCATATGCTCCATTCCTATTGGAAAAGAATTTGTTCGTTATCGCAAGATTGAATGACGTTGTCTCTGCAGGAGTAGGAGGTGTTGTAGAGCAACGAACTGGCAGTTCTGGCCACGTCGCATGGTCAGAGAATACAGGATCGAGTACCGTGTGGGACATCACAGCGATTTCTGATCCAGGTGCTTCTGGACTTATTGCAATGGGCACCTCAGGACCTGATGTCACTCTTCGGAACGGCGCAGGTGGAGGAGGCTTGGTGTGGTCCTATAATCTAGATGATCAGGTTTTTGATGTTGGAAGCTTTCCTGACCTAGATGGAGACGAAATCGACGAAATTCTCGCTGTAGGTAAGAGTGGCAGAGCCGTCCTCCTGTCGGACGATGGCTCCCTAATCTGGGATTACGTCTTTGGTGACGGCTCGTTTGAGGAATCCGGCGAAGTGATTGTCTCCGTGCCGGACGTTGACGGAAATGGCGTGCCGGAAGTCGCTTTTGGCACCCGCGATGGACGGGCATTCCTGCTCTACGGCGGCGGCGATCCGATTGTCGTAGCGAACGTTCCCGAAGAGACGCCGGAACGCTTTGCCCTCGATCCGGCCTATCCAAACCCGTTCAATCCGTCAACCACGTTGAGCTATCACCTTCCTGAGGCTGCTTCTGTGCAGTTCACGGCCTTTGATGTGCTCGGTCGTCAAGTCTGGATCAATGAATTGGACGAGCTACCAGCCGGAAGCCACGCACTCGCGTTTGATGGATCGGGCCTGGCAACCGGCGTGTACTTCGTTCGGATGACGGCGGGAGCGTTCAGCCAGACGCGGTCGTTTACGCTTGTGAAATAGCCAGTTGCGATTCGGCCGCTACGTTCAGGAGAAGGGGCTGCAAGCCTGTGCCCGTTGCCTCAAGCACGTCGCCGTCACGGACGGGCCCGACACCTTCCGGCGTGCCTGTGTAGATCAGATCGCCTTCCTCCAGAGTAAATACTGAGGAAAGGAAGCTGACCAGTTTGGCAACCGGGAAGATCATGTTGGCTGTCGATCCGAACTGGCGGGTTTCTGCGTTCACTTTCAGTTCAATAGTGAGGGCTTGTGTGTCATCGACCTTTTCTCGCGGCGTAATCGGACCAAGCGGCGCAAAGGTGTCGAAGCCCTTCGCGATACTCCATGGCCCTTTCGCTGCCTTCGACTGTGCCTGGAGGTCCCGCGCCGTGACATCTATGCCGAGCGCGTAACCTGCAACGTGATTGAGCGCGTCTTCTTCCGAGATGTGCTTACCGCCCTCCCCGATTACCACGACCAGCTCCAACTCGTGGTGGACATCATTTGATTGGCGTGGCAGAATGACCGTCCCACCCGAAGGAATCAACGCTGTACTCGGCTTGAGGAACGTGAGCGGCTCAGTTGGCAGATCAGACACATCGCCCATTTCACGCACGTGCGCTACATAATTGCGACCGATGCACAGCAGTTTGCCAGGTCGGACGGTTTTGCCGGAGGGGAGTGTGATTGTCATTGAAGATCAACGAGATTGAGGGAGTCAGAATCTAGTAACCGCGTCGACGAAAATTTGAAGGCTCTGCGATTGGAGTGAATACAGCCCTTCCTTAGTTTTGCAGGCTAATTCTTTAAGATGCGCCCCTCCTCAGGCCAGTTCGCTCGACGGACCCGCCAGCGAGAAGGGCCTAAAGCTCGCAAACATGTACGCAATTGTAGAAATCGGCGGTAAGCAGTTCAAGGTCACGAAGGACCTTCGCCTGTACGTCCCTCGCCTCCAGGCCGAAATCGGCGACACCGTCACGTTCGACCGTGTTCTCCTCACTTCCGAAAACGGCACCGTGAAAGTTGGGGCCCCCGTAGTTGACGGCGCGTCCGTCTCAGCCAAAGTGCTCGACCACGTGAAGGGCGACAAGATTATCGTCTTCAAGAAGAAGCGTCGCAAAGGCTACAAGGTAAAGAACGGCCACCGTCAGCCTTACACGCAGATTTCCATCGACAGCTTCGGCGGCGCTAAGAAGAAGGCCACCAAAAAGAAAGCAGAAGCTCCTGTTAAAGAAGCTGCGTAAAGCCGCTCCTCCCCTCTTAAACCATCCAGAACCATGGCACATAAGAAAGGCGTCGGCTCAACAAAGAACGGACGCGACTCCAACCCCCAGATGCTCGGCGTAAAGGTGTACGGTGGTACGCCTGTAACAGCTGGGTCGATTATCGTTCGCCAGCGCGGTACGAAGTTCCACCCTGGAACCAACGTAGGCCGCGGCAACGACGACACCCTCTTCGCTAAAGCAGAGGGCCGCGTACGCTTCTCTACCGGTAAGGCTGGCCGCAAATTCGTCCACGTGGACGCCGAGGCATAACCAACATCGCTTTGATGCAACGGGCTTCTGCCAAATGGTGGAAGCCCGTTTTTTGTTGGCTCGTTATCCTCTGGCCGATTAGACTACAACCCCGTGCTTGATCTCAGCGACAGCTTCTTCGTTCCCAACCCGCCTGCAGTAGAACTGCGAGCGTTCACGCATGGACTAATGCCGAAAACCGTGCCCGCGATGATGGTCCGGTTCGTGGAGGATTGGAAAGAACGTGGCGTAGATGCCTGGAACAGCGTTCCCAACCACTGGATGCCTGACTCCGGCGACGAGGTTGGATGGTGGAGCCTCCCCGAGTACCTCGGCGATCAGTTCATCGCGCCGATGCTGAACGCGCTGAGGGAAACATGCATCATGCAACCCAATGCACACGCTGCCGTGCAGGGACTGCTTTCATGTCCTGAGCCATTCGCCCACGGAAAAAACGAGGTGATCTTTACGGAGGCCGAATTTCCGTCTGTGCAGCACTCTGTGAGGCAGTGGGCGACTTTGCGGGGCTTCCACCCTGTATCAATTCCCCTTGGCTCAGATGGCTTTGTTGACATCGACGCTGTGCGCGATGCCATCTCAGACAGAACAGCCTGGGTGTTCGTGAGCCACGTTGGATTTACAACGGGTGAGAAACTGACGGACGATACACTCCAATCCATCGCGAACACGGCCCATCTATATGATGCACGCTTTGCGGTGGACGGCTACCATGCGACAGGCTCTTACCCCATTGACGTAGAACACATTCGAGCAGATGTCTACTTCGGCGGATTGCTGAAAGAGGCCTGCGGTTCATCTGGGAATGCCTACCTATTCGTTCGGGAAGGCCTAAACCTTACGCCAGCCGTGGCTGGCTGGTTTGCAGATGCTGATCCATTTGGATTCAACCCCGATCCGCAACCTCATCCGAGCGTCCGGCGGCGGTTCCTGGCCGGGACAACTGCTGTGGCCTCGCTCTACCACGCCGTAGAAGGCCTGCGTGTAATTAAAGATGTTGGGATTGACGCGGTTCGAGCGGACTCGCTAGCCAAATCCAATTTAGCCATCCAGCGAGCTGACTCGGCTGGGCTAGTCCTTCGGTCACCCCGCAAAGAGGAACGACGAAGCGCGATGGTGATTTTCGAGGTAGACAACGCGGCCGCACTTTGCGAATGGCTGAAAACCCGGCAGATTTATACAGACAGTCGGCAGGACCGATACCTCCGCATGTCTCCTTTTGTGTGGAACACCGCCGACGATATTGACCAGGCGTTTGATGCTATCGAAGAGGCCCTTCAACGAGGATTGCATCTTCAGGCTAAACCACACCAGGCTAGCGGCCCAGTTACCTGATCGACGGCCATAAACAGGTGGTAGAAACGGACCGCACTACCACCCATTCTACCTTTCTGGTTACGAATCTTTACCACTCGGGGCGGGTGATTGAGAAAAAAGTCGGCTGGCCGATCATGAAATTGCACGTCTGCCAAAAATCGATCAGGCAAATGCGCAGGTGCGTTTATTTGACATCAACGCACTTCATTTGATGTTTCGGTGCTAGCGGGGCGAGGTCAAGTCCCGAGGCGGCAAGGTCAGGAAAAGGTGGAGGCAGAAACTGGCACCATGCTTGACATAAGGGCGGACCGTACTTGCGATTCCGTTCTGATATGTCCACCTGGACCCTCCCATTTATCTCCTGTGCTGGCCTCGTTGCCCTTCTGAGCAAACTGCCAGTTTCTGGATCTGTGGTTGAAGCATTCCTACTAGGCATTGCCATCTGTGGCATCGGTCTGCTTGGGCTTTATGGAAAGACGGTTTGCCGGATGGTCTACGCCCGGCTTCGCGCGCTTCGTCCCTCTCACCCTCCAGCCTCGAGCCCTGTGCTTCGAGGTGCGCACGCCTGAGCCTGGCTCAGCAAACCGCTCGCCCTTATGCCCGACTACATGGCTACGAACCTCCAGCAAGCCGCAGAGCGCTACATCGCTTCTCCAACACCAGAATTTGGACGGGCGGTTGCAGTTGCTGCCACCCCACTCGTTCGCTCAATGGTTCGTCGCATCAGCTTGCCAGATCATCCGCTGGCGACGTACCGCGATCTTGAGAATGCAGGAATGCTCGGAATGCTTCAGGCATTGAGAGGTTACGATCCAACGCGCGGGACCTCGTTCGCATCGTTCGCATACGGCCGCATTCGTGGCGCACTGGTTGATTTCCTTCGCACAATTGATTCGCTGAGCCGCGACCGCCGTCGCCGCGTAGCTGAAGCACTTCGAGCGACAGCAGAACTTCAGCAAAAGGCGGGCGGAGATCCTGCTACTTCTCAGATCGCCGAACACCTCGGTATCACGCTTCCCGAATTCGACAGACTTCGCACCGATGCTCAACAGCGCTTCACCCTTTCTCTCCATGATAGTGATAGCAGCGAGCAGCGCGTAACCCCACTCGATACAATCCCAAACCCCGACGCGGCAGAGTCGATTGCTGGATTCGAGCGCCAGTCGCTTTTCGAACACGTAGAGACGCTCATCGCACAATTTCCAGAGCGCGAGCAGCGGATTATCACCCTCTACTATTTCGAGAATCTTACACTCCGTGAGATCGCTGGCCAGTTGAACCTCACCGAGGCACGCATCTCGCAGATTCTCTCAAAACTCCTCCGCACACTACGTAGTCAGCTTGAACTGACGCGGACCGCTGCCTGAGCAGCACCGCCACCGATCCTTCAGGGAGAGAGGGAAGGCGACCGGGATGAGGCCTTAGTGCCCGTCTCGGTCGCTTCTTTTTTGGGAAGTATGTGATGCACCGCAGTAGCACATACGGGCGCTTTCCCTAAAAAATTACACGGAAGCCAACGATTGGGAATCGTATATTTGTAGTCTTCGGCTGGTGCTCCGCAGTGCGGGTGCCAGCCTTTTCGCGTCAATGGTGGAGGCCGGTTGCGACCCTTCTGCCAGAATGAATCTATTTACGTTCCGACAGGGCTCTTATGGGCATGATGAACAAAATGCGGGAGAACACCGCTGTTGTACTGTACGTGCTGGTGTTCGCCTTTGGCGGTCTCTGGGTTCTTCAGGACTCGGGCGCCTTTGATGCACTAGGCGTTAGCACTGGGCGCGACGTAGCGCGGGTCAATGGCGAGCCCATCCCCTACGATCTCTTTCAACAAAACGTAGAAGGACGTGTCGATCAGTACCAGCAGCAGGGTGTAGAGATAACCCCTGCCGTGCAGGCGCGTATTGAGGACGAAGTCTTTAACGCGCTCGTCGACAATCGCCTTCGCGAAGCCGAAATGGACAGGCTCGGCGTCAGTATTTCAGAAAGCGAAATCCGGGCTGCGTTCACCGGCCCAAACCCGGACCCGATCGTCCTACAGATTTTTGGTGATGGCAGTGGCGGTGTAGATAGAGCGCGTCTGAATGCTTTCATTGAAGACCCCGAGTCCTTCGGCGCAACGCAGGAGTATCTCGTCCTTCTCGAAAACGAAATTGGAAACAGCCGCCGACAAGCCAAACTGGATGCGCTGATCGAGGCAACGGCGCGAGTTTCCAGAGGTGAGGTGGAAGACGAATACATTCGCCGCAACCAACGTGCCACGGTAGAATACGTGGCTCTTCGATATTCGGACGTCCCAGATGACCAGGTTCAGGTCACCGACTCTGATCTCCGCACCTTTTACAATGAGAATCAGGCCGAATTCGAGCGTCTGCGGACCTTCGCTATTGAGTACGTTGCCTTCGAGAAAGTGCCAACTCCTGAGGATTCCGCGAACGTCCGCGAAAGCCTGAACAACGTGAGGACGGAGTTGGAAGCCGCGGAGGACGCAGCCGCCTATGTGGCGACAAGTCCCTATAGCGCCGGAGAAGCGGCGTTCGTGCCTGCCTCTGAAATGGCCCCGGCACTGGCTGAGGCGGTTTACAGCGACCTCACCGTCGGTCGAATCGTCGGGCCCGTTATCGCAGGAGATGAAGGCGTGTTGGCTCAGATTACTAATGTTCGTGCTGCCGATGACACATCCGTGAAGGCGCGACATATCCTCTTCGCCCTCGATGACCTTGAAATTGCCCAGCGCATAAAAGCACGTATTCAACAGGGCGAAATCTCGTTTGAGGATGCGGCCGTGCAGTATTCAACGGATCAATCCAACAAAGCCCAGGGCGGCGACCTAGGCTGGTTTAGTGCCGGTCGAATGGTACAGGCATTCGAAGACGCTGCGTTCGCAGCGCCCGTTGGTGTCGTTTCAGGTCCTGTTGAGACTCAGTTTGGCCATCACCTGATTTTGGTGGAGCAACGTGCGTCGCAAGAAGTTGAACTGCTTCAACTCACCTTGCCACTTCAGGGATCGTTCGATCGCTTGTTGGAGGAGGCGGAAGACCTTCGCTACTACTCTGAAAACGAAGACAGTTCCTTCGGCGACGAAGCTGCCCGCCGAGGTTTACAGGTGCAAACAGCGAATGTGACGGATGATCAACAGTCCATTCCTGGCCTGCAGGTTGGGCGCGATGCGCTCCGCTGGATTCGAACTTCCAACGTTGATGACACATCGGATCCGCTTGACGCGACGACGGCATTTGTCGTTTACCACACGACAGAAGTGACGCCCGAAGGCTTCCGCCCTTTTGACGAAGTTCGGGATGAAATCGAGCCGCGCGTGCTTCTGGAGAAGAAGAAAGAAATCCAGCTTGCTCGTTTACAGGAAGCCAGCCAAAACGCAGGCGGAGATCTCACAGCCATTGCGCCCGCAGTTGGCCAAAGCGTCCAGACGCTCGAAAGCGCAGCCCTCAATGCACCCGTCATTCCGGGGATTGGCCGCGAGCCTCGCGTAATTGGCACCGCTTTTGGGTTGCGCTCCGGAACAACGTCCGCGCCTATTGCGGGCGACGGTGCCGCGTTCATCGTGCGCACGACGACCTTAACTGGAGGAGACGTCTCGGAAATGACCGACGAAGAGCGCGAACAGATTCGCACTCAGCTTCTAAACCGCAAGCGCCAGATGGTTCGCCAGCAGTGGCTACAAAACCTTCGCGACAGTGCCGAAATAGAGGACTTCAGGGATCGCGTCCTCTAGACTCATCTTTGTTTGAATTCGAAAGGCGGCTCCGGATGGAGTCGCCTTCGTCATTTAGGACCTGAGCCGCTCTGCCTCTTGGCGAAGCATGGAACGACTGGGCTTGAACTCCTGGGACGGCGGCGAGGAATGAATGGCCACAGGCAGTTTGAAACGTGGAAGCTGGCCTTCCAAAGATGCAAGCAATGTGGTCACATCCAGTTCTTCTCTCGTGCTCACGAACGCCACAGGCCTGTGACCAAACTCTTCATCGGCCAGCGGAACGACAATCGCTTGAACAATACTCGGAAGCGCTTCCAAGATTCGCTCAATCTCTTCGGGCTGGATGTTCTCCCCTCCAGAAATAAACTGATTGTCCATCCGCCCGGTCACGTGAAGCCGACCTTCATCATCGAAATAGCCCATATCGCCAGTCGCGAACCACCCTTCTGGATCGAATTGAGCACGTAGTTGGTCAGATTCCACATAGCCAGCAAACCTCGTTTTGCCACGCACATGAATCTCTCCACCGCGAACAGTCAGTTCGCGATAAGGCAACACGTGACCCGACGAATAGGCGTCGAAATCCGCCGCTATCGTCACAGTCGAAGCCATTTCCGTTAGCCCGTACGATGTGTAGATGGGAAGTCCGTTCTGCTTTGCTGCCGCAATCAAGTCGCTGGAGATTGCGCTGCCACCAAGCAGCACGGCCCTCAGTGAATCGAGTCGTGCCTCCCCTTTGAGTAGTCGGAAAAGCTGCGTGCTGACAAGCGACGCATGTGTCGTGGAAAACGCTTCAATGCTCTCCCCAATGGATTGGTCAGATCCGGGTAGGACAATAGCGGCGCCAGCCAATGCGCATCGATAGACAATCGCCAATCCGCCAACATGGTAGAGCGGCAAAGTGAGCAACCACCGGTCCTTTGCGTTGAGCGAAATGACCTCGCTCAATCCACGGGCACTCCACACGTGATTTCCAACTTCGAGTAACGCTGCTTTGGGTGTTCCCATCGATCCACTCGTGTGAACAATCGTGGCTGGACGTGCGAGCGGGATAGGATCAACCCACGTCTTCGAATCCGGTCGCCAGACGAATTCCGAGGTACTCGTAATCAACACGACTGCTCCGACTTCTTCAACCAAGCCAATCGAGGTATCGTGAGGCAATCGTGTCGAGATCGGCACCAAAACGTGGCCAGTCCGGAACGCAGCTAGAACAAGAGCCACGAATTCAGCACTGTTCGGCATCTGAACGGCGAATCGAGAAGCACTTGGGCCGATTTCGAAGAGGTAGGCCGATGCAACCGAAACCAATTCATCCAGTTCAGCCCAGCTGTATATCCGCTCTTCGGTGATGAGCGCTGGGCGCCCGGCGATGCGTTCAGCATTCGCTCGAACGGGGCACATGATCGCTTCCGCACTCACGGTATCAACTCAAGTTTGTCTAGATCGGGCGTTCTCGGTGCGAGGACCTCAACGACATTTATCGATGGCCCATTCATTGGTAATCGCTCAGAATAGAGGCCTTCCGCAAAACGAGCGTACGTACTCAATCCACATGGCGCAGGTGCCCACGCCGCAGCCAGCGCCACGTGTGTCCGCAGTCCCACTCCACACTCAAATGCGTTGCTCACTATCGGGACTATTCCCAGCTCGTTTGCTCTTTTAGCCATGTGCACGGCCCAGTCCAATCCTCCTGCTATTGATGGTTTGAGAATGATCGCTTCTGCAAACAGTTGATCTTCAAGACCCGATGGCTCCGAGCCGACCAGGGACTCATCCAGAGCAACTCGCACACCAGTCTTTCCTGCTAATTCGAGGAGGCGCTCGGGTTGGGCGAGCGGTTCCTCAACGTAGGCGAGGCGGGTCACATCTACACGGTTCGCAAACTCAAGCGCGTCCTCAAACGACCAGGCCTGATTCGCATCCAGTCGCAACTCAACGGCATCAGGAAGTAAATCCAAGATCGCGTTGACTGATTGAATGTCGCTCTTCAGCCCGGCCCTGCCAACTTTCATCTTAATGGCCTGAAAGCCGCAACGCACGTACTCCATTGCTTCTTCCACCGCCTCATCTCCTACCGTGGTAATGAGTGCATTAAGGTGGATTAGAGCCACACTCGTTGGATTCAAAACCTCCGCCATTGACATTCCTTGGCGCTGAGCCTGCAGGTCCAACACGGCACTTTCCAAAGCAAACCGCGCGGACGACGGGACCCGCTCCAACGCCTCTGAGCTCAGATCTTCCGAAAGGCTAATCTTCCTAAGGGCCTCGTGTGCTTCTTGCGGGGATTCACGACTAAAGCCATCCAGCGGCGCCGCTTCCCCCCATCCTTCCAATCCGTCTTCCTCCAATCGAACCACGAAGCCGGTTCGCTCCGTCAACATGCCGTGCCGCAAAGCAACTGGCGAAATCAACGGCAGGCGATATCGAAATACGTCGATAGTCATTACGCCAACCAACCTGCCGAAAAGACGACGCAATACAGAAGCAGAAGTTTTGCTGTGTTGCCAAGCAGAGGGTTGAGAATCGCAGGATCTTCCGTGCTACGCAGCTTCAGGGCGAAAGGAATTCCCAACCCAAAAGCGACGGCAGAAGCGAGAGCTGCTGGCACGTGATCAGCCTGCCACACGATCAAAAGAATTGGAATAAGAGCTGCTCCTACAATACATGCTGCGTACATACCTACTCCGAACCTCCTGCCAAACCGAACAACCAGCGTAAGTTTGTTGGCGTCGCGATCTTCGTCGATGTCGCGCACATTGTTGGCGAGCAGAATCGCAGTCGCCAGCAATCCGGGTCCGAAACCGACGAGAAGGACCTCCGGCGAGATTGACAACGCTTGAACGAAATACGTTCCTCCAACCGCTACCGGCCCAAAGAACACAAGGACGAACAAATCGGCTAGGCCCGTATACGCCAAGGCGTAGCGCCCAGCCGTGTAGGCTACGCCTGACCCGATTGAAGCGAGCCCAATCGCTAGAATCGGCCATCCGCCGCGTACGATGAGGTAAATCCCCGAAATGAAAGCGAGGCAGAATGCAATGATCGTCGCCAGCTTGACGGCCTCGCGAGAGACAAGACCTGCTTGGGTAACTCGCTGCGGTCCCCTGCGAGCCTCAGTGTCTGCGCCACGATCAAAGTCTTTGTAGTCGTTGGCGAAGTTGGTCCCGATCTGGATTAGTACGGCTCCCAGTAACGCGCATGCAAACGCCAATCCGTGAAAAGCTTGATCGGCGACGGCAAAGGCCGTCCCGAGGAGTACCGGCGCGACAGCTGCCGGGAGGGTCTTGGGCCGAGCGGCCTGAACCCAGATCGATAGCGTGCTAGGATGAGCAGTTGACAAGGCAGTCAATCCACCCGCCACAAGTCCAGCCGGTCGAGGAGCACGTCGAGTTGCTCCCGATTCTTCTTCGAGACGACGATGGACAACGTGCCCTCAACAACACCCGGAACGCCTTTCAGATGCTCCATAGGTCGCGTACGAATGTCCAACTTGTCGTTGCGGATTCCTTTCTTGTAACGCACCGTGTCAAGATCGGTGAGTTCGATTCTAAAGAGCTTTGACTTCCGCATGAAGTGCCCCAGAAACGCTTTCTCGATATCCAAGACCAGGTCTTCTCCGTCTACATAGGCCGACCCGTGCGCCTCTGAAAAACCGCCGTCGACTTCGCTTACTTTGAATGGCACGCTCTCCATCGATCTAGGGTTTGTAACCGTCCTTGTCAAACTCAGGTTTACGACGCTCAAGGTAGGCTTTCTTGCCTTCCTGACCTTCTTCAGTCATGTAGAAAAGCATCGTAGCGTGGCCGGCGAGTTCCTGCATGCCCGCGCCGCCGTCTTCGTCTGCGTTGGCTGCCGCCTTGATCATGCGGATGGCAATGTTTGAGTTCTGATTGATCTCGCGGCCCCACTGCACGTATTCCCGCTCCAGATCATCGACGGGCACGACAGTGTTTACCAATCCCATCTCGAGCGCAGCCTGGGCATCGTAGGGGCGACACAAAAACCAGATCTCCCGGGCTTTTTTCTGGCCAACAATTCGGGCGAGATGTGACGTCCCATAACCACCGTCAAAAGAGCCAACCTTCGGGCCGGTCTGCATAAACCTGGCATTGTCTGCGGCGATCGTGAGGTCACAAACAACATGGAGAACATGGCCTCCGCCTACCGCCCATCCAGCTACCGCAGCGATGACCGGCTTGGGACATGTCCGAATCTGGCGTTGAAGATCGAGCACGTTCAGGCGTTGCGTCCCACTTCCCTCTTCCACATACCCGTGATCGCCACGGATGCGCTGGTCGCCGCCAGAGCAAAACGCATCTTTCCCCTCTCCCGTAAACACAATGCAGCCGACGCTCGAATCGTCACGGGCATCATCCATCGCCTTCCGCATCTCCGTTACCGTAAGCGGCCGAAACGCGTTACGCACTTCAGGGCGATTAATCGTTATTCGGGCAATTCCCGCTGTATCGGTTCCGGCAGCCCCTTTTTCATAACGGATGTCCGTAAAGTCGCTGGCAGATTCCCACGCGAACGGTGGTGCGACGGTTGGACGGTCTAGAAGATGACCCATTCGGGAACGTGATTTTTAGTAAGTGGAAAGTAGCTCTCTTAGTAATTCCGCAAGAGCTTGGGGTCTTTCGGAAGGGATTGCATGACCTGCGTCCGGAACAGCGACGGCTTCAATTGAAGACACGGAGGCCATCTCGTGGGCGATGGACACAAACTTTGGATCGTTTGCGCCCGCAATCGCCCACGCAGGAACGCGGATGTTCTGAAGATGCTCCCAGTGGGAAGGCTGTGTCCCAAGTCCCATTCCTTGGAGCGATCTCGTGAGACCCGCAGGATCGTTCTCGGATCGCTTTCGAATAAGTCGTTGCTTCGTTTCATTTTCGAGCGATGCAAAAAGTGGCATGGTATACCAACGCTCCAAGAAGCCTGGAAGGTCTCGTCCGATTTCTGTTGCCCGCTGGCGATCAAGTTCGCGTCGCTTCAGCCGCTCTGCCTCTGTCTTCAACCCGGGAGAAGCCGAAACAAGCGCGAGCTTTCCCACGCGCTCCGGATGTCGTAGTGCAAAATGCAACGCGAGCCTCCCTCCCATCGAATACCCAATGACGGTCGGCTGTTGGCTTTGCTCTTCATTAAGCAACTCGACGAGCAAGTCTGAGGCGCCATCCATCGTGTACGCGGACGATGATCTACCTAACGCACTCCCGTGGCCGGGCAGGTCGGGAGCGAGAATCCCAACATTAGCTCCAAAGACGTCCTGAAGCTTCGTCCAATCGTCGCCGCGCCCCATGAAGCCGTGCAGGAAGAGCACAGAGCGCATTTTTACGGCTCCAACTGTTTTTCGACAGCCCGGATTGTAGCGCTCTCCAGCTCTCGGTGAAACGTCACGTTCTTGTCTCTGTCCGTGCGCACTTCGATGATGGAGGACCTCGTTCCGGCAACGGCGGATTCGTAAGCCGCGCTGAATTCAGCCATCGTTGTAGGCTGGGCGTAGGTCAGCCCGAACATCTCCGCGGCGTTGTCAAAGCTCAGACCATGGGGAGTTCCAAAGTAGATCTCAAAGACATCTTTCCTCTCCGCAATCGGAAGAAATCCGAAGATTCCGCCGCCATCGTTGTTCACGACGGCAACCGTGATTGGGGGGCCTTCACGAAGCAGAGCGAGGCTGTTCAGGTCATGAAGCAACGCGAGGTCCCCAATGAAGAGCGTCGCGGGTTGGTTGAGTCCCCGCGCGAATCCTGCTGCCGTCGCTACGGTCCCATCAATACCGCTGGCCCCGCGATTGGCAGCAACGCAAACCCTCTGTCCCATGCTGGCGGCAAATGCGTTCATATCGCGAATCGGCATCGACGACGCAACAACCAATCCGCGGCCATCCGGCGTTGCCTGACTTATTGCTCGCGCGATGCCAGGTTCGGTCAGAGTTTCAATGTTTAGAGCACCTTCAATAACCTGCTCGACTGCTGCGGAGGCTTGCTTCCACGACTGCATCCATGAGGTCGACCGCGAAGGCGGCACGAGTTCGGCTGAGATGGCTTGACAAAAACCAACAACGTCAGCCTGAATTCTATCCGTTACGATGTGAGCGGGATCGTATCGAACTGAATCAGGGCGCACTACGATGTAGCTCGGAGGCTTCGAATCTGCGATGAACTGCAGAAGCCGCTTCGACGCGATCTTGCCACCCAGATGCACAACCGCCTCGGGTTGAAATCGCTCGCGAAACGCCTTCGAACATAGAAGGAGGTCGTAGTTGGCCGTATTTGTAGCGTTGCGAAATCGCGAACCCGAGGCAATGTCCGACAACAGCGGCCATCCAAGCGAATCGGCCAAAGACAAGGCGGCATGAGCCAACTTAGGATCGTCTGACTTGCCGAGAATTACGAGCCCCTGCTCGATGCTGTCGAGACGACTGGCCAAATGAGACGTTTCGGCATCCGAAACCCAAGCCGTGGACTCCGGGAAGCGTGTGTAGGGCCGATTACTTTCCTCCCAACCTTTCAGGACGTCTGGAGCGGTTGGCTTTTCGTAATCCCTGTTCGCGAACGGCTCGCGGAACATGCAATTCAGATGCACGGGACCGCGGGGACTCAGACTCCTATGTACTGCTTGTCCAACCGTCGTCAAGATAAAGGCCGGATCGATTGATGGATCCGCAACTGGCACATCAAATTGCCAGCGAACGTACGATCCAAGAATGTCAGGCTGCTTGATGGTTTGGTTTGCCCCGGTCTCACGAAGTTCAGGTGGTCGGTCTGCGGTTAGCATGATGAGAGGCACGCCATCAGCATCCGCCTCGATAACCGCGGGAAGTCCGTTGGCCACGGCAGTCCCACTCGTTGTAATCCACACGGCAGGCGTTCCCGTCGCTCGTGCGAACCCTATCGCCACAAAGGCTCCCCCGCGCTCGTCGAAATGCAGGAGGTGGTTAGCCCTTGGATTCTCGGCAACGGCCAAGGCCAATGGCGTACTCCGCGAACCGGACGCCAGGACGAAGAGACCGACGTCTTGCCGAATAAGCTCTTCGATCAGAAGGCCCGCCCAAAGCGATTGAAGTTTAGGATCGAAATTTTGAGTGCCCATCTCAATCGGTTCGCTCATTCCAGCAACCCCAAAGCCTGGCTGAAATCATCCAGCTTGTGCTCGATTTCATCCCACTCATCTTCAGGATCCGACCCCTCCACAATGCCCGCACCGGAATAGAGATGCAGGTTATTTCCTTCGACCAATCCGGATCGAATTCCTACCGCGAATTCGGCCGCATCTCTACCGATCCATCCAATCGGACCAGCATAGAGGCCCCGATCAAAAGGTTCATGCTTTTTGATTTCGGAAAGTGCCTGAGCTAATGGACTTCCGGCCACTGCTGGGGTAGGATGCAATCGGTGAATCAGGTCAATCGCAGATACGTTATCCTTAAGTCTTCCTTTAAGTATAGACCTTAAGTGCCTTCCTTTAGAGTGATTGAAGGAAGATGGATTTTCATCAACTTCGAGATCATCTGAAAGTGATTCAAGGGATTTACGGACTGCATCCAGCACGTATTTCTGTTCACGGAGATCCTTTGCACTGTGCAAAAGCTCATCTCGAAGGATCCGGTCTAGATCTTCGTTACGTGAACGAAGCCGCGTGCCGGCAACCGCTTCTGAGATGACTTCGCCCCCTTCCATTCTGAATAATCGCTCGGGAGTTGCCGAAAGGAAAGCCGTCCGATCTTGAGTGCCCTGACCGAGTCCTACCAACGCATGAAAACAGTTTTGCGTAGACACTTGCATTCGGCTAAGGAGCACGAATGGATCGAGCGGTTTCTCGAACGAATACGAAGCACGTCGCGCCAACACGACCTTGCCAAGATCCAACGCTCGCTGAGTTCCCAGCACGGAGTCGACTCCCTCGCACCACGTATGCTTGTCAGGGAGATCTTGCCGACCAATTATGTCTGGCAGTGAGCCCCCTAGCACTCCCGATTCCCACATGATCCTGTTCGCCTCGATCTTGAGGTCGTCGACCGACTCGCCGGGCATGGCATTCAGAGCCAGTTTCGTCGTGCCATCCTGAACGATCAACTCAACGCGCGGCAGTACAAATCGAATGCGTCCGAAGCCCTGCCATTCTTCCTGAGGAGATTCATCCGGGCGAAACCGCATCGTCCCGAAATAGCGGATGTGCGAAGGTGCCGCATCGAGACGGGGCAGAAGTGCGGCCTCAAGTTCGTCAGCAGAATTTGATTCGATCAGATCTGCAACGCCAGCCCCGGCCATTGTCCAGCCGTCATCGCGGCTACTCAAGAATACATGGTCTGGCCATGGTTGGGCGTGCAACCACGCGAGAGCATCGACAGCTTCCACAGGGATCTCCACGCGAACAATGCCATCCCTCCTACCCGCAAGCACACGACTGATCACATCGTTCAGCAATAGCTGAGGCTCATCGGTCATTACGTCGTTCTGAAGGCGCATGGAGAAGGGCTCGAACGCGGGAGATGAGGGCGTAGAGCAGCGAGGAAATTATGAAACTTCGCCGGAGGCTGCTTTGTGGGTCCAAGAGGCGCGTACCATCCACTATGGGACGCACTGAAACCACCATAAAACCTCCTATCGGACAGGCCGAAGGCAAGCGTGAGCAGGTCGAGGCCATGTTCGACGACATCGCGCCGCGCTACGACCTGCTAAATCGCGTGCTCTCAATGGGCATCGACGTTTGGTGGCGGAAACGTGCCGTGGCGTTCCTCGGCGAAGCGCTTCTCAACCGCCCTGAATTCATTCTCGATGTCGCTACGGGAACGGGGGATCTCGCCATTGAAGCACTTTCCTTAAACCCGGAGAAAGTCATCGGCATTGATATTTCTGAGGGGATGCTGCGGCTCGGGCGCAAAAAAGTGCACGAGAAGGGTCTCTCAGATCGCATCGAATTCCATCGAGGGGATTCGGCTGAATTGCCCAGCGCGGATGATCATTTCGACGGGGCGATGGTCGCTTTTGGCGTGCGCAACTACGAAGACCTTCAGGCCGGCCTTGCGGACATTCGGCGGGTTCTCAAGCCTGGAGCGCCGCTCGTGGTCCTGGAATTCAGCCATCCAACGGCGTTCCCGATCAAGCAGACATACGAGTTGTATTCAAAGCACGTCCTTCCGCGCATCGGGCGAACTATTTCGAAAAACGAAGAGGCCTACTCGTATCTGCCGGAGTCCGTAGCAGCCTTCCCAGACGGCGAGGAATTTCTGGACAACATGGAAGCCGTTGGCTTCACAAAGACCGCAGCCAAGCCGCTGACGTTTGGTGTAGTGAGTTTGTACAGAGGCTTGGCGTAGGAGCGTAAACCAATTTGGTTGGCAAGGTATTGCCGAGCAGCGAATCATTGCCAACAGGTTGCCGATGTCGTTTCTGGGCGACTTCGATTCTTACCTCAGGAATAGCAGTCGTCTTGCCGCCTGGAAGACTCGCGTGCCTGCCGCTTCTGCTCGGATCCCATACACATACGCGCCACTAGCCAGGTCGGATAGATCCAAGGGCAGGCGATGCGATCCTGCCCGAAGCGTTCCCATGTCAAACTGAAGCACTTCCTGCCCAAGCATGTCGTATACACTAATTGCTACGGCCGCATCTTCAGCGAGAGTGAATGGAATCGCCGTTGAGAGCATGGACGGGTTCGGATAATTCTGGCCAAGCCTGAACGATTCCGGCAGAATCTCTTCTTCGGTGGCGACGACCACTCCGGCCTCAAGTGATGCTGCGAAACCGTCGAAGTCTCCTGAGCCGAACTCCTGGTAGGCACCAGACGTTGTCGGGAAAGTGGGCGAAATTGTTTGCCCGCTGACAAATAGCGACCCGTCGGCCGCTACGGCCAGGGCACGACCTTGATCTTCCTCGGGTATTGAACCCGCGGTACCACCCAGGAATGTCGAGTAGGTTAACGTAGTCAGTTGCCGGTCGAGAACAGAGACGATTACTTCGTTTCCGCCTTGATGGATGGAATCGGCAGCGTCAGGGGTTGTTGGAAAATCGTCCGCGAAGGTCTCACCTGTCACGCATACCTGCTCATTGAGAATGAGCAAATCGAACCCTTCGCTGGGCGAAAGCGGTTCGAAGCCACCTAGACGCGTAGAGACTTCCAGCGAGCTCAGATCGATCGAAAGCCTTGAGATGAAGATCGTATTGAATCCATTGGAGGTGGTCTGGTACGCTCCTGAAGTCGTCGGAAAAGCACTGGAGCTGCTTGTACCGGAGACATAGATCCCTCCCTCACCGTCCAGTTGAATGGCATTCGGGCTATCGTCTCGGTCATGCCCGAGAAAAGTGGAGGCCTCCAAGGTTGTCAAGTCCCCATCGAGGCGAGAGAGGACCACATCCGGATTTGCCTCGCCAAACGGTCCAGGGTTGCAAAAACCGTCCGTGCCACATACGCGGTCATACGCACCCGGGGTCGTCGGGTAGTCGGGATCATATGTTTGCCCTGCCATAAAGACGGCACCATCAGCACCAATCGTCACGTCCGTCGCGATACCCCGTGGGATGAGCGTTGAGGCGATCAAGGTTGTAAGATCTCGAGAGAAATGGCTGATGAAAACATCTTGATACGGACCGCCAACTTGGTCGTAGGCGCCTGGCGTTGTAGGAAAGTCGAATCCAATCGTGAATCCTGCCGCGTACACACTTCCATCGAAATCCAAGGCGAGAGTATAGCCGATGTCCGTTGCCATTTCGCCCAGATAAGTAGCTGCCTCCACGACTCCCAGGTCCAGGCTCAGGCGGGCGACGAAAGCGCTTGCACCGCCATGTTCATTGTTTGTATCAAAAGCGTCCACAGAAACGGGGAAATCCGTCGTATACGTATATCCCACCACGTGTACAGCGTCCGAATCAATAATGAGGGCATTTGCCGCATCCCACGACCCGACGCCGCCACCTCCCGTTCCTGTCGCTCCGCCCAAATACGTTGACGCAAGGAGCAGAGTCATGTCCGGGCTCAGGCGCGCGACAAAAGCGTCGCGCTCGCCACCGAGTGTGATGTCCGCAGCTCCGGGTGTTGTCGGGAAATCGGAAGACTCTGTCCATCCGACGAGATATACGCTGCCGTCGGGACCTACAGCGATGTCCGTCACTCTATCAACGCCAGATCCGCCGATCAGGGTAGACGCTTTTAGGCTGACTCCATCAATCGGAGTTTGTGCCACTTGCCCCACGGCCGAGGAAGCAAGTAGGAGCGAAATCAGGAGGAGAAGTGAGAAGAGTCCTCGCCACAGAAGTTTCTTCGAGACTGTTTTCGTATCGCGCGACATCATGATGTGCCTCCGATGAATGCAGCTAACCAATTTGGCAAAGCCGATGGGAGGGCGAGGGTCTCTCCTTTACCGGTCACAGGCGATTTCCATTCGCACGCACCGACGACTCATAACCGCCGTGCGTCGTCTTCCGCCGAGGTGGGGATTCCCTCACCTTTGGTACCTAACCATACGGCCATAAAACACGATTCATGGTAATAGAAGGTCGCACTTCCATGTGCGACAATTCCTTACAGCGAGAGGATTGCGGGCGTCGCGCAATGAACGCGATTGGCACACGCCGACACGGTGTCCCCGAGGCACTTGTGCCATAATTCTACGCCCTCCGGTACCTTCTCAACAATTCATCTCCCAACCCCCGCCACCATGAACCTCGGCGCATTCTCGGTAAGCCTTGC
>JAHEJB010000144.1 GCA_024639085.1 Rubricoccaceae bacterium | reverse complement strand
CTTTCCGGCACTTCTGAAGCAGATTTACGACCCACCGCCGTTTCTGTGGCTTCGGGGAAGGCTGACGCCCGGAGACGATCGAGCCCTTGCTATCGTAGGGACAAGAAAAGCTACGGATTACGGGCGACGAGCAGCCGGGCACTTTGCCGACGGGCTTGTGAGACAGGGGTTCACCATCGTTAGCGGACTCGCGTACGGCATCGACATAACGGCGCATCGAGCAGCCTTGGATGCAGGCGGGCGGACGATTGCAGTGCTCGGTTCAGGCGTCGATCGCATTTATCCGCACGCCCACAACGATGTCGTCCGGCGAATCATTGACGAGGATCGTGGGGCAATCGTCTCTGAATTTCCGATGGGCGCGAAACCCGATGCAACCAACTTCCCTCGGCGCAACCGCATCATTGCCGGAATGTCGTTGGGCACGCTCGTAGCCGAAGCACGGGATTCCGGCGGGGCCCTGATCACTGCCTTCGAAGCCCTCGAACAGAACCGCGAGGTCTTTGCCGTACCTGCGCCGTTCCACGCGGAAACCGTTGGCACGAACCACCTCATCCAGAAAGGTCATGCAGCATTGGCTGCCAACGTAGAGGACGTTCTGGCCGAGCTTGGTGGCATTCCCGTGCAAAACTCGGCAGCGATGGACCAGCCAGCTCAATCACCACCGGCTGATCTTAACCGAGCCGAGGCAAAGCTCTACGAGGCGCTGAGTTCAGAGCCTGTGCACCTCGACGCGCTCTGCGCCGAAACGGGCATGGACGCACCCTCGGCACTTGTCTATTTGCTGAATCTCGAGTTCCGTGGCCTCGTCCGTCAGCTTGCCGGGAAACAGTTTTTTAGAGCCTAGTATTCCACCGTGAACCTTTCTGACTACAGAGCCAGCTTCCCTCATGCCAGCGAGGTTGTCTATCTCGATAATGCGGCCACAGGACCGCTGAGCACGCCCGTAATGGCGGCGATCCAGTCGTTTCTCGAACAGCGGCACAGAACGCAGCCGAACAATTTCTTCGACATCTACCCAACGCTCGAGCGTGGCCGAAAACGGCTTGGCCAATTACTGGGTTGTGCCCCCGAATGTATCGAGTATGCGCCCAACACATCCTACGCGCTGAATGTGCTGGCTATGGGGTACCCCTGGCAGCGAGGGGACCGGATCGCTATTCCGTCGTGCGAGTTTCCTGCCAACGTACAGCCCTGGCTGAGCCTCCGTGAGCGCTTCGGCGTGGAAGTCGATTTCATTCCAACCGACGAAGGCACGTTCACGCCGGAGGACGTTGAGCAGACGCTTCGTCCCGAAACGCGCGTGCTGGCTGTGTCGTGGGTTCAGTTTCTGTCAGGTTTTCGATGTGATCTGAAAACTCTTGCGGATCTGGCGCACGCGAACGGTTCGTTGATTGCCGTGGACGCCATTCAGGGGTTAGGCGCTCTTCGGTTGAATGCGGAAGATGCCGGGATCGACTTTCTGGCTTCCGGCGGGCAAAAGTGGATGCTGGCGACGCAGGGGAGCGCTTTTATCTATGTCGCTGAGTCGCTTCAGGAGCAGCTTATGCCGATTCGAGGCTGGCTCAATGGCCCAGTTGATTGGGATGATTTCGGAGCTTTTCCCGAAGAACTGCACCCCGACGCGAGGCGCTTCCGAGTCGGCACGTTGAATTCGATTGGTTGCATTGCATTGGACGCGTCTGTCGGATTGCATCTCGAAGCGGGGCCGGACTGGATTGAAGACCGCGTTCTCTCCAACGCCATAAGCATCACCCGCGCGTTTGAGAAATTGGGCTTGAAGCGATTCGGTTCATCAGATGCAGCACATGCCTCCGGAATTGTCACCGTGGACGTCCCGGACCCTGAAGGACTTAACACCCAGCTGATAGCAAACAACATCCACGGCTCTGTTCGTGACCGGAAGCTTCGCCTCTCACCTCACGCCTACAACACGGAAGAGGAGATCGAACGGACGATCGAAATCTGCCGCCGTCATCTTGCCCTGTCCGTCGCGTAATCTGGCTGTGTCGGAAGACAAGATCGAAACCATTGTCGAAATTGACGTGCCTGCGGGGCAGGAGGGAGGCCCGAGGCTCGATGTCTATCTGACATCAAAACTGGCTAATGTGACGCGCGCGAAAATCCAGCGCGGGATTCGCGATGGAAACGTGGACGTAAATGGGACGACGCGAAAGAAGGTCTCACACGCCATCCAGCCGGGCGATCATATTGTCTGCCGGATTATGCGTCCACCGCCCATCGAGGTCGTCCCGGAAGACATCCCTCTCGACGTTGTATTTGAGGATGAATGGCTGCTCGTCGTCGATAAACAGGCGGGGATGGTCGTTCATCCGGCGTTCGGCCATCGTTCGGGAACGCTGGTCAATGCGCTGCTCCACCACGTGGGTTCGCGGGCGATAACGGCCGAGGAGCTAGACGAGGATGAGGAAGATGATGAGGACATTGGACTTTCAACCGCAACAGCCGCTCCGCGCTTTGAAGGCGACCTGACCATCCGCCCCGGGCTCGTCCACCGATTGGACAAAGACACGTCTGGCTTATTGGTTGTAGCGAAGGACGACTTCACGCATTCGGAGCTCGCCAAGCAGTTCATTAATAGAACGATACGGCGCCGCTATGTGGCTATTGTGTGGGGAGTTCCGGAGCCGGGTGACGGCAGAATAGAAACATGGCTAGGCAGAAGTTCAAAGGACCGCAAGCTGGTTGCCGTGGTGCCGGAAGACAGAGGAAAGTGGGCGGCCACGAACTACGAAACCATAGAGGCCTTCCAGCACACGGCCTTGCTCGGTTTCCGGTTGGAGACAGGCCGCACGCACCAGATTCGCGTCCACGCCAAACACATCGGCCATCCTATCCTCGGCGATACGACGTACAGCGGCGACCTCATCAAGTCTGGGCCAGAGACGACAAAACGGAAGCAGTTCTTTCAGAATTTATTCAAGCGGATGCCGCGGCAGGCGTTGCACGCGCACACGCTCGGCTTCTTTCATCCCCGAACCGAGGAAAGCTTGGTTTTTGAGGCGCCGCTACCAGAGGACATGGCGTTCGTGCTCGAACGACTTCGTACGGTCGAAGGCTGAGAGCGTGGCCGTTAACAAAGGCGGATTGAAGAAGAATCCCAGTGGGTTTTCGAGCATTGTGCCCCCTTATCTTCAACGGCTCAACATTTTCCAACGGACACGCCGTGGTCTCCACCAACTCGCTCTCGATTTCCGGCCTATTGTCTCCCGAGCGCATTCGCGTAGGGCTGGAAGCGTCAAGCAAAGACGCCGCGATAAACGCACTTGTCGATTTGCTTGGTGGCGCAGTTGAAGTCATGGATTTGGAGCGACTACGAACAGACGTTTTTGAACGAGAGGCTGTGCTTTCTACGGGCGTTGGAAAAGGGCTTGCGCTGCCCCACGCGCGAACTTCCGCTGTCTCTGATACACTGATGGCATTCGCGACGACAAAAAGCCCTGTTGACTACAGTGCACTGGACGGCGAACCCGTGCGCCTCATTCTCCTTCTAGTCGGGCCGGAAATGGAGCGTGTGATGCACGTTCGGTTGCTTGGACGAATATCAAGGTTTATGAACGATGCGGCGTTTAGAGAGCGTTTGCTGGACGCCGGAGACAAAAAGGCCGTTCTTGACATTTTCAGGCAGGCAGAGGAGGCGTATGGTTGATCAAGCTGTCGCGGGCTTTGCACTCGCTTCGCAGATCTCCAATCGGGTACTTCATGTTCCAGACCATCCGCGGCACGTTTGATATACTCCCTGACACCCAAGATTCGGGTAGTCAATTCGTCCCCGGTAGCGCAAACTGGCAGCATGTGGAAGGGCGCGTCCGCGAGGTTATGTCGCGTTTCGGATTTGAAGAAATCCGAACGCCCACTATGGAGCCGCTCAAGCTCATTGCGCGCGGCGTCGGGCAGACAACCGACATCGTCCAGAAGGAGATGTTTGTCGTTCAGCGGAGTGACGAGGACTACGTTCTACGCCCAGAGATGACCGCGCCCGTAATGCGGGCGTACATCCAGCACAGTCTTGCTCAACGTGGCGGCGCCCAGCGGTTCTACTATCTCGGCCCATGTTTTCGTGCAGAGCGCCCGCAAAAAGGACGCTTTCGGCAGTTCCATCAGTTCGGAATCGAGTTGCTTGGTGCGGATGGCCCGCGGGCTGACGCTGAGGCCATCGCCTGTTTGCTCGCGATCTATGATTCGTTTGGAATCTCCGAAACGCGCCTTCGCATTAACTCGCTCGGAGATGCGGAAACCCGCCCCAAGTATTGCGAGGCGCTTAGAGACTATTTCGAGCCCTTCCGAGACAAGCTTTCGGAAACCAGCCTCCAACGCCTAGAAGCAAATCCGCTCCGGATTCTCGATACCAAGAGCCCGGAGGAGCGCACGCTGCTAACTGATGCTCCTCGAATCTCCAACTATTTGAGCTCGTCATCCCGGACCCACCTAGATGAGGTGAAAGAGCACCTCGACGATCTTCGCATTCCGTATTTCGAGGATGAGCTGCTAGTCCGAGGCATTGATTACTACACAGGTGTCGTTTTCGAACTTGAATCGGACGACCTCGGCTCACAGAGCGCTCTCGCTGCTGGAGGCCGATATGACGGACTCGGAGAGGATGTTGGCAGCAAGCAACCTGTGCCTGCAATTGGATGGGCTGCTGGCATCGAGCGGTTATTTCTCGCGCTTCAGGCCAGCGGGTATTCTTTTCCCGAACGCGAACGCCCAGATGTGTACATCGTGGCGCTTGGCCATGAATCACAGAAATGGGCATTTGCCGAAGCGCAACGGCTCCGCGCGGCCGCGCTGCATGTGGAATTTGACTTGTTGGGCCGTTCCATGAAAGCGCAAATGAAGGAGGCCAATCGCCAGCGCGCGCGCGTTGCCTTGATTGTTGGTGAGACCGAGCTTGCCAGCCAGCGAGCCATCATCCGAGATCTCGATACGTCAGAGCAAAAGGAGGTTGAGTTCGGTGAGCTGATCAACGCTCTGCAGTCCCATTCCGAACACTCAGACTCCTAAGCCGTATCGCGTCGCATAAGGCTCACGCAAACCACGCGTAATACACACCAACGAAATGTATCCCCGTCTAACAGATCTATTCAAGGACCTCCTCGGCTTTGATCTACCGCTGCCGATCTATTCGTTCGGCTTCATGGTGGCGACAGCCATTGTGGTTGCCTCGTTGCTGTCGAAGCGCGAGTTCGATAGAATGTACGGCTTGGGGAAATTGAGTTCGGTTCAGATTAAGGAGAAGGACAAGAAGGGGCGAGAAAGGCTGGTTACTGCAAGTCCATCGGCGCTGGTCTGGACGATGATGTTGATTGCTGCGGGTGCGGGGATTGCTGGGTCCAAGTTGTTCCACATTATTGACCATTGGGACCGCTTCACCGCCGACCCGATGGGGTTGATCTTCAACCCGGCAGGCCTGACGTTCTATGGGGGGCTGATTTGTGCCACAATCGCGCTGGCGTTCTATTCGAAGCGGAAAGGACTTTCGTTTCTGCGGATTGCCGATGGAATCGCCCCGACGCTAATGCTTGGGTACGGAATCGGGCGACTTGGCTGTTACCTGGCGGGCGATGGCGATTGGGGAACATGCTCTGCGCTATCCCAGAAACCGGGGTGGATTCCCGATTTCCTCTGGAGCGAGACCTTTCCGCGCAACATCCTTGAGGTAGACGTAACGACATGGGTGCCTCAGGGCGGTCGAGTCTGTGAGCTTCCCGCCGAGATCGTAACGGGCGCCTACCCAACAATGCTCTACGAAACAATGATGGCATTTGTCATTTTTGGGGTCCTTTGG
>JAHEJB010000038.1 GCA_024639085.1 Rubricoccaceae bacterium | reverse complement strand
GACAGGGGCAGGCGGTAGACGGGGTTAGTAGCCAAACTCGGTCGACCACCCCCGGCCCCGCCGGTCCAAGAGAGGAGCTCTTTAGATTGGCTCTACTCCTGCGTATTTCACCCCCGTCAACCGTTCGATATCCCTTTTCCAAGTCGTCACGTCGTCAATGTTGAAGCCGTTTAGATGAACATGGCCGCAGGCGCGAGCGAGGACCTGCATGAGATGAACTGTGGCCTCGAAGTAGTTCGCGAGTTGGCGGGCTGAGGCTGCGATTTTCAGCCGAGAACGCAGGTTTTCTTTTTGTGTTGCTATGCCAACAGGGCAGTTGTTTGTGTGGCATGCCCGCATCCCCAGACAACCTATCGCCTGCAACGCCGAGTTTGCAATAGCGACGCCATCTGCGCCCAGTGCAAGCGCTTTAACGAAGTCCGACTCCGTTCGCAGTCCACCTGTAATGATAAGCGTGACGCCATTTGCACCTCGCTTATCCAGATGACGACGAGCGCGGGCCAGGGCTGCAAGCGTTGGAACCGAGATGTTGTTCTTGAAAACCTCGGGCGCTGCGCCAGTCGCCCCACCTCGTCCATCGAGAATGATGTAGTCGGCGGAAGCGTCGAGGGCAAAGTCGATGTCGGCCTCGATGTGTTGTGCCGAAAGCTTGAACCCGATCGGGATGCCACCGCTTTCTTCCCGTACTTCGTCAGCCACGCGCCGAAAGTCCTCAACGGACTTGAGATCTGGGAAGCGCGCTGGACTGACCGCTGGTGTGCCCGGTTCAAGTCCGCGTACCTCCGCGATCTTGCCCGTCACTTTTTCACCAGGAAGGTGTCCGCCCGTGCCCGTCTTGGCCCCTTGTCCGCCTTTGAAATGGAAGGCCTGTACGTTTTGGACTTTGTCAAGGCTCCATCCGAAGCGCCCAGAGGCCAGTTCGTAAAAGTACCGCGAGTTGGCTTGTTGTTCCTCAGGGAGCATCCCGCCTTCGCCCGAGCAGATTCCGGTTCCTGCCATTTCCGCACCCATGGCAAGTGCCGTTTTAGACTCCTCGTTCAGCGCGCCGTAGCTCATGTCGCTAACGAAAAGTGGGATGTCTAGCGTCAGCGGCTTTCTGGCATTTGGCCCTATGACAAGTTCAGTGCCGACCTCGGCATCATCCGCCAAAGGTCGTGTCGCGAGCTGTGCAGTGAGAAGTTGAATGTCGTTCCATCGCGGGAGCTCGGTGAGTGGAACACCCATGGCCGTAACCGCTCCGTGGTGTCCGATGCCATCCACGCCTTTCTTTGCCAACTTCTGGATGTAGTTGTTGTAAGGCTCTTCGTCGGCGCCGTGCACATCAGCGTACAGCCCTAGGTACTCGTCCCGGTTGTAGGGCTGCGGGTTGTCATCAGCCCATGCCCGTACCTCGTCTTCATCCACAAAAACAGCATCCTTGTCCGCGTCTACCCACGCGTCGAAGCGGTAGAGCGCCTCTTCGTTGTTGTACTCGCTTACGCCCGAATCCAGCCGATAGTCCCAATGGTGAACCCCACAGATGAGGTTTTGGCCGTCAACGTGGCCATCCGACAACAGTGCGCCACGATGAAGACATCTACCGTAGAAGACGGAGACTTCTTCATCAAAGCGAACCACGACGAGATCAACATCTGCAACGAGGGCATAGGCAGGTTGACGGTCTTCGAGATCGCTCCATGTGGCGACTTTGAATGCGGCGACGGGCTGAACTTGCATGGATTTGAGAATGGTGTAACTGGGGGCGAGTTTCGCCCACTCAAGGGAACGATAACTCTCGGATGAATCACACACTAGTGACCGTGGGTATTTCATTCGTACGTTTCCCTGTAACCAACTCATCCCCATGACACGCTTCGCCCTAATCCTCCTTCTTCCATTCGCGTTCGCCTGTGGAAGCGATGATTCGAGCGGTGTCTCGGCGGCTGGAGATGTATCCCAGATCGATTCGCCCTCTATCAATCGGACGGGCGCGGATTGCCTCGTGGGTTCGTGGGAAGTCGATCCCGAGTCCATCAACATGGATGGTGTTAATGCGATGATTGATGAAAGTGGAGGCGGGGTTACGATGGAGTTTGGAGGCGCTACTGGACGGGGCGTGATGACGTTTGGGTCGGATGGCTCTGCGCGCAATACGATGGAAAACCTGGCACTCACCATTAATGCGGACTCTCAGGTAGGCGAGATGGAAGTGACGACGACATTGGATGGAACGTCGGACGCGACCTATGAAATCGATGGCGACCAGCTTCATTTTGAGCCGGGCGAGGCAGATCTCTCCTCAAGCGCGCGCGTCGTCTTGGGTGGGAGGGAGATCAGAAACTCTTCGATGGATCTCGAGAGCTTCTTCGAAACGGCTGAACGCAGCTTGACGACGTTCGAATGCACGGGAGACGTGCTCCTGCTCGATATCCACGAATCTGCGGATGGCGGACGGATGATGTTCGAGGATGCGCGCTACGTGCGGACCAACTAAGCCAGCACTGTTTAGTAACCACGAAAAACGGTCACTCCCGCGAAGGCGGAAGTCTATTCAGCAGTTCAGCTACATAGCACGTTTTCAGGCATTCCGTGTTTGCGCTCCGCAGTCCCCAGCTAACTGACCGGAATGGGTCCCTGCCTTCGCGGGGATGACGAATCGTTTCCCTTTTGGTTGTTCAAGGCCTCCCAAATCTTCGCTGTAGCTCGTCAATCGTTGCCATGCGAACGTCGCGGTGGGTGGCGAGGAGTTCCATGTCCGGGTTTTCCTCGACGTTGAAGAAGTCCATTCCGGTCTCCAGGCCCGTCACGAGGAAGTCGTTCGTCGCCATACGGTAGGTGCGGTTCGGATCGAGCGCTTCGCCGTCGATCATCCACGTGTCTCCGTCGCGCGTGACGTTGGCGGTCTGGAGGTAGCCGCCCGTGCCGCGATTTGCAATGCCCTGAGATAGTGCCTGCGCAAGCACAGAACCCTTGATTCCAATTGTCAGCACGCTGCCTCCGAAGGGCATTACGCGGATTAGGTCGTACTGCGAAACATCGCCCGCAGGAAGTACGTCGTCGATACGAACGGAGCCTCCGTTGAAAACCGCGAGATCTGCATCGCCCGACTCTGCAAGAAAAGAGGTTGCGATCAGTGCGCCAAGGTTGGTTTCACGGTTGCGGATGGTCGACTCGCGGCCATCCAGCGCTTCTGTCGTCGTAGTTACGACAGCTCCTGGATCGAAGCCTTGCTCAATAAATCCGGCGAAGGCAATGTCTACCCACTCCTGCACTACAGCCGCCACTTCTGGGTCATCCGGGATAGCTCCTGTGACAGGCATCAGTTCGGACGTTAACGCAAGCTCGCCGGACCGCGTGTCGTAGGTAAACCGATGGATATAAACCGAACGCGCGTTGGCGTCGGCTTTGTAGATCGGCGTGAAGTCGGAGCCACGGTAGACTTCAACATTCTCGTGCTCGTGGCCCCCCATGATCACATCAAGCGATGGAATCTCGGCTGCTACACGTATATCATCCTCCAACGCGAGGTGCGTAAGGCCAATGATCACATCCGAGCGCCCGGAAAGGTATTCGGTCTCGTCATACAGGCTCCGAATTGGGTTGGCGTACTGAACGTACTCCTTTGGGTTCGAATCCAGGGTTACGCCCACGAAGGCTACACGAACTGAATTTCCATGATCATCTGAGAAGGTGACGAGCCGATGAGGCTCCGTGTTCGTAAACATCGTCCCCGATGCGTCCGTGATGTTTGTTGAGACCCAGTCGAATTCGCTCTCTTCCATGCGCATGAGGAAGTCTTCTTCGTCCAAATCGAACTCGTGATTGCCAAATGTCGCCAGGTCTAGACCAAGTGTATTCAAAACCGCCACCATCTGCTTGCCACGAAGGCGCTCGCCATCCACACGCGCGGTACCTAGCGCAGATGGACTGAAGAAATCGCCTCCCATAACCGTATAGACGTTGGGGGTCTCCTGCAAAAGCTGCTGCCGAATCGTTGCCACGCGGGCAAGTCCACCAGTTCGTCCGCCTTCAACTGGAGTGATCTCGTAGACATCGTTCATCTGAAGAATCGTAAACGAGACCGTGTGATCGGGCAGAGTGTTAGAGACGTCCTCGACAGTTGTCGAAACGGAGGCACAACCTGTGAGAAGGACAGCAAGTGTGAGGGAGAGGATCCAACGCATTGGACAGAGTGTGTGGCTAGGTGAGAGGCGAGAAGGTAGCGGAACCAACTGGTATGATGCATACCAATCCGAACCACGCACCGCCAACTTGTGACTGGTCGGCTATTTTGTGGGCGATCACAAAAATCAGTACTTCCATGGCAACCGACGAATCCTATTCCCCGATCTCGCCATATCTCATGGTTCACAAAGGTGAGGAGGCGCTGGAATTCTACCAGCAAGCATTTGGTGCCGAAGTCCGCGAGACGTACCCCTATGAGGGCAAGCTGGGCCACGCAACGCTTCGAATTAACGGAGCGGACGTGATGATCTCAGACGAATTTCCAGAAGCAATGACGGGCGTTCAGTCTCCTCATTCGCTTGGCGGCACGACGTGTACAATCTCTCTTGCGGTTGACGATGCGGATGTCTGGTTCAACCGGGCTCTAAAGGCCGGGGCAGACGTTATTCGCGAGTTGAATGACGAGTTTTATGGTCGGTCAGGCAAAGTCCGCGATCCGTATGGCCACACGTGGGGCATTGTTGGTCTGATTCGGGACGAATCCTAAGATTCTAGTCGACTCTCTGAAGCTCGAAGGAGACTTCCTGCACGCCATCGCGGTTGTGCAAGGCGAGGTAGATCGTCAGTTCGTTGGCAGAGATCCGTTTGTAGGTCAGCCCTCGGAAATACGCGGCCTCTCCATGTTCTATGCGGACAAGCGGAAACGTGACCATGTCATCTTTTTCCTCCCAGCCGGTCAGGTCGGGGTTGAAGTGCTTGAGGCGAAGCGCAAGCGTCCCGTTCTCCTCTCCGATTTGCATGATCTCCGAGAAGGCTGGGTCGTCGCCTTGTAGATGTCTGAATGTTCCGAGCATGCTTCCGCCTAGCGGCTCACCCCATACCTCCTCATTGAATCCGCCCATCCCATCGCCTTGCCAGTGGCCTACGAGAAAGGACATGTCTTCGATGGAGGCGGATTGGCCTGTTTCGCCTTCGGCCAGCGTCAGCGTGTTTTCGGTCTGGGCAGCCGCTGAACCAAAGAATAGAACTGAGCAGAGTAGGAGGAAACGAGCCAGCATGTGTGCGGTGAGGAGTCAATTGCGCTTGATCCAAAGATAGGAGCGCCGAGGTGTCCAGTTGCCATCTGCATCAACGTCGAAGGAAATGCCGGTTTGCTCGCTGCCATCCGTTGTCGTTCGATGTCCAGCAGTGAATGACGAGCCGTTCAGACTCGTGAACGTCTGCAGCAGCCGCGTGCTGTGTTCGTCAACCCACTCCAATTCACCCTTGCCCACTGTTCCGTCTCCGCCGAACTGATAGACCATCACTTTTTGTTTGGCGGGATCCCAGAACTGAATAAACTCCCAGAACGTGCCCTGCTCTTCGCCATCCTTGAGGCCAAAAAGACGGCCCCGAAGTGTTTTCTCACCAAGCCCCCACGACCATTCGATCCCGTATTGGTCGAACGGCTCTTGTTCATTCTGATACTCCGAGTTGTCGCCAATCCACATCCCAACCGACCGAGCCATGTCTTCGTGAACCCAGTCTGGCGGAGCAGCGTCGGATTGGGCATTTGTGGTTATTGCGAGAAGGCAGCTGAAGAGGAGGGCGGTAGAGACGCTTCGCATAGGAGGTCAAGAGTAGTGTGCTAAAAAGATAGCAGTATGGGGTTCTCGTGCAAGGCCATTGTTCATCAACTTCGTCGAGACGAATCATCAAACAGAGTCGCTCATCCCGTTACCTTCCGCCTATGCTAGACCATGCTTTTTTCGACTTCGTCCAGTCCTCCTCAGGCATTGAGGAATACACGCACAACAAGAATGGCCTGACCGTTCTTCTGCTTCCTGAAGCTGCCGCGCCTGTTGCCACTTTTATGGTCACCTATCGTGTTGGGAGCCGCCACGAAGGCGCTGGCCTGACGGGGGCGACGCATCTACTGGAACACCTGATGTTCAAAGGGACGGAGCGGTTCAACAAGGACCTAGGCACGAGCATATTCTCGGTTCTCCAGCGAGTTGGGGCCGAAATGAACGCGACTACGTGGTACGACCGGACGAACTACTACGAGTTGGTACCGAACGAGCATCTTCCGCTTGCAATCGAAATTGAGGCGGACAGGATGCGAGGGGCACGTGTTCGTGACGAAGATCTCGCCGACGAACGCACCGTGGTATTGAATGAATTGGATCGTGGTGAGAACGAGCCGATCCGAAAGCTCCTACACGCTGTGTTCGCGACCGCTTACTTCGCGCATCCGTACGGGCATCCTGTAATTGGCTGGCGGTCGGATGTGGAAAACGTGACCGCAGAAGGTCTCCGGCATTTTTACGACACGTACTATTGGCCGCAGAATGCCACTGTTTCGGTCATCGGTCAGTTCGACAAGAAGGAGGCTCTCGACTTGATCGAGGAAGGATTTGGCAGTTTGGCTGCTGGCCCCGATGACATTCGCGAGCTCCCCGACATCACGACTCGAGAGCCTGATCAGATAGGAGAACGTCGTGTCGTCGTGAAGCAGACTGGACAGTTGGGTATGGTTTTGCTGGCGTGGAAGGCCCCGGCTGGCCTCGACGAAGACGCTGACGCGCTGGACGTACTGGCCCAGATCCTCTCGGGTGGAAAGAGTTCGCGGCTCTATCGACAACTCACGGATACCGGCCTCACCACTCACGCGGGTGCATTTTTCCCGCGCCTTCGCGATCCCGGTTTGTTTTCGATCTATTCCATGCTCACGCCCGGAACTACCCACGAGGACGTGGAAGCAGCCATGCGCAAAGCCGCAGCCGAAGTGGTTCAGGAGGGGGTTACGGAGGCGGAACTGACCCGTGCTCGCAGGCAGGTTGTGGCCGATGAAGCGTATGGCCGAGATGGTCCCCAGGCCGTGGCGGCACGCTTAAATGAAGCCATTGCTGTAGGCGACTGGACGCTCTTCACGGAGTATCGTCAACGCATTGAAGCTGTGACGCCCGAGGCAATTCAAGCTGCCGCTGAGCGCGTTTTTGTGAACGACCGCCTGACAGTTGGTTGGTACGTGCCGACGAATGGCGAGGGCTGAGAACTCAATCGAATGGCACGCCGCTACCCTGATTTTCGCCAACTCGTTCAAAAGGCTAACGACTCGCTGGATGTCTGGGAAGCTTCGTTTGGCATGTTCGACTGGCATCCTTCGTTGGCCGTCGATGATGAGCGGCTGGGCGAGGCCTTCGACGAATATCTGAGAAGACTCACGGCAGCGCCAGGAGAAGATGGAGGCAACTATCCTTTCTTCCATCCACGTTACGCAGGACAAATGCTCAAGCCGCCGCATCCGGTGGCGCTAGCTGCTTACGCGGCTGCGATGCGTATTAATCCGAACAACCACGCGCTGGATGGCGGGCCACCAACTAGCCAGATGGAAAAGGAGGTCGTTCGTGACCTGGCGGCCATGTTTGGTTTCCCGGACGACCATTTGGGGCATCTTACCGGCGGTGGCACGATGGCCAATCTCGAAGCCCTATTCGTTGCTCGAGAACTCCATCCCGACAAAGGCATCGCGTTCAGTAAGGACGCCCACTACACGCACAGCCGGATGGCGGATATGCTGCGGATGGATCATCGCGCGGTTTCGGTTACGCCCGAAGGTCACATGGATCTGAACGCGCTGGAGGACGTGTTGAAAACGGGCAATATTGGTACGTTGGTGATGACCGCGACCTCTACCGGACTCGGCGCTGTCGACCCCATAGCCGATGCACTCCCAATTCTGCGGAAGTATGGAGCACGTCTTCACGTGGATGCCGCTTATGGTGGATTCTTCGTGCTCTTAGCGGAGAAGGATAGTGGGTTCTCCGACTTTCCCGCGCAGCACTTCCGCGCCATCTCTGAGGCCGATTCAATTGTCGTTGATCCTCACAAGCATGGCCTGCAACCCTATGGATGTGGTTGTGTGCTCTTCCGCGATCCGACTGTCGGACGGTTTTATTCGCACGATTCGCCGTTCACGTATTTCAGCAGCGATGACCTGCATCTCGGCGAGATCAGCTTGGAGTGTTCGCGTCCCGGCGCAGCTGCGGGTGCGCTCTGGCTTACGCTGAAGTGTCTTCCCCTGAAAGCGACTGACGGCCTAGGTCCGATTCTGGCCTCTGGGCTCAGGGCGTCGCGCAAATTGGCTGAGCTACTCAAAGCATCCGACTTGCTGGAGTTGTTCATCCAGCCAGAAACCGACATCGTGACGTACTTACCAGCCGGGAGGTCGCTTTCTGAAGTTGATTCCGCCAGTCAATCAATCTTTGAGAAGAGTATGGCAGCGTTTGACGATCCCGTATTCCTCAGCACGTACAGGATGACCGCTGCCCGTATGTCGGCGCTCCATCCGAAACTGGACGTTGACATGGACCAGTCTCGGATACTTCGGAGCGTGTTGATGAAGCCCGAGCACGAGGATTACGTGGATCATCTGCACGCACGGGTTGAATCGATTGCGCGGTCTCTACCTTGAGGCATGAACGATTCCGTCATCATTGGTCGCAACCCCGTTCGTGAGGCGCTTGCGCGTGGAGACGGACGGATTGAGAAGGTCCTGCTGCAAAAAGGTGCGCATGGTAGCCAGATCGATGCTGTCAGGAGGGCCGCTAAAGTCGCTGGCATCCCGGTTCAGGTTGTACCCGAGGTGCGCATAAACAAGCTGGCTCCGAAGGCCACCCATCAGGGCGTCGTCGCGATGGCCTCGCCGGTCGCCTATCTGGAGCTGGAAGACATGCTAAAGCAGATCGCCCCCAGTCTCGATTCTGTTAGAGAACAGAAGCCGGTTCTGCTGGCGTTGGACGGTATCGAGGATCCCCACAATTACGGAGCAATACTTCGAAGCGCCGTGGCATCGGGAGTAGCAGGCGTCATCGTCCCTGATCGAGGCCAGGCGCCGCTTAGCTCTACGGCCATCAAAGCAAGTGCTGGTACAGCGCTGCGGATCCCCATCGCTCGAATTACGAACATGGCGGACACATTGTTTAGCCTTAAAGAGCGCGGCTACTGGATCATTGGTTTGGATGGCGGTCCAGCGGAAGGCCAACAAGAGCGCTCAACCGTTTGGAAATACGACTGGGACCGCCCAATTGCCGCCGTAGTTGGCAGCGAGGGGAAAGGGATGCGCCCACGGGTCCGCTCTCAATGCGACGTGCTCGTTTCGATTCCGATGGCTGGAGATGCGGAGTCACTCAATGCCTCCGTGGCGGCGGGGATTGTTTTGTTTGAGGCGGCGAAAACCAGAACAGCATCTTGATAAGGGCAGCGAACGCTTCAGGTGGATAGTGCGTTAAGGCTGCCGGAATCACTCGTGAAGCCACGTTTTGGTTGGAACGATTGAGCATGACAGAGGTGAAGAAAGTAAATAAACCTACTCTCGCCATGACCGATCAATCAATCAATCCTGTCGTCCAGCCACTCTCCAGCTTGTTGGCTAACAGTTATCTGCTGTACGTCAAAACGCACAACTTTCACTGGAACGTGACTGGTCCGATGTTCTCCACACTGCACACGCTTTTTGAGACTCAGTACACGGAACTAGCGTTGGCCGTCGACGAGATTGCAGAGCGGATCCGTGCGTTGGGATCCTACGCGCCAGGAAGTTTGTCCGCATTTAATGAGCTGGCTAGTATTACGGAGGCGAAAGGAGTTCCTGAGGCGACTCAGATGATTCGTGATTTGGTCGGAGGCCAGGAAATCGTTGTGGAGCAGGCAAGGAAGGTCATTGAGTCTGCGGAGGCAGCGGGAGACCAAGCCAGCGCTGATTTAGCTACCCGGCGCATAGATATTCATCAGAAGAACGCCTGGATGCTGCGAAGCCATTTGGAGTAGAAGACACAAAAAACGCCGCCGTAGCCTTACGCGGCTACGACGGCGCTCCCTCTGACTGGACAGGTGCGCAGTACCTGTCCGTCTCTCACCCAATCCTGGGGTGTTGTCGTGGCAAGTGAAAGCCGATCTGGCTATTTCCGCTTGCGGAGGCCATATACGATCTTACGGATCGTATCAAACTGGAGGTACGGGTACTCGTTACGAAGCTCCTCAATGGCCTCGTAGGCGGGCACGTCGCGTTCTCTGAGTGAACGGAACTGCGCGCGGATTTTGAAATCGCGAACACCCTTCTCGCTGAGCAAGTCATGCTTTGCTAGAACGGCATACACATCAGAGCTGATGAGTTCGCTGAGGGGGTTCGGGTTCGACATTACTTGCATGGCGCGAAAAGGCTGATGGTGGTTTACGCGAGGGCGTCATGCCTGCCGCCCGAACGAACAGTACGGAGGTCTGTTTGTCCACCAAAGCACTTCTCGCTGAACGGTAGTCTTCCTAGGGTGAATGGACGGGCGTACCCGTCGAATCGTAGAGCCACACATCGGCGTAAATGGCCGGAAACCCTTCTAATTCACCTATAAGCCCCTCAACGAGCAGTCTCCGCTCAACGCCGAGCGACAGCGACTCAGGCAGAATTACGGGGATGCGACCCGTCCCGTCGTCCAGAATCAAGAAGTCTCCGTTGTAGGGCGTCGAGACGAATCCTCCCAGCGAGACTACATGCCCCGAAAGATCGACCGAGTCCAACACGGCGATGTTAGTTGGAGCCGTGACCACCCGTTTAGATACCTCTTGTTTGCCACAGGAGGTAATAACAAGGCCCGAGAATAGCCAGATACTTACGACGGACTTCCTCACGCTGCCGAATGAGCCTCTTCCATTCCAGCAGAAGCGTTCTCTCTCAACGCGCGAAAAGATGTGCCCTGCACAATGACGCAGATAAATCCGACAACGCACACCAGAATAAGCTGCGCCGCGTGGGCCACGATAGCGTACGTGGCCGCGGTGGTCTCAGGCATCGAGAAGAGGTGCAATAGCGTCTGTGCAGTGATATAATGGAAGGAGCCTGTACCGCCAGGAGATGGAAACGACATGCCTATGGCGCCGACGCTCATCAACGCCAGCGAGTCGGCAAGGCCAAGGGAATATTGCCTCGTGAGACCGAGCATTCGCAATGGAATATCAGCCATAAGGACGTAGCAGGACCAAATGCCAACAGTTGTTAACGTTACGCCAACTCGCTGGCGGACGCGAAAGAGAGAGAAAAGTCCGTCCCGAAACGATCGGATGATTCCAATAAGTCGTCCGCCGCCCTCCGTGAAATCCTCCCCGCGACTTTTCTGGATTGCTCGAAGAACGTAAATGCCCCCCGCGATGACAATGAGCACCGCTACAACCAGACTCCACCGCATTGCCGGAGATGTGCTGGCGACTGTTTCTGAAAGGTTCGTCCACAAGAGAGAGCCGATAGCGTTCAATCGGCTGCGAAAGACAACGACAACGATGAGCAATGCGGTAACTAAGGCAATCAAATCCACAATCCGCTCAACCACAATGGTCCCGAGAACACCAGCAAATCGAAGGCTAGAGCGCGACGCCACATTCGCGGCACGGACAAATTCGCCAAGCCTCGGCGTTGCGTAATTGACCATGTAGCCAATCATCACGGAGTAGAACGCTAGGCGTAGCGATATGCGCTCAGATGGGTTTCCAGCTAAGTCTGGGAGGGCTTCCATTAGCATCTGCCACCGCCACGCCCGAAGCAAATGCGCAAGGATCGATACAACGACGAGTGGTACCACCCAACCGTAAGACGCCGTTCGCAATGCGTTACCAACGGAGGAGAAATCGACACCACGAAAGGCGAGATATAGCAACCCTCCGGCGAAGGCAAAGCTCGCGAGAACGGCTAAGGCTGTCTTGAGACGTTGCGGCACGAATCGGGGCTATAAATGAAAGCGGGACTACCGAAGTAGTCCCGCCAAAAGATACGTGCGTGGTAATCCGCACCGGGTGAAACGCTGACTACGAACGCAGGTCTATTACCTCAACGCCTCGAGGAAAACGGAACGTAAACGTTTCAGAAGAAAGGCGGGGATTGAGTTGAACATTACTCAGGTCGAACGCCAGAGTTGAGCCGTTCACGTCGTGCACACGAACCTTTGTGGGCACAGCGTCATCTGACCGGACATACAACGTGGCATCACGGACGGAGGTGCCAGCTTCACGAGGAACGAGCGCAAGCACATCATGCTGTACGCCAGCAATTACAGCCTGAGTAGCGCCCGTTACCCTGAATATTGAGAGGTAATTCGTGAACAGCTGGCCGATGGAGAAACCAAGCTCCTGTTCATCATAATCCTGAACGACGACTTGGTTGTCGTCGTGAGAGTAAGACCAGAGTGTAGCGCCATTGGAAACCAGCATCTGATCGGGCATTTCGATTCGGAAGGCATCCCCGCGAACCGAAAGCATCCCACGCAATGAGGCCCCTCCAACTGTCTGGACGAACTCGGCCTGAAGGGAATTGAGCGCGCGATACCGTTGCTGTAAGCGCTGGGCCACTTGCTCCGCCGTCTGAGCCTGCGCTTGTCCAGCAAAAAGGACGATTACGGCAAGGGCAGTGCTGGCTGCGTAACGGGCAATTCGGGATTGTAGCATCGTGTTCATCGGTTTCGGCAGAAAACGCCGGGTTGGGAGACATGCGTCCTGTTGGAAGTCAAAGCCCGTACCACGGAGGTAAAGCATGGGCTCACGGATACAAAGACGCCCCGCCCGATCAGAAGGTATCAGGCGGGGCGCTTGGAAAGAAAGAGGAGGCTGCCAATTACGGGGCGTCCTCGGTTACTTCGACGTCGATGGCGGACTCATTGGTGGATGCGCCGTCGCCCGAAGTGAGCTCTTGATGGGTTGAGGGCCGCACTTCAATACGCCGCGGCTTGCTGGTCTCGGCCTTCGGCACAATCACCTCAAGAACGCCGTTTTCGAATGAGGCTTCAATGCCATCGGCGTTAACCGGAACGCTAAAGCGAACGGTTCTGAGGAAGCGGCCGAAGCTGCGCTCAATCCGATGGAAACGACCCTCAGACTTTTCGTACGAAGATTCACGCTGCCCACTGATGGTGAGCGTGTCATCGTCGAGGGTTACATCTACATCTTCCGTCCTGATTCCGGGGAGATCTACAGAGAGGATGAAGGCATCCTCAATTTCCGAAAGGTCCGCGCGTGGCATCCAGACTGTAGAGTCGAGACTTTCGTCCGTCCGCTCTGTCTGAAAGTCACTGAAAAGACGATCCATTTCGCGGCGGAGCAAGCTGAATTCCGGCGCTGGAAAGCGACGAGTTAGCGTTGTCATGGCTATGAATGAATTGGTTTGCGTTAACAAGAACCTGCCGTTTGTGCAGGTACCAGTTCTCTTAGCAGCAGCCATGCCATCCCATCAAAAATGACAGTCTGACAGACCGAGCTTGCCTTTTTTTCAGGCGACCGCAGTTGATCATTCCTGCAGGTGTCAGTTTTTCAGATCGACTAATCGAGGTCGGAAAACTCGAAGTTCACGGGAAGTGCCATGCGTACGCGCACCGCTTCGCCATTCTTCAGGCCAGGCGTGAATCTGGTTTGCTGGATGGCCTCCAGCGCCGCCTGGTCGATTAATGGATGCGCCCCACGGCCTACCTCGGCGTCTTCTACTTCGCCATCCACATTCACGATAAAGGAGATGATGACGCGACCTTCAATGCCCTGCTCTTTCGCTTCTTCGGGGTAAACAAGATGTTCGACCAGTGAACGCATCCCGCCGATCATTGCGGGCATCTCGTCCACGTGCTCGGCAACATTCTCTTCCGTTCTGGTCTCTTCGGGAAGAACAAACGTGATCGGCAGAATCATCCGGACCTTTGCGGGCTGTCCCTCATGGCGGCCCGGCGTGAATTCAACGTGTTCCAGCGCTTCGAGCGCGGCTTCGTTGAGACTCGGATGCTCGCCTTGGAGGATGCTCGGCTCGGTAACGTTTCCCTCTTCGTCCACGACAAACTGTACCATCACACGGCCTTCGAGGCGCTCATCTCGTGCTTCATCGGGGTAGTGGATGTGCTGTTGAAGGGCCGTTAGTCCTCCAACCAACTCGGGCATGTCATCTACGGTGTTATGGATTTCACCCTGAGCGAAGGCAGACGTTGCCGTGAAAATCAGAGCGAGAGCAAGAACGAGTCGAAGCATAGCAGGCGGATGTATGTCGTGGCGAACTAGAATAAAAAGTAGACCCGCCAGGGGTTTCAAAGTTGCTCGGAATCACGTTGAAGATGCTGTTCGCCTCTTCTCCGAATGCCGCGACCGAGTCTGCTCACGTAGAGATCTTCTCCGGCACGAATCCGCATATAGGCCCTCACGAACACATAGACGACGAGGCCGATTCCTACAACTACGGTCAAGATAAGTGGAATCCAGAAGGAGGTACTGAAGCCGGTTGTTTCCTCTAGCCAGCTCGGCCGCTTCGTCTGAACGTCGGGGTTAGAGAGCGCTTTATCTGTGATCCACGTCGTAAGGCCGATTGCCAATACAACCGCGATCGCAATAGCCACGCGCAAGAGCCGGAGTCCATGCTGAGCGCTATCGGCAGGCTTGGTCACGAATCAGGATGAGAGCGGCGCTGTGGATGGCTTGCTGAGATCGACCCGTTCCTTCTCGTGCCAGCACCAGATCTTCTGGCAGGGAAACCGATTCTCGTACAACGCACGTCCAACTATGACAGAGTCGACGCCGAGGGGTTCAAGCGCCTGAAGTGCGAGAAGATCGAGGTAACCGGAAACGCCTCCAGCAGCCGTAATTCGCGCTTTTGTAAGCTGCGAGGCAAGCTCGCGATAGGCCGGAATATTCGGACCCGCCAGTCGTCCTTCGCGTGCGATGCTCGTGTAAACGAACCGCTTCACGCCACGGCTCTCCATATCTAGCGCATGGGTTATAGGATCCAAGTCAACTTGCAGAGAGCGCCCGTTTGTTCTGATTCGTCCCTCGTCTGCTTCAATGCCGACTACGATCCGACTGCTTCCAAATTGTTGGACGGCTTGTACAACCAATTCCGGCGAGCGGACAGCCATTGTTCCGATGACGACGCGGTAGACGCCTGCATTGAGCAGGGACTCGATGGTTTCCAGCGAGCGAACGCCGCCGCCCGTCTGAATCGGAATATCTAGCTCAGCAGCGATCTCCTTGATCTTCTCGATGTTGACGCCGAGCGTTTCATTTCGCGCAGCATCCAGATTGGCGACATGGAGCACTTTCGCATCCTGCACGCGCCAAAGCTTCGCCATTCGAAGCGGATCGGAGAAATAGTCCTTTTCGTCTTCAATGCGGCCTTCGCGGTGTCGAACGCACTGGCCGTGCTGAAGATCGATGGCAGGGATAACGAGCATGGTGCGGAAACTCAAATCTGAACTTCAACAAACCAGCGGCAGGCTTGTTCGGGACTTACGTCTTATTGAGTTGGCTCAGTTCTTCGGAGCGCTTCGTGGCAGTTGCTACTGCGTTTATGAGCATAGTTCGAAGACCGTGACTTTCGAGATCGGCAACGGCAGCTATGGCGGTGCCTCCGGGCGTCGTCACTTCGTCGCGCAAAATGGCGGGATGCCTCCCCGTCTCCAGAACCAGACGAGATGCACCGTATACAGTCTGCGCCGCCAAACGAGCAGCCTGAGGCCGTGGAAGGCCCATCTTAACGCCGCCGTCGGTTAGCGCTTCAATAATCATGTACACGTACGCAGGCCCAGATCCGGAAAGCCCAGTGACGGCGTCCATCATGTGTTCGGGCAACACTTCAACCGTTCCCACCGCTTCAAAAATGGCTTTAGCTTGGTTCACGTGGATGTCTTCTGCGTAACGCCCGCCTGCGATGGCCGTGGCTCCTTCATCCACAATGGCAGGCGTGTTGGGCATGGCGCGGACAACCGGGATGTCCTGCCCGAGCGCGTCTCGGAGCGACTCCGTGGTGATGCCCGCGAGGATCGAAACGACGAGCGTGTTTTCCGAAAGATGATCGCGGATGTCATCAATCACCTCTTGAACGACCTGTGGTTTGACGGCAAGGATGACGATATCCGCACCCTTCGCGGCTTCGGCATTGTCCGTTGTGGTCGTCAGGCCGGGGAATTCACTGCGAAGCATTTCCAGCGCGGCCGAGTCTCGACGGGTCACGCGAACTTGGTCCGGTGCGACGTCGTTGCCTCGCAGAAGTCCACCCAGAAGAGCGCGGCCCATATTTCCCGCGCCAAGGATTGCAATGTGTTGATCGGAAAGCATAGAATCAGAATCAAGGGATGTGAAGATACCTGAGCTTCGACCTCGCCTGCCGTGTTACGCTGCGCGTAGTTTAGACGGCTGACTAGTTCCCCAATGCAACTAACCTTGATGCAAATGTTCCGTTTTTTTCTTGTCGCGCTGATCGCTTTACCAATCGCGGCCTGTAACTCCGGTGATCCGACGGTTGAAGATTTTCGACGAGTGGTAATTACAGAGGTTGCTGTTGAGTCTTGGCCCATTCGTAAGCCAAATGGCGACCGATGGGATGGCTTCCCCACTGAGAATCCAGATATTTACTTTGACATCGTAGACAGCGGCGGGCAACTCATTTTTACTACGGAAGACGATGACGAGTCAAACGTTGGCGACAATGACCCGGGACCGCGTTGGGTGACCGACATCCAATTCAACAACTTCAATCGAACGTTGAATTTTGAAGTGTGGGATAGCGACACGGATGATGATGATTTCATGGGTGAGACGGAGTCGTTCAGTCTGATTGATCTCGCGGATCGAGGCTTCCTCACCTTTGTGTCGACAGAGAGCACGGATCAGATTACGGTCGTCACAGCTCGTCTTCGCTGGGAGCGGTAGACGTTGATCCTTTGTGGATTTGTATTCGAGGGCGTCACTTCGCAGTGACGCCCTCGTTTTGTAGGTTGACAACGTAGCGCGAGCCGCCTGTTAACCACCACGTCATGCCCGAAGTCATCGCGCCGCCTGCGTTTCCCGTTGCCTCGCCTGCGGTGGAGGGCGCGCTCCAGCGCTACTTCGGTTTTGAGAGTCTGCGAGAGGGCCAGGCGTCTGCCATTCACACCCTGCTAGAACCTCGCGACACGCTCGTGGTGATGCCAACCGGGGCAGGTAAGTCGCTTGTGTACCAGTTAGCCGCGTGCTTGATAGAACCGGGCGTGACCGTTGTTATCTCGCCCCTCATCTCGCTGATGAAAGATCAGGTCGATGGTTTGGCCGCGCGAGGGATTCTCGCGGTCGGGATCAACTCATCGCAGAGTCCGCGAGCGCAGGAGCAAGCCCTGGAAAGTGTCGCCCGTGGCGCTGTGCGTATGGTTTACGTCGCTCCAGAGCGCCTGCGGAGCCCCCGGTTTATGGACGCCGTAAGTACGACAGGCGTCAGCTTGCTGGCCGTAGACGAGGCCCACTGTGTAAGTCAGTGGGGCCATGATTTCCGCCCCGACTATCGCACCATCGCCGATGCCCGCCGACGCATGGGCCATCCGCCGTGTGTGGCGCTCACGGCAACCGCAACCCAGCGTGTGCAAGATGATATCGTGGAGCAACTCGGCCTACAAGAGCCCAAGCGTATCGTGACGGGCTTTAACCGACCGAATCTCAACTTTGTCGTACGCTCCACACCAACGCTGGCTGAAAAGCGTTCGGCGCTGCGCTCCTTTCTGGACGAACACGACGGCGGCGCAGGCTTGATCTATGTGTCCACGCGGAAGGAAGCGGATTCGTTGACAGAGTACATCGGCAATGAATGCCGCAGGCCCGTCCGGATGTACCACGCAGGCGTGCCGGATGTCGAGCGAACGGATGTGCAGGACCAGTTCATGAGCGGCCGTGTGAATCTCGTCGTCGCGACGAATGCATTCGGGATGGGCGTGGATCGATCCGACGTTCGTTTTGTGGCCCACTGGTCGGTACCCGGCAATCTTGAATCCTACTATCAGGAGGCAGGGAGGGCAGGACGTGACGGTCTTCCAGCAACCGTGGCTCTCTTCTACGCACCCCGCGATCGCAGCCTCCGCGAGTGGTTCATCGAGCAAAACGCGCCCGATTCCGGGAGCCTCCGTGCGCTTTTCCATGCCGCACAACGGCAGGCTCGCAATGGAACCGTCGAGGCCGAACCCGAACATCTTATCGAGGCCGCTGACTTACATCCAGTCGGCGGGCGCGTTGCATTGGGACTGCTGGAAAAGGTGGGCGCGCTGGAGCGATTCGATCCGGGTGCACCCGAACGATCGTGGCGAATCGGCCCTTGGGATGCGCGCAAAGCCGAATCTGTGTTAGGCAACGTAGAGAAACTTCGCAAGGCAAAGACAGACGATCTGGATCGGATGATTGACTACGCAGAAGCCGGAACGTGCCGCCGTCGTCTCATTCTCGATCACTTTGGCGATGAGTCGGCCGCTGAATCCGACGCGTGTTGCGACAATTGCGAGATGGAGGCCCGCCTAAAATCAACGCCGCCGGGTGAAGTGCCCGCCTTTGATGCGATGCCGATGGAATCGCGCATTGCTATCGGTTTGCTCGACGCCGTTCGGCGGCTCCCGTGGAACGCTGGAAGGCGGACGCTCGTCAAGATGCTGACGGGGTCGACGGCGGATGGCATGGCGAAGTACGAACAGTCTCCCTACTTCGGGCGGCTGGGCACGATGCCGCAGAATCAGGTGGACGGCCTCTACAAACAGCTCATCCTTCAGGGGTATCTCCGAGTGAAGGGCGGCGAATACCCTGTCGTCGAACTGACCCCGCTCGGCGAGCAGGTTATCGACCATCGGGAGGTCATATCTCTGGATGACGTTACGCTACCCAAAACGAAGAAAAGGAACGAAAAACGAAGTACGACAAACGCAGGGATTGGCGGAGGCAACGCTGCCCTGTTCGAGCGTCTACGGACATGGCGGACCGAAACGGCTCGTGCGCTGGACGTCCCACCCTACGTGGTCCTGAACGACAAGACGCTAACCGCCATAGCGACGGAACGACCTCAAACCGTTGCGGAGCTATTCAACGTGAGTGGCATTGGTCCCGTAAAAGCCGATGTGTACGGCGATGCCATTCTTGGTCTCGTCCGCGCACCTTAGAAACGAGACATCCGAACGTAAAAAAAGGCCGCTCCAGTGATGGAGCGGCCTTTCTCAGGATGTGGTGGTCTCCTTATTGCTCTGGAACCGGCGTAGGCGTTGGTACAGGCGTGCCGGCTGGCGGTGCTGTGCCGTCGCCGTTGAACATCGACGTGTCTTCCTGGTCGAGTACGTCCACAAGCTCAACTTCCATGATGACAGCAGTGGCAGGTGGAATGCGGTCGTCGCCGGGAGCCGGGAGGCCACCGATGCCAAACGCGAGGCCCGGAGGAATGAACAGACGACGGGATTCACCCGGAGCCATGTTCTTCAGTGCTTCCGTAAGGCCTTCAACGGCGAAGCTGCCGACAACGAGCGGGGCAGGCTGGTCGGGCGCCGTCGTCATGCCGCGCACTTCCTGGCCACCCATCAATGTGGTCGTGATCTTGACCTGAGCGATGTCGCCTTCCGCAGGCGGGTCACCTTCGCCTTCCTGTAGGACAACGTAGCGAAGACCGGACTCTGTGGATTGTAGTCCTTCCGTGCCTTCCAGGGACGTAAAGAATGAATCGGTCGCCACGGTGTTGGTTGCAATCTCGTCGAGGAAATTTTGAGCACTCGTGTCTTCGGCAGCTTCACGGCGGAGGCCCCGGAGCAGAAGCGTGTCATCGATAACGCGGGAAATACGACGGACAGATTCGGGCTCGTAACGCAGTGAATCGCCTTCAAGCGCTTCGCGGATGGCTGCAAGCATGATGTCCATATCGAGGTCAGCGAGAACTACGCTGTCCATCTGTGCCAGGGCGCCGTCGCCGATCTGGTAGCCGAAGAGGTATGAGGCCTGCTCAAGAACCGACTGGTTCTCAATGTTGTCGAGGTTGGTGGACGTGCCGCCACCATTCCCGCAGCCGACAATAGCGACTGAAAAAGCGAGGATGAAGAGGGAAGCGCGGATGATCATAAAATTGAATAGGGTATCCGAGAAAAGCGCAGAACGCCAAAATTACCCGCCCAGTATGCAGCCTCGTGTGTGGATTGAGAGGATAGAAGCGCTGAATGTGCCGAGATGCCTACTCCGCCGGGTAGTATCAAACCCACTTGATCAACCCAGGGCGGGCCTTATACAAGATGAAGGAAAACGCTCCTCTGTTGATCTATCAGTGAGCCAGGTCAACTCTAGTCGATCTGCTTGTTTGAGCGATGAAAGCGACGGACGATATCAGGGTCCGGATACAGGTTGGTTTCGGAGTCTTCCTTGCCCGCATACTCAAGTCGGCTGAGCACGTAGCGCATACTCTCGAGGCGCGCACGCTTCTTGTTGTTCGCCTTGACGATGATCCACGGGCTAAATGTAGTGTGGCTTCGGCTGAACATCTTTTCCTTGTAGTTGGTATAAATGTCCCAGTTTTCCTGAGCCTCTTCGTCAACAGGACTGATCTTCCATTGCTTCAGAGGATTTCCCTTGCGCGATTCGAAACGCTTCGCCTGCTCGTCCTTCGAAATCGAGCACCAGAACTTGATCAACTCAATTCCATCCTCGTAGAGCATGTGCTCAAACTCGGGTACCTGCTGCATGAACCTTCGATACTGGACATCTGTACAGAATCCCATCACTGGCTCAACGACAGCACGGTTATACCAGGAGCGGTCGTAGAAACGAATCTCACCTGGGTTAGGAAGCTGCGCGACGTAGCGCTGGAAATACCACTGTCCTTGCTCCATTTCGGTCGGTTTCGAGAGCGCAACGACGCTCGCGGTCCGTGGGTTGAGGTGCTCTATGAATCGGCGAATTGTTCCGCCCTTGCCGGCAGCATCACGCCCTTCAAAGACGATGGCAACCCGGCGACCTTGAAGCTGGACGGAGCGTTGAAGCCTTACCAGTTCGATCTGGAGCTTCTGTAATTCGGCCTCGTATCGGAGCGTCGCGAGGGCTTTCGTGCTGGAGATTCCCTTCTGCCGTAACAGTGCGGTAAGCCCACGATTACTGGAAATGTTCGCAAGTTCTGCGTCCGTAAGAGGCTCAGGTTTAATCTTTTCCTCCTTCGCGACGGCTCGGCTCGTTGTAGTCTTCTCCTGCTTTCCGTTGAGTGGGCTATTGTCTGCCTTGTCCTCCACTCCATTTATCGGATTCGGAT
>JAHEJB010000143.1 GCA_024639085.1 Rubricoccaceae bacterium | reverse complement strand
TACCACTGCGGACGAAGCCCACTTCCTCCCGAATCGTCTGTCAGCGAGTCAGGCGATTGAGCTCCAACTGGCGCAACAACAAACGCCGCCAGGAAAAAAAGCAGGGTGGCTGAAAAGAGTTGTCTCATAAACGGCACGTGGCCGGATTTGCTAGCTGTAAAGCCGCGCTGGAACCGCACGGCGTCACACGCTAACGTCTTCAGCATCTGGCGGTTCGCTTAATTCGATGCGAAAAGGGGCGTCGTGAAAGCGCTCAAGATGTTTTTCCTTAAAATAGAAGAGGTTGATGGGCGTATCACCCTGTCGAGCGCTGCGCAGGGTTTCTGAGGCAGCATCATACCACAACCCCGCGTATCCGTGGGAACGCATGAGATCATCAATCGCTGCAGAGTCATCGTGGTTGTCGGGAAGTTCAAGAAGCCACGCTACGCCTGCATCAAGCAAACCTGACGCTCCCTTCAGAGCCGTGCGCTCGTGCCCTTCAAGGTCCATCTTGACAAATACTGGTGGTTGCGCGAGGCCCTTCGACAGAAGGTCCAGCGTGTCCATTTCGACGGAGACAGATTGCCCGGCACCATGAGTCTGGTCAAGACTCGCACGGTAAAAGTTGAGCCCATCGCGCATTTCTGGAATGGTCATTTCCGAGGATCCCGCATGATCAGAAACAGCCATGTTGACGCACGTGACCTGCTTGAGACCTCCGTGCCTAACCACATTGTCCAAAACGCGAAACGTCACGGGTATCGGTTCAATCGCAAGTACGCGCCCTGTGTGAGCTACAGATGCAGCCATCGCCACAGTGTATCTCCCAAAATTGGCCCCCGCATCAATTACAGTATCTCCACGACGGAGAAATGCACGGACGGCCGTCAGGTCAGGCTCATCTGCATCGGACAGCCTGGGCACCATCCAATACACGTAGTAACGACTGCGAATCGCCTCCGACAAAGGAGTTGGAAGCAATTTCTTAATCGACGAGCGAATGAATCTCCGAATCGACAGGTCCACGCTCACGCTCCCGGACGGCTCAAAGGAACGGATCGCTCTATCGACTCCGGCACAGGAATTCCGCTCGTTCCGTCCGGCACAGCGTAGGGCTCTCTAAGCTCGACGGGAGGTTCCTCATGTCGTGTTCTGAGATTCAGCATCTCGACGAGGAAAGCGAAGGCCATGGCCGTGTAGATGTACCCTTTCGGGATATGGAAATCGAGGCCCTCTGCCGTCAGTGTTACGCCAATGAGAATCAGAAACGACAAGGCTAGCATCTTAACCGTCGGGTGGCGATGCACAAAATCGGAGATTGGAGTAGCGAAGATCATCATCACACCAATGGCAAGCATAACCGCAATAACCATGATGGTAACGTGATCTGCCATCCCTACAGCAGTGATTACCGAATCGAGGGAGAAGACAATGTCCAGCAGCGCTATTTGCATGAGCACACTACCAAACGAAACTGCCTTGGCGCTGCGCTCCGTGGAATGCTGACCGTCGCCTTCCAGCTTGTGGTGGATCTCATGCGTGGCCTTGGCGATGAGGAAAAGACCTCCACCGAGGAGGATCAGATCACGGCCGGAAATCGTCTCGCCAAATATTTCAAACAAGGGGGCAGTAAGACCCATCACCCACGAAATGGAAAACAGTAGGAGGATCCGCATGATCATCGCTAGCGCCAGGCCGATCGTTCGCCCACGAGCCTGCTGGCTTTCGGGCAGTTTCCCCGTCAGAATGGAGATGAAAATGATATTGTCGATACCGAGAACGATTTCCAGCGCTGTTAGGGTTGCGAGTGCTGCCCATGCGTTGGGGTCGGCAAACCAGTCGAACATGTATTAGCGTGACGTGAGGCGTGAATGGTGGCGGATTGATACTCTGAACCCATCTATATTACTCCGCCGTTGCAACAACGCCGAGTGTTCGCATCATCTTTCGCGGCTCATCATCTTTTCTTCGATCTCCATGGCTCAGACGACCACCGAATCCCAGTTCGCCCACTACCCGGAATGGGCTCAGGAACTTGCCCGGAAGTACTTCACGAAGACGCTCAATCAGTTCAACCTCCACGGCAATGTGCGGGATCTCGTTCCGACCGAATTGAAGAATGGAAAGCGGGACTATGTGTCGTTGCGAAGCTTCCTCGCGGAAGACCTTTTCGCCGGCCGCGACATCGTGCTGTTTTTTGATCGCTCGGACGGCATCCATTTTATCGACATGGAGTCGAAAAAGGACTTTAACAGGGCCATTTCGGGATACGACACGATTTTCGGGACGGAGTTCGCGAAGAAACTCCCAAAGGACCCTGCGAGAGTTTTTGCGCTGCTCGACAACTATTTCCGCCTCCGGCTGAACGACGGCAAGCGCATCGCTTGCATCATTGACTACGCAGAGACCATCGTACCGATGGCCGAGGCTTCATCCTATTCGACGGAAGACCGGAGCGCGCTCGTGTATCTCCAGAAGTGGAGCCACGACTCGTTTCTACTGAAGAGCGACTTCACTCTCACGCTCATTTCAGAGAACCTGACGGACCTAAATCGACAGTTCGTCCAAAGCCCGTACAACGCGGAAATCGAACTGCCCATTCCAGGGGCTGACCGACGCTCGGACTACATCGAGTGGTTTCTGAGCCAAGGCGAGCATGGAAAACAGTATGAGGCGCTTTCCGACGTAACTCCGATGACGTTGTCGCAGAACACGGCTGGCCTGGGCTACGTGCAGCTGCGCACCATTCTGGCGGATGTCATCGAAAACAAAGAGCGTCTGACGTATGAAGCCCTGTCGGAGAAGAAGAAGGAGCTAATCGAAGCGGAGGCGTATGGACTGCTGGAGTTCGTTGAAACGGACTACAACCTGGACATGGTGGCTGGCCACGAGGAGGCGAAAGCGCATCTTCGCGATGCGGCCGAGGCGATCAAGAAAGGGCGCCCCGATGTGATGCCGATGGGCTATCTCGTTTCCGGTCCGGTGGGCACAGGCAAAACGTTCATGATTACAACGTTCGCAGGTGAGATCGGCATCCCAATGGTCAAGCTGAAGAACTTCCGGAGTCAGTGGCAGGGCGTGACGGAAGGCAACCTCGAGAAAATCCTCTCCTTGCTACGCGCCATGAACCCCGTCGCCGTCATGATCGATGAGGCGGACGCTGCCTTGGGCGACCGTAATAACTCGGGCGACAGCGGGGTCTCGAACCGTGTCTTCGGTCAGATCGCCCAAGCGATGAGCGATACGCGCTATCGCGGAAAGATCATCTGGTTCCTCGTCACCGCCCGCCCCGACCTCATGCCCGTTGACCTCAAGCGGCAGGGCCGTGCCGAAGAACACCTCGCGCTCTTTTATCCATCAAACCGTAAGGACCGGGAGGAACTGCTAGAGGTGATGATGAAGAAGACGAAGACGAACGCGCGGATGGAAGACATGCCCGAGGCGCTGCTAGATGGCGAGCGAACGTACTCTGGGGCGGACATGGAAGCCCTCCTGACGCGAGCAAAATTTCGCGCTGCAACGGGACAGAAGGAGGAAACCGTCCCCACTCCTCCTGCTCAGCCGGATGCCGCCCCGGAACCGTCCGCTCCTCCAGCGGAATCTCAACCCTCTGTAACCTCAAAGACAGAACCAGCACCGATTCCTTCCAATGGAGAGGCCAAGCCCGTGACTGAAGCGGGCAACGGATTGGTTTCCAAAGCCATTCTCCAAGAGGTTGTGGATGATTTTATCCCACCGACCTACCCCCTGCAAGTTGAGCTGCAAACGCTCGCGGCAGTTATGGAATGCACGAGTCAATCTATGCTGCCAGAGAAATTTCGAAGCCTCGAACGGGAGCAGGTTGTGCGCCGTATCGCCGAGCTAAAACGCCTTATCGGCGACCGCTAAAAAGAAAGGCCCGACCAATGGCCGAGCCTGTACAACGAACAGCAATGGATACGGTTACTTCTTCTTTTTGCTGGCAGCCATGAGCGCCAGATATTTCTTATACGAAACGAGCACTGCGAGAGGCTCGTTGTTCTTCTGAATCATGATCCCTTCGAACTTCTCGGATTCGTCAATAAGTTCAGATGTCCTCGCGCGCAGCTCGGTGATGGTCGCGATTGCTTCAATGCCTTTAGTTGTGTACATGGTATATGCCGATGGTTGGGATGGGAGCTCTAACACAGAAAACCTTGTGGTGGAAGACTTCCTGCTAGCTAATTATGAAGCTATTGATTTCAACCTCACGAGCCAACCCCATAAACAATCCTTCACATAACAAAAATGAAAGAGACTCAACGTATCCTGCCGTTCAAGGTGCTGAACTAAACTCTATACGCCACGCAATCATAATTGTGAAATGTGAACCATGCGCCTGTGCAAAGTCACCGGAACCGTTGTCTCTACGCGCAAGCATGAACGTCTGCGTCTGGCTAAACTTCTGCTTGTTCAACCGATAGATCTTGAGGGCTCCATTCTAACAAATTTAGCGGAAGAAGTCGCACTCGATCCCAAGTTCGACGCTGGCGTTGGCGATATCGTACTAACGGCCAAGCAGGGAACCGTTGTGGCTCAGCTCATGGATATGGATCTGCCAGAAGGTGAGTCCGGGACGCCAGCCAACGTGGTCATTATCGCCGTGGTCGAGGGGATGGAAGTAGCCGAAGGTGCGTAGTAATCTGATGTCCAACAACTTTCCCTGATCTCTTCAACGGCGGATGAGAACGAGCGCAGCGCGTAGTAGGTATTCTGCCCTGCCTCATCACCCAACCCGACTACCTCATGGCTAACGCGACCTACGACGTCATTGTTATCGGCTCCGGCCCCGGCGGCTACGAAACCGCAATCCGTGCCACGCAACTTGGCTTCAAAACAGCCATCATTGAGAAGAATAAACTCGGTGGCGTCTGTCTGAACATAGGGTGTATCCCCACCAAAGCCCTTTTGAAGAGCGCAGAAGTAGCCTCGATAGCCTCGCACCTCTCAGACTACGGTCTGAATCTAGATGGCTCTGTGACAGCCGATTTTGCAGCGGTAGTTGCACGCTCGCGCGGCGTGGCCGACAAAATGAACAAGGGTGTTGGCTTTCTAATGAAGAAGAATAAGATTGACGTGCTTATGGGAAAGGCGACGTTGCTTGGTGACGGCAAGATCAAGGTCGAGCCTTCCGAGACCATGGACGGCGAGAAGGTTGGCGAGGCCTCAGAAGTCTCAGCGAAGCACATCATCATCGCCACAGGGGCGCGGGCGCGAGAGCTCCCCTCCCTACCTGTCGATGGCAAGAAGATCATTGACTACCGACAGGCCATGCTGCAGACGGAGCGACCCGAGTCGATGGTAATTGTAGGCGCCGGCGCAATTGGCGTTGAGTTCGCCTACGTCTACCACAACATGGGCACGAAAGTCACGCTGGTCGAATTGTTGGATCGCGTTGTGCCAGTTGAGGACGCGGATGTATCGAAGGAACTGGGCCGTGCTTACAAGAAGATGGGCATCAACGTGATGACAAGCGCAGCCGTCGAGAACGTGGACACATCCGGCGACAAATGTGTGGTCACGATCAAAACCAAAAAGGGCGACGAGACGATTGAGGTTGATCAGGTCCTCTCCGCCGTTGGTGTAGTGGGCAACGTAGAGAACCTCGGTCTTGATACTCTAGGTGTCGAGCACGAGCGCAGCGCGATTGGCGTCGACGAATTCTATCGCACAAACGTGCCGAACGTATACGCCATCGGCGATGTGGTCGGAGCACCGTGGCTTGCCCATGTGGCCAGCCACGAAGGCATCGTCTGCATCGAAAAGATTGCAGGCCTGGATGTTCACCCGGTGGATTACAATAACACTCCGGGCTGTACCTACTGTCTCCCGGAAATTGCTTCCGTGGGCTACACAGAGGAAAAAGCGAAG
>JAHEJB010000037.1:19402-21387 GCA_024639085.1 Rubricoccaceae bacterium | reverse complement strand
GGACCAACGATGGTGCGGGCTTCGGCCAAGAACTGGTTCTTCGTGGGCTGCGCAACGAGCCCTAACCAGTACGACGCGGTAGCAGATGAACTCGAAGCCAACGACGGAACGCTGGGGATGATTACACGGCATCGCCTCGCTCGCGCGGCGTTCGGCCACACGGCAGCATACGATGCGGCGATAACAGGCTATCTGGAAGGCGGTGCGCCCGTCGGCCTGCGCATTGATGAACCGCTTGCGCAGGGACTCCGCTACGGCGAGAACCCCCATCAGACCGCCGCGCTTTACGGCGATCCGAGCCCGTTCTACGAACAGCTTCACGGCAAAGAGTTGTCGTTCAACAACCTGATCGACCTGTCAGCCGCGCTGCGTTTGATCGCTGAATTTGAAGACATGCCACCGACCGTGGCCATCCTGAAGCACACAAACCCGTGCGGTGTGGGTACCGCTGATTCGCTGGAGGCTGCCTACCAAAAAGCATTTGCAACGGACCGACAGAGTCCATTTGGGGGAATTGTGGTAGTGAACAGGCCGCTGGATCTCTCTACGGCCGAAGCGATCAATGAGGTCTTTACAGAGATCATAATTGCACCGGATTACGAAGATGGCGTGCTCGATTTCCTTATGGAAAAGAAGAACCGACGGCTGATTAAGTCGCTGGCTTCAGCGAATACGGACACAGCCCGGGACGTTCGCTCGGTCGTAGGCGGGATGCTCGTGCAGGATGTCGACGAGACGCTTGCCTCAGCACCCGAAATGCGATCCGATCTAACGGTTGAAACAGATCGTCAGCCGTCTGATGCCGAGTGGGCCGACCTCGATTTTGCGTGGCGCGTCTGCAAACACGTGAAGAGCAATGCGATCGTTTACGCCAAGGATGGCGCTACGCTGGGGATTGGCGCGGGGCAGATGAGTCGCATCGATTCGAGCGAGATCGCCGTCTCAAAGGGCGCGAAGAGTGAGCTTGATTTCTCAGGCTGTGTCGTGGCCTCGGATGCGTTCTTCCCTTTCGCCGATGGTCTCCTCGCCGCCGCCGATGCGGGAGCGACGGCTGCCATCCAGCCCGGCGGCTCCGTCCGCGACCACGAGGTGATCGCCGCCGCCAACGAACGCGGCATGACCATGGTGTTTACGGGCAAGCGGCATTTTCGGCATTGAACGATCGAAAACTCACAATCCCCCAATCCTTCTTAGCCGGGGGCACAAACGGATGCCCTGTTAGGCTTGTTCAAGTATTAGCTTTGGGGCTCATCTTTTCCGGACTCTAGCCCGCCACTACTCGGTGTTCAATCCGTTCTCGGTCGACATTGCCATCGACCTCGGCACCGCCAACACGCTCATCCACATCAAGGACAAGGGGATTGTCCTGAACGAGCCGTCCATCGTGGCCCGCAACCGCACGACCGGTAAGGTGGAAGCCATCGGCACGGAAGCGCTCCACATGCACGAGCGCACGCACAAGGAAATCGAAACGATTCGTCCTCTCAACGACGGCGTCATCGCGGATTTCAACGTAGCGGAGCATCTCATCAAAGGGCTAATCAAGCGTGTGCATCCCGGCTGGATGGCCGGTATCCGCCGCATGGTGATCTGTGTGCCAAGCGGTATCACGGAAGTGGAAAAACGTGCCGTGCGCGACTCCGCCCTGTATGCCGGCGCCAAAGAGGTCAAACTGATCGACGAACCCATGGCCGCAGCCATCGGCATCGGATTGAGCGTAACCGACCCTGTGGGAAACATGGTAGTCGACATTGGCGGAGGCACGACAGAGATCGCTGTCATCGCTCTTTCCGGCATTGTAGTGGATGAGTCGCTGCGCGTGGGCGGCAACGAGCTTGACGAAGCCATTGTCCAGTACTTCAAAAAGCACCACAATTTGCTCATCGGGCAGCGCACAGCCGAGAAGATCAAATGTGAGATTGGTAGCGCCACAAAGCTCGATCCTGAACTGGAACTAACCGTAAAGGGCCGCGACCTCGTTTCGG
>JAHEJB010000037.1:0-19302 GCA_024639085.1 Rubricoccaceae bacterium | reverse complement strand
AAGCACCACAATTTGCTCATCGGGCAGCGCACAGCCGAGAAGATCAAATGTGAGATTGGTAGCGCCACAAAGCTCGATCCTGAACTGGAACTAACCGTAAAGGGCCGCGACCTCGTTTCGGGCGTCCCGAAAACTCGCACAGTTTCAAGTGAGGACGTACGCGATGCTTTGCGCACGCCGATCAACCAGGTCGCCGCTGCGGTAGTCCGCGCGCTGGAAGCCACACCTCCGGAACTCGGCGGCGATGTCCTCGAACGTGGCATCATGCTTACCGGAGGTGGCGCGCTTCTCAAGGGGATGGATGTTTACCTCCGCGAGCGCACCGAACTTCCCGTGTACGTCGCAGAAGACCCGCTTACAGCCGTTGTTCGCGGTACGGGAATGGTGTTAGAAGACCCCGAGACCTACCGCCGCGTATTAACCGACTAGGCGCGTTTGCGTATTCCGTAGTTCGTGTTGACCTTGCGTTGCGCACCTCGGATTACGCACTAGCAACCCATGTCACTCGCCGCCAAGCTCTGGGAACGAAGCCAAGACTGGGTGATCTTCGCCGTGCTGTTCGTCATGAGTGCGATGGTGCTGGTAAAGAGCGACGGCCCGACATTGCGGGCTGTGAGGGCGACAAGCCTTGCCGTTACGGGTCCTGTGGAAGGGCTGTTTGCTGGAATGGGCAGATACAGGCAATCGCTCGGTGAGAACGATCGCTTGCGTGCGGAGACCATCGAACTGGCTACGGAAGTCGCGCGCTTACGGGAAGCCCGGGCCGAGAATGAACGCCTTCGCTCGCTGCTTGCCTTCAACGATTCCTCGGCTGTTCAGCGAGTTCCGGCGCGAGTTGTGGCCAAGGACATCACCCAACAGCAGAACCTGCTCACGTTGAATGTGGGGAGCCAGAGTGGCGTTGAGATTGGCATGCCTGTTATCGACGAGCGCGGGCTTGTTGGAAAGGTCGTCTTAACCTCAAGCCGCTATTGTATCGTGATGCCCCACCAGAGCACGCAATTTGCCGTCCCTGCTACCATCGACGCTCTTCAGCAGGACGGCATTGTCCGGTGGGATGGCGTGAACTATGACCGCCTGCTAATGGAATACGTCCCGAAGACGGAGCCCGTCCAGAAGGGGCAGGTCGTAACGACGAGCGGGTACAGCGAGGTCTTCCCTGCCGGTGTACCCGTTGGGGTTGTGGATTCTGTCTTTGCTGGACAGGGGCGCAACGACTTCATGATCTACCTCAGACCTTCTGCGCCGATCTCTCAGGTCAATTATGTGTACGTGCTGCTCGCTCGGCCTGACCCTGAACGGCTTGCCGTTGAGGAAGAGGCGAGAGTTGAGCTCACGGAATAACTTGCGAAACTCAGCTACAGCATGCCGTATGCGTTGCTCGATACTGTTTGTTACCCTCATTTTATTCGGCAGCGTTGCCTCGGCCCAGCAGACGACTACGCCCGAGGAACTCGGCGGCCGAATTGATGCCGTACTGGACGTCCTGGCCTTTGACGAGGCCTTCTGGGGGGTTCTGGCAATTGATACGGAGACGGGCCGTACGATCTATTCACGGAACGCGGACAAGAGGTTTATGCCCGCGTCTAACCTCAAGCTGGTTACGACAGCCGCCGCACTGCATGGACTCGGCGCAGATTTCCGCTACGAAACCAGCCTGTACATCGACGGAACGGTTCAGGCCGGAATGCTCGAAGGCAACCTCGTCATCAGGGGCTCGGGAGACCCAACGCTGGGAAGCACACGATTCGGCAACGACGACCCGCTTTCTGTTTTTCGCCGCTGGGCAGAGGCTTTGCGGGGCCGCGGTATCACGACCATCTCCGGCGATGTGATCGGCGACGATGACGTGTTTGATGACGTTCCCTATGGGCTGGGATGGGCATGGGATGACTTCGTATGGGACTACGGAGCAGAAGTCAGCGGGCTCACTTTTCGTGAGGGCACAATCAGCATGTCGGTTCGTGGCACAGCATCGGGGAACCGTGCTGCGATCTCCTGGCAACCGCTCGAGACGGACTACATCCGCGTTGACAACCAGAGCAGAACGCTGGCTTCTGGAAGCCGGACGGAAAATGGCTATTCCCGCGAGTTGAGCAGCAACCGATTTACTATCACAACGGAAGTGGCAACGGGCCGAACCGATGCAGAGACGCTTGCCATCCACAACCCCACAAAGTACGCTGCCCACATGCTTCGCCTCGTGCTGCTAAGAGAGGGTATTGGTGTTGAAGGCCGCGCCGTTGACGTGGACAACGTCTCCTCCCGCCCAAGCTATGTGGAAATGGAACGCGTCGCGTCGGCAACTTCTCCGCCTTTATCCGAGATCGTTGAACTCACGAACGAGAAGAGCATCAACCTTTTTGCCGAGCATCTTCTGCGAACGCTGGGCGTCCATCGCTATCAAGGAATAGAAGCCGAGCGGGGCTCCGTGGAGGCAGGTGTCCTTGCTATGCAATCCATGCTGACAGAAGCCGGCGTCGATGAAACAGACTTGCAGATGCTGGACGGCTCCGGACTCTCATTCATGAACCGTGTAACGCCGCGTGCGCTCGTTAATCTCCTGCGCTACATGAACGCTCGTTCAGATCCTGCCGTGCGCTCTGCATTCTACAATTCGCTACCGGTCGGAGGAGGTACCGGGACTCTGTCCGGTCGCTATGGGAGCGGCGACGCTCGAGGCAACGTCAGGGCGAAAACTGGTTACATCAACGGGGTACGAACGCTTTCGGGCTACGTAACCGCGGCGTCAGGAAACCGCATCGCCTTCGCCATCCTATGCAACCACTACGCTACTCGCACGAGCCGCGTCAACGAAGCCCAGGACGATGTTGTAGAACTCCTCGCCGACTTCGCGGGTCGATAGGCACAACTATCCCATTTGCGCATTTGTCGGTCTGATCTATTTGGTCTGCCTACTGTATCTTGACCGCAAGAATAGCGGCACTAATCCATTTTTATTGTTGGCTACCGAGTAGTTGAGCAGCTTGCGAACACGACAGTTTCAGCCATTTCCACATTAACATTGTTGAGGCCCTTGGACTCCAGCATAGATATTCAGTCTGCACGTATCCGATCAACAACGGTCTTAGGTGTCCGCCACAATGGCAAGGTTGCGCTTGGCTCGGACGGACAGGCGACGATGAAGGACACGGTGCTGAAGCATCAGGCGCGAAAGGTGCGCCCGCTTCACGAAGGAAAGATCCTGGCGGGGTTTGCCGGCGCTACCGCCGATGCCTTCACTCTCTTTGAGCGATTTGAGGCCAAGCTCCAGAGCTACAATGGCAACTTGATGCGTTCCGCAGTGGAATTGGCGAAAGACTGGCGGACAGACCGTTACCTGCGCCGCCTGGAAGCATTATTGGCCGTCGCTGGGCAAGACAAACTCCTCCTGATTTCAGGTACCGGGGATGTCATCGAACCCGACGACGATGTCCTCGCTATCGGCTCGGGAGCACCCTATGCCCTAGCAGCGGCACGCGCGATGATCAAGCACAGTCCGCAGCTTTCCGCGCGGGAAATTGTAGAGGAAGGTCTACACATCGCAGCCGACATCTGCATTTATACAAACCACGAGACCACCATTCTGGAATTGGAGGCGGATTCCGAGTCCATCGCCGAAGAGCTTTAAACGCGGCATTTTTTTCTATCCCAAAACACACGTAATCACCATAACCGATGAGTACCACTCCACTTACGCGATCCGCAGCCGTCCTGATTGACTACCAGAACTTGTATTACTACCTAAAGAACAGATTGCAGTACCCTGCCCAACCCGGAGACAGTGCTGCTGAGATGATTGAGAACCTCCGAACCATGCTTGAAAGCCGAGGTATTCGCCTCGCTCGTGGCTTCGCGTATGCCGACTTTGGTGGCCTCGACGAGCACATTCGCCACGTACAGCGAGCGTTGTACCTGCACGGTATTCAGCCCTTCTATGTGCCGTCCACCATGCATCGCAATACGACGGATCTCCAGCTTGCTATTGACGCGCTTTCGATTGTTGAAACGCAGGCAGACACGGACACGGTTGTTCTCTTCTCCGGCGACCGCGATTACGCGCCCGTAGTTCAGGCGCTCCAATCTGCCGGGCGTCGGGTTATCATGGTTTCTTTCCGAGGTCACCTTTCGGCGTATTTGTTGGACAACACAGCCTCCGGCGACTATGTGGATGCGACGGAGCTGCTCAGCGATACTGCGCGAGAGCACCTCGTTGATGAGGAGGAAACCCGCGCACCCGAGGCAACGACCGAGTTCGAGGAAGCCAAGGAGGTACCATACGACATCGACGTGGAGGCGCTGGAGGTCATCGAGCGTTTCTTTGGGCAATACAATGAGGTTTATCTCACGCCGCTACTCCGCAAACTCTCCGAAGAACTGGGCGACATCGCCGATCACGATCCGAAATCTCTGATTGGTGACCTCGAAGAATGCGGTGCAGTGCGTCTAGAACGGAGGCGCGGTATGCCGTATGACTACACAGTTCTCATCGTCAACGGAGCCCATCCGACGGTTGTCGAGATCAAGGAAGAATTGGCCGAGCAGGGCGTCACGTTCGATGGCACAGAGTTTGAATCGGAATACAGTGAGATGGACGGCTATGACAAGGGTGAAGAAGAAGTGTTTGAGATTGTGGAAGACGAAGCCTAACATCTGCGAACCCAACAGGGCCTTTCTTCGTACAGGCTCGTCGAATACACTGTGCCCGGTCCCAGTAGGCCGGGTACTTCATTCTCATGAGTTCATTGCCTGCGTTTTCAACGAATGCCTGAAACTGTGTCAGTCCCCCAACTTGAAACGGACCTAACCAACGCGGGCCTTACGCCGCGTCAGATAGTAGCCGAACTGGACAAGTACATCATCGGCCAGGATGACGCCAAGAAGAGCGTTGCCATCGCTCTCCGCAACCGCTGGCGACGACTTAACGCGCCGGAGGAAATGCGCGACGAGATCATACCCAACAACATCATCATGATTGGGCCGACTGGCGTAGGCAAAACGGAAATCGCGCGGCGCCTTGCCAGGCTAGCAGACGCTCCTTTTATCAAGGTGGAAGCCACGAAGTTCACGGAAGTAGGCTACGTTGGTCGCGATGTCGAATCCATGATTCGGGACCTTGTCGACCTGGCGGTGACGCAGGCGAAAGAAGCTCAGGCGGAACGTGTGATGGAAACGGCAAAAGAGCGTGCTGAGGAACGCTTGCTGGATGTATTGCTCGGCACGGAAAAGCAAAACCGTCCGTCGCTTGGTGCTGGCTTCAATCTCCCCACTCCTTCTGAGGGTGACGGTGCAGGAGCCAGCCAGGAATCTGACGATCTTCGCGCACGGACACGCGAGCGATTCCGGGAGATGCTGCGCGAAGGCGAACTCGCCGACCGCGAAGTTGAAATCGATGTCTCGCAGAACCAGTCGCCGACACTACAGATGTTCGGCCCAATGGGTTTGGAAGAGATGGGAATCAATTTGCAGGACATGATCGGCAACCTCGGAGGCCAACGCCGCAAGAAACGCCGCGTAAAAGTTGACGAAGCCCAGGATCTGCTCGTTCATGAGGAAGCCCACAAGCTGATCGATCAAGACGCCGCTAAAATGGAAGCGATTCAGCGTGTTGAGCAGGCTGGCATCGTTTTTATTGATGAGATTGACAAAGTGGCGGGCCGTACTGCAGCGAAATCTGGCGGACCTGATGTGAGCCGAGAGGGAGTCCAGCGGGATATGCTTCCCATTGTCGAAGGCTCATCGGTAATGACCAAGCACGGCGTCGTTAAAACCGACCACATCTTGTTCATCGCCTCCGGTGCATTTCATGTTGCCAAGCCAAGCGATCTGATCCCTGAGATGCAAGGCCGCTTCCCGATCCGTGTTGAGCTAAACAGCCTGACTGAGGGCGACTTTTACCAGATCCTGACCGTGCCCAAAAATGCCCTAATCAAGCAATACAAGGCACTATTTGGTTCTGAAGGTGTAGAAGTGAACTTCACAGATGAGGCCGTGCGCGAAGTTGCTCGAATCGCGGCGCACGTGAACGAGGACGTGGAAAACATCGGCGCGCGACGCCTCCATACAATCCTGACCACACTCCTCGAAGAGGTCCTCTTCGATCTTCCCGACGGTCGGGATTCGACCACCATCAACATTGACGCGGACTATGTGGGCGAGCGATTGGATTCCATTGTTACGAATCGCGACTTGAGCCAGTACATCTTGTAGCCGCAGGATTCGGGGAGAAACGGCACCTCGCAGCCTATCTTCCGGCTGCCTTCGGATTCACCAGATTCTCCCCTGACTTCGCGTTTCTTTTCGCTCGACGATGCTGCAGCCCGCGCGGTATATCTGGAACTGTGGGAGATCAGTCCGCAGCGAAACGTGTTTGCTCACCCGGGCTTTGTAGAAGCAATTGGTAGAGCGTTTAGCCATCCCGTTCGGCTTGCCGCAATTGAAGACGGAAACGGATGGCAGGCTGCCGTTCCGGTATTTGAGAAGCGTCGCGGTCCCTTCAAAGCCTCCGCGCTGCCGCACGTGACGCCGATACTGTCTCCGCTTCTTCGGGGATCGATCCACGAGACAGAGATTAATCATCAGCGGTCGGCTCTGGATGTGCTGCTTCGCAGCCTCGCGGATACGTACGATCAGGCAACGTTGCAGCTTCACTCTTCCATTGTGGACGCGCGTCCGTTTGCGTGGTCCGGATGGACAGTCACACCTCGGTACACCCACGTTGCAAATCTTGCGGTCGATGATCCTGTTGCAGGATGGTCTAAGTCTGTTCGGTACACAATTCGGACGGAAGCCGAGAACTATCTAATCGAAGAGAACAGCCAGCATACGGAAATGGGAATTGCTTTAATGGCAGCCAGCTATTCTAGGAAGGAAAAGGTGCTCGGACTAGCAAATCGCACGTTGGCATCGTTGGCGCACGAACTTGTCGAGCAGGGCCTTGTTCGAGTCTTTGCGGCAACCCGAAGGGCGTCGTCTTCGCCGGAAGCCGTCGCACTTATCGCCCACGACGGACGGTCAGCACATTACTGGATAGCCGGAAGCAAGCCTGGCCCAGCAATGGGCGTGCTGCTCGCCGGCGTTGTACCCAAACTGAAGCAAGACGGCATACAGTCGCTTGATTTTACAGGAGCCAACGTGCCGTCGGTTGCCGAGTTCAAGCGGAAATACGGCGCTGAGCTGCAAACCTATTTCGTCGCGCGCAGAGTCTCTCACCCCGTCCTCCGCGTTCTAGATCGATTTCGATTCGCGCGGTAGCCTGCATTTTCTCCTTGCCCAGCGTGTCGTGCCGAACGACGTCACCCCACTTCCAAAAACAGATAATCGGGCCCACGGCTTCGGTCGCCCTCCGCTGTTCCTAGTCGTATTGGCCCTGGTTGGCCATTTTTTGAGATTTGGCTACGTGTATGGTGGCAGCGATCAAGATGAACTCGTCCCGGCTGCACTTCATCTTCTGAACAGCAACCTGTTCACGACCGACTGGCTGATCCAGAATGTCACGTCCGAGATGAACGTCCGCTCCTTTTTTGTGGGGCTGATGACCGCTTCTGGTGCAGTTGTTCCACTGTGGCTAGGTGTTGCCATTCTGCACATTCTCGTTTGGTGTGCCGTGGCGTATGGCATCTTTGCAATCGCATACGAACTAACTCGGGATCACTTCGCGTCGGCGCTGAGCATGCTCGTGGCCGTTCTCGTCACGCCCATCATGACCCTCGGCGGCAACATCGTCATCCACAACATGCTCGTGCCAGAAGGCGTAGCGTGGGCACTGGCTCTTCCCGGCATCACGTTATTTCTCCGGAAGCGCTGGCTATTGGCCGGGGCATTTCTGGGCGTCTCAGCGTGGTTCCATTTGCTGGCTGGTGGACTAACGGCACTGGCTCTCGTTGTGATTGTGCTTATCCGTTCATACGAGAGAGCTAGTGGTTACAGGATCGCAGAAGCAGCACGGCTATCTGCCGCATTCGTCATCATCGCGTTGCCTGTCATCATTCCTGTTCTACTTACTCAAGCTGGCGGTGATCCAGATGGCGAATCTCCATTCTACATCCACGCTGTTTTCAGGAATCCCTGGCATCATCTGTTCTTCTCGTTCGACCTGTCCCGACATCTCCGTTTTTGGCCGCTGATGGCATTGGGGGGCTTATCTCTGTGGCATCTGTCGAAAACGAAGTGCATCACATACGCACCCGAGATCGTCCGATTCTGGTTGGTTGTCTTCCTGCTCTGCTGTCTCAGCATCGTTTTTGTTGAGCTCGTACCGGTCGAAATCGTCGCCAAACTACAGTTCTTCAAACTGACAGTTCCGGCGGCGTTGATCGCCTCGATTCTCATGAGTGCGGTCATCGTTCGGTGGTTGCCCAAGACGATCAGGGGAGTTGGCGAGCAGCTCCTATCATGGCGAAAGCTTGGCTTGGTTTGCGCGCTGGCTTTGGCCGCGATCGTGTTGATGTTGGCCGTTCGTGGAGCGGGCCTCCCGGGAGCGTTGATGTATCCCATTGTCCATCAGCAGACGGAGTTGGGTGGTGTTGAGGCGTGGGCTCGAACGCAAACCAGCGACGAAGCCCTATTTGCAATCCCGCCGTCTGTGAGCACCTTCCGGTCGTTCGGTGAGCGCAGTGTTGTAGCAAACTGGAATGCCTTCGTGTTTAGTGATCGAGCTATGCAAACATGGTATGAGCGGCTGATGGCGATGGCCCCGATCGATCGTCCAGCAAGAGGAGTCAATCCAAAGCTCGAACTTGACTCCGCCTACGGCAGGCACACAGTTGAGGAGTGGCTTGACCTTCAAGCTCGATTCTCTATCGACTTCGCGCTGCTCGGGGCGGAAGCTGAGTTGCTCAGCTTTCCCGTGGCTTTTCAAAACCAGGAGTGGGTCGTCTACGATCTGCGTCGAGAGTCAGAAAGTCTATGAAAGGATGGTTCCAGAGGCTTCCGGCGGTCCGCAGGCTTGCGCGCCGCAGCAGGTTTACCGTGCCTGTCCTAACGCTCATCAGTGGTACCGTTTTAGCGCAGGGATTTGCCTACGCCGCTCGCCCATTCCTAACGCGCCTCTTTACGCCAGAAGACTTCGGCTTTCTTACACTGTATGCGGCAACTGTGGGTGTGATCGCCTCAGCCGCAACAGGTCGTTACGAAGATGCGGCCATGCTGCCCGAATCCGATGAGGACGCGTGGTCGCTCGTTCGCATTGCGCTGGGACTTAGCCTATTGGTTGCGCTCGCATCACTCGGCCTTGTCCCTTTTCGTGACGCAATTGCCAACATGTTGGGAAACAGCGAGGCTGCGCCGTTTCTCGCATTGGTTCCGTTCGGCGTCCTGGCCATCTGCTGGGGACGCACACTTGAAGTCTGGAACACGCGCCGCAATCAATTTCGTCTGGTGTCGGGCGCTCGTGTTAGCCAGAGCGCCGTTGCTGTTCCAACCCAACTCACATCGGGAGTTGTTGGGACGGGCCCCATCGGGCTTATTGCGGGTCAACTAGGTGGGACCGTGACCTCAGTTGTGGTTCTGGGAGCTTCCGCTTTCAAACACCGGGTTTACGGAATTCGAAGGCCCTTGCGTGAATTGGCTGACCGGTACCGCCGCTTCCCCCTGTTCTCGATGCCGTCCGGCTTCCTGAATACGTTCTCAATGCAACTGCCAGCGTTCGTTCTACTATCCATGTTCTCCGTCGAAGCCGCAGGCTTATTCGGCGTGGCGTTCAGTTCGCTGGCCGCGCCGATGCAGCTTGTGGGTGCGTCGGTCGCGCGGGTTTTCTTCGTGCGCGCGGCGGAAGCCAGGCGAGATGGATCGTTGCGCCAGATAACCGAAAGCGTCGGCAGGCGTCTCGCGCTGTTCGGCGTCTTTCCCCTTGCCGCCATGATGATCGTAGGCCCGGCTACGTTTGCCGTCGTTTTTGGTGAGGAATGGAGAGATGCTGGTGTTTATGCCCAGATTCTGGCGCCGTGGATGCTGATGAATTTCGTTGGCTCGCCGCTCTCATCTCTATACGACGTAATGGAGCGCCAGGCCACGGAGTTCAGTGTAAATGCATTGCAGTTTGTTTTTCGCTTTGCAGGGCTTGTCGTGGGAGGTCTTCAGGGAGGTCCAGTGGGGGCCTTGATTGGATTCTCAGCCGTAAGCGCGTTGTCCTGGTTGGCCCAAACGATCATTCTATTCAGGTGGGCAGGCGTTTCGGGCGAAGCGATGCTCTCTCTTTGGATCAAACCTGCGCTTCTGTCGCTTGCACCAGCAATTCTCCTTGTGCTGCTCGTTCAAACCGGCGCTGCCGACTTGATACAGTTCGGCGTAGCAACCGGCCTGGTGGCCCTTTATCTGGCTGCCGCTTACCGGCTGGGACGTTCTTCCTCGTAGTCGTTTCTACCCCCTCTGATGTGCTGGTATCAGAGGGTACGCATATTCATGATCCTAAAGTCTTCATCCGACTAGAGGATCGAACGGAACGTCGGCGGAAGCTCATCAGATGCCTTCCTGGTCTCCTCGACGACTGGCTCTTGTTGAGCCGCTCCATCGCCAGAAGCCACGCCACAGAAGCGCTCAAAAGCACCAACGAGGTCGTGAGCGATAGCAGAAGCGCTACGCCCTTCGATGTGGCGGCGCTCCAGAACAAAGACAGGATCACCATCCTTCAGAAGCGCCATGAAGGGAGACGAAGGTGGAATTCCGGCAAGGTGCTCACGCAGCCGCGCCGTGGCCTCCAGATCCTGCCCGGCAAAAACCGTTACGTACCGATCCGGCTGTAATTCAATGCCGCGTGCCATCGCAACCGCAGGGCGCGCATTAGCCGCGGCGCATCCACACACAGAGTTAATGATGGCGAGAGTAGTCCCTTCAGACCCTTCGCTCATCGCGCGGTCCACATCGGCGGCGGTGCGAAGTTCTTCAACGCCAAGGCGTGTGAGTTCTTCGCGCATGGGAGAAACAAGTGGTTCTGGATACGGCATGTTTGCTTAGTAGGTAAAGGAGGTTCAGAGTCGTGTGATTCTCAACGTCGTGGCGATCGCAAGAGGCCGTCAAGAAATTCTTTTCCATCAACAACATCCCAGTCATCGGCGAGAGGCACATGCCGTTCCGCCAGTTCATGCGTGGTCTCCCGCACACGCTCTACGATGGGCTCGGCCAATCCTAACGCCTGATTCTGTGCCGCTTGAGTTGCCTCACGGGCTCCCTTTGCAAGTCGACGGCGCGTTTGGCGGCCTGCATCTGGAGCAAGCAAAAGTCCCACCGCTACACCCGCCGAGAATCCGAGTAAAGTCGGCAGCAATCGGTCAAATGCATGTGAGAACGGCGAACTCATGATTACGGTGTGTTGATCGCTTTTGGAGGTGGGCTAAGATGCCCATGGATGTAGTAGCGTGTTCGCACGTAATCGTTCGGAAGCCGTTTGGGTTCCTTTGAAATCTTCGTAAACAGGCCATCCGCCAAGTTTTGGTGCGATTTCTTGATTTGTTCCCAAATGCTATTATTTTCGCTCCGCCCCACCACCACGCCCGACTGTTTCATGTCCTCCGCTCGATACGCGCTGACGTACAGATATTTGCTTACGGTTCTTTTTGCAGTCGTCCCGCTAATGGGATGTGCGGCACTAAGCCCACAACAGCAAAGTGAGCAAGTCCAGGGCGGGACGTGGGTTCAGATCCCGACTAATGGTAGCTCTACGACCGGAAATCAGGCGGCGCGTAACGAGGCACGTGAGCGCAATTCAAGGATTCGAACCGTAAACTTTGGACCGGCCGTACGCGCTGAAGCGCCCGTGCTGGCTGGATCTGCAGCCTTGGCGGCCACAGTCCGTGAGGAAGGCGAAGATTGGATTGGGACGAGGTATCGCTACGGTGGAACAACCCGCCGTGGTATCGACTGCTCTTCTTTCGTGCAGCAACTCATGCGTGGTGCTTTGGACATTGAACTTCCTCGCACAACGGCTACCCAGGTACACGAGGGCGATCACATTCGCAGGGACGAACTACTTCCGGCGGATCTCGTGTTCTTTCGCCGTCGCGGTGTTCGGCATGTAGGCGTCTATCTAGGTGATGGCGAATTTATTCACGCTTCGTCCAGTCGCGGAGTCATCGTATCGAACCTCACGCAGGGTTACTATAACCGTCATTATTGGACGGCACGCCGCGTGATAGACAATCCGCGGGATTTCCTCGCGGGCGAGGACCTAATACGTAGAGGAGAAAGTTCCGGCACGATTCGGCCGGGGACGACCCGAAACCCAATTCGTGGTAGGTCGGGTAGTAGTAATCCTCGAGCCTCCTGGTAGCCGCTCGAGGCCTGTTGAGGAAGTTGTAGAGAGTTATAACCCCTTCTCTTCGGCTCAACCTCTCCGTATCTTTTGGCCACTGCCTTTCGCCGCGCATCCCGACCATGTTGGGACGTGGCGTTTTTTTATCGTCTAGGACCAACGTTTTCGCGCCGCTCATGAGCGACAAGCCTGTTTATCTAACTGCTGAAGGCCTCCAGAAGCTGAAGGACGAGCTACACAGAGCTCGCACCGTTGAGCGCCAGGAGATTGTGCAAGCCATCGCCGAGGCACGTGCGCAGGGCGATCTTTCTGAGAACGCAGAGTACGATGCAGCAAAGGATGCACAGGGCCACCTCGAAGCGCGCATCTCCAAGCTTGAGGGTACGGTTGGCAATGCGCGCATTATCGACGAAAGCTCAGTGGATACCTCGTCCGTTCGAATTCTCTCGAAGGTGCGGGTGATGAACCACAAGGTGAAAAAAGAAGCGCTTTACACCATTGTTGCGGCGGCAGAAGCGGATTTTGCGCTGGGCAAGATTTCTGTTGAAAGCCCGATTGGCAGGAATCTGCTTGGCAAAACCGTTGGCGACTCAATAGAAATCAAAGTGCCGGCAGGGCGTATCACGCTCGAGGTTCTCGAAATCAGCCGCTGAGACGCACGGCCCTGGCCGCAATGGCGAAGCCGAAGACATCCGAGAAGAGAAAAGGTGGGCCGCTGGCGTGGCTACGCAAACTGTTCCGCTTCGTCTTCTTTGTCATCTTCGGTTACTTCCTGGCCTGTACGTTTCTCCTGCTCGCGTATCGGTTTGTCGATCCTCCGATTACAACCGTACACGTTCAGCGGATAGTAGAAGGGCTTGGCCCGGATGTCGGCTACCGCTATTCGCCTCGCCCGGATGATGACATCGACGCAGATGCGCGGCACGCGGCTGTTGCGGCCGAGGATGCTCGTTTCTACGAGCACAACGGGTTTGATTGGGTGGAGATCAAGAACGCGCGTGAAGAAGCTGAACGCCGCGGCAGGTCTCCCAGAGGCGCGTCTACTATCACACAGCAACTCGTCAAAAACCTGTTTCTGACCACCCACCGCTCGTGGATTCGGAAGGGGTTAGAAGTGCCGCTGACCTATCTGGCCGATTTCATCCTACCAAAAGAGCGCATCCTCACGCTCTACCTCAACGTGGTTGAGTGGGGACCTGGGGTGTTCGGCATCGAGGAAGCCGCGCAATATCACTACGGCGTTTCAGCGTCCAGCCTGAGCCGCGACCAGGCGGCCCGTCTCGTCGTGTGTCTCCCTAACCCACGCGAACGTCGTCCACAAAACATGGGGAGCTCAGCCAGACGAATAGAGCGACGCATGCGACAGATGGGCTGGTAAGTTTGGTGATGCCAGAAATCGTTGACCTCCGCTCCGACACCGTAACACAGCCGACGCCCGAGATGCGCCGGGCGATGGCGGAAGCCGAGGTTGGCGACGACGTATTTGGCGAAGACCCAACCGTTCGAAAGCTGGAGGAGCGCGTCGCCGACATTCTCGGAAAAAAATCCGCCGTGTTCGTGCCCAGTGGGGTCATGGGCAACCAAATCGCCCTTGCCGTCCACACACAACCCGGCGATGAGGTGGTGGTCGCCGAGCGCAGCCACATTTTTCACTACGAATCGGGAGCACCAGGGCAGATTTCGGGAGTTCAGCTGCGGCCTGTCGGCGATGAAACGGGCATCCTTAAACCAATCGATGTCGAATCGGTTGTACGAGGCGCATTCGACTGGGAGCCGCGGACAAGTCTGGTTTGCCTCGAAAACACAGTCAACAAGGCGGGCGGGCTTGTCTATCCGCTGGACGACATACGGCGGGTTGCGGAGGCAGCGCGCGCTCACGAACTCGCCCTCCATCTGGACGGCGCGCGGCTGTGGAATGCAACTGCCGCCACGGGTACACCTGAATCTGAATTCTCCGCCTCGTTTGATACAGTCAACGTGTGCCTTTCTAAGGGGCTTGGAGCGCCCGTCGGCTCTGTTTTGGCAGGTTCAGAGGCTCTTATCCAAGAGGCGAGGCGAATGCGAAAACGCCTGGGCGGGGGCATGAGGCAATCCGGTATTCTTGCTGCGGCTGGACTGCTGGCACTCGACCACCGTGAACAGTTGAAAGCAGATCATGCACGTGCCAAATCATTCGCTGATGCGTTGTCGAGATGTGCAGCGTTCCGTGTCGTTCCTCCCGAAACAAACATTGTTTTGTTCGACACATTGGATGAGGACGCCTCTACGGTTCTAGAGAAACTTGAGGAAGAGGGCGTCCGCGTCGTGCCCTTTGGGCCTAAAACCCTACGCGCAACGTTTCATCGCGATGTGACCGACGATGGGCTTAACCACGCGATCTCGACTATTCGGAAGCTGTTCGGTTGACCTCGCCTTCTTACGCGTGAACATCGTAGGAGAGGAACTCGGCTACCTCATCTGACCGAGCGGCTGCATCCGCTTCGCCAATTTCCATCAGCCTGCTTGTGTATCCGGGCTCGAAGAGCAACATCGAAAGCCAGTCGGGGCTGCGGGTTTCTCGAACGCCGAGGCCTCGCATTAGAAAGCGAAACGTGGGCGGAAGGTTTGGCTCGAATTCCGTGGCGAGCTTCGCCAGATCCTGCGAGGGACGCAGAACGAGCAACTTTATCGGGCGGAATCCGGCGTGCGGGTCTGCACCGGGCTTCCCGTCCGGCCACGATTCCAGCAATCTGTTTATTCGCCGAAGAACCTGCGCGTCCTGATCCAGAAGATCGAGGAAGATAGCGTTCATGAGGACGCCGAGGATTTGAGCCGGAGGTGGGTAGTCGTCGATCACAGGTTTGTCGGCCTCTTTCGCTGAGCGACCGTATCGCGTCGAAACGGCAAGAATCTTACGTGCCCCAAGATGGAGTGCCGGAGACAGCGGTGCCGTCAAGCGGATACCGCCATCGCCGTACCACGCCTCTCCAAACTGATGGTGATCGACACGGACAGCCGGGAAAAAGAATGGCAAGGATGCAGACGCCATTACGTGCTCGGGGCGAATCTGTGTCTGTACCGCGCGGCGATTAGGCCGATTCCAGCCCTCTACATCCCGCCCTTGAACCCACGTTACCGACTGACCGGTGGTATACGAACTGGCCGTTATCGAGAGGGCCTCAAGCCGCCCTGAAGCAATATTCGTATCAATGCCCGTGACGAATCCGTCCTTGCTGCTGAGTTCCCGGTCGAGCAGTTCGCGGAGGGGTGTGGCATCAAGCAACGCTTGGGCCTTCCTCGACGACCTCGAACCACCTCCAAACAACCGGCGTGCCCATGTTAGTCCGCTTATGGCAACGCTTGGCCCCGTTACGTGGAACACGTGCTCCGTCCGAAGTTGTCGCCACAAACGACCAAGGCCGCTTACGGCTTCCGTAAACGAGCCAATATGGTTTGCCAGATACGCTGCATTGATGGCTCCCGCAGACACGCCCGTGAGAATCGAGGGTGCGAACTCTGGATGGTCGCGCATAATGCCGCGAAGGACGCCCATCTGATACGCCGCTCGTGCGCCGCCCCCGCTCATCGCCAACGCCATACACGGTCCATCCATACCTGGAGCTGGCATTTTGCCAGGCTCATCTGGGGCGAGGTCTTGAATTGTAGCCTGCTGTGGCATGGGCGCGCATCGTTAGCAACACCGAGTATACGGCGATATTGACAACGCGCTGAACCCGCTAGAACGCCTCTCGACGTAGCGAACCGCAAATGTCTATGCTACGACAGGAAGCCCGTCTTTCAGTGCTGCCATGAGCGCGCTGCGTGTGAACGGCTTGGAGACGTATTTGTTGAAACCGGCAGCGAGGAACCGCTCCCGATCGCCGGGCAGTGCATACGCGGTGAGTGCGAGTGCAAAGACGTTGCGATACCCTGGAAGCGTCCGGGATATGCGCAAGATGTCTACGCCCGTCTCCTTTCCGCCGAGATTAATGTCCAAGACGAATCCATCAAAGTGATGCTCGTTCAGGAGAACCAGTGCCGAGCGAGCATCCCCTACAGCTTGAACGCGGTAGGTCCGCTTTAAAATCCGCTCGAGAAGCATTCGCGTATCTGGATTGTCCTCTACGACAAGCACGGCAGGGCGATCGTCCTGAACCCATCCGGGCGTAGCATCTTCGGGCTCAGAGGGCGCTTCTTCTTCGGCCACAACCGTTTCAGGCAGCGAGTCTCCATGATGCGTTGCAGGCTCAAACTCCTCTGGGACCGCTTGAAAGACCGCGCCTTCTGATTCGGCTTCTGCGACCGGTTCATCCTCCTGCACCTTCTCATTCTTTGCTTCATCCTGCGACGTGTAGGCAGCCTGCGCATCAAATTCGAATCTTGCTGATTTAGGGCCGAACCCGCTTGCGTCGTAACGGGACTCAACTTCGTCAGCCGTTTCAGATACCCCTGGTTCCTCCGCCAAATCGCTCGTTTCGGATGCCTCAGATTCCTTCGCATCCATTAGAGCGGGGACGTCTTCGGCCTCAACAAGGTCGTCGAAATTGTACAACCTATCTGTGGGGCTGTCGGGTGCAGATTCCACAGATCCAGTTGACACGGCCTCGCTCTGGTCAGCTTCCTCTTCTACCGTCTCGGCTTCGACAACGTTCTCATCCGCTGCCTTCGTTGTGATTACAGGCTCGATGGATTGGTTTGGTGATGCATCAGCTTCGGCTGATTCTGCACGGACAGCGCCAGGAATAATTACCGTAAACGTGGTTCCACCCGGACGCTCACTTTCCACACTTATCGTAGCACCTAGGATATCCGCCAGTTTCTTGCAGATTGCTAGCCCAAGACCAGTGCCTCGTTGCTCTGAAGATGCGCCCGTCGATTCCTGGCGGAACTCATCAAATAGCTGTGGAAGGAACTCCTCGTCGATCCCTATTCCTGAATCTCGGATGACCAGGCTGATCGAATCGCCATCTGCGGCGACGTCTACGTCTACGCCACCTTCCTCGGTGAATTTAATGCCGTTGCCAATCAGGTTGGTAAGAATCCGACCGAAAGAGGTCTTATCAATCTTGGCTTCAATTGGACCAGCTGTCTGAGATAAGTGAAGCGTAATCCCCTTTTGTTCAGCGACTGGCTGAAGAAGCTCAACAACCTGCTCAATTTCCTCAACGACGTCAAACGGTTCGTGATCTGCATCCGGCTTTTCGCCTTCGATGCGGGCAAGATCAAGAACAGAATTCAGCGTATCGAGCAACCGCTGGCCGCTTCGCTCGATACTCTGAGCAAACTCCTGCGCCTCGCCTTCCGTTTCTTCCGAGAGCAGGCCTGCAAAGCCGAGCAAGCCGGTCAGCGGCGTCCGGATTTCGTGGCTCATGTTGGACAGAAAAGCACTCTTCATTCGCGCCATTTCCTGAGCTTGGTCACGCTCCACCACGAGTTCGTTTTCCGCAACTTTCCTAGCCGTGATATCCTGCAAAGAACAGTAAACAGTGGTCGCCCCTGATCCAGAATACGTCTTGGCAACAGAACGAGCAGCCATCCATTTTTCTGCTCCCGATTTCATCATTATGGGGAAGTCAGCCTGGTCGGTTTTAGTAGCCTCGCTAACTGAAAGAACTGTTCGGGCTTTGTCGTGATGATCGGCGTGGACGATGGCGAGCATTCCGCCCATCGATCCAAGTTCATCCTTTGTGTACCCGGTTTCACGTGCAAAAGAATCCGATACCCATGATATTCTCTGCTGCCCATTAGCATCCGCGTCCAACGAAAAGGCGAGATCCGCAGAGAGTTCAGCGAGGATGTGGCAGCGCTCTTCGGCCCTGCGTTCTGTTGCTATTTCGGAGTGGCTGGACGTTGAATCTGAAGGTACAGCCGACGGCGAGTTGCGGAGTACGCGGGCCACGATGGCAGAAAGTGAAGGCATGTCGTCGGTAGAGATGGTGGCGGCAAGGCGATTGAGAAGTGATGCGTCGTTAGTTTTCCCAACGGCGATTAGGGGCAGATCGGGCTGTTCGTCTTTGACGGCGCGGGAGATTTCGTCTAATGCGGAGATGTCTGCCTTCGCAATTGCGATGTCCCAATCGTCATCTTCGAGGGCATCGTCGAGATCGTCGAACTTTGGAATTTGGGTGATTTCGGAATTGTATCCACCCTGCTCCAAAGCATGTTGATAGGGCGAAACGTCGCCATCAACAACAAGAAGAACGCGAAGAGGTGTAATCATGAAGACTGGGGTGACGGGGGCCACGCGCGTAAGCGCAAAAGCAGTGCCACCTTCATGAACCAATCCAAATGCACTAAAAACGCCGCTTTTAATCATTCCGGGGTACTATGACGAGAGAATCTGTAATCCTCCTTGTTGGCACCAACTAATCCCATTAGGATGTGGTTTTCAGCATTTCATGCGTGAGGTCTACTTTCTGGACCATGCTAGAGAAAGATCCGGTTGACGTAGCATTTGCACTCGCTCTCTTGCAGCAAGAAGGTGTGGGACGTGTAACTGCGCACAAGCTGCTTGAGCGATTCCCCACGTACGACAGCCTGCTGGCGACGCCTAGAGAACAGGTTCTTCTGAGACTAAAAGGTGCCCCCAACGCAGAACGAACCGTTAAAAGCCTGTTTGATCAGGATGTCTTTCAGGACGAAATACGGCAGTCCTCTACCGAAATAAGGACCCTTGTCGGAAAACATATTCAGGTCATTGCCGAAGGACATCCGCATTGGCCCAGAGGTGTTCACGATCTGGATCGCCCCAACCGACCGGTTGTACTCTATTCATTCGGATCAACGGACGTGCTTGCGGATACAGCTGTCGCGCTTCATGCCCGCGCACCTGTGCCGGAAAGCGCCTTCGAGAGTGCACAACTCCTTGCCAGGAAGTTGATCGCCGAGGGAATCCCGATTGCCTGTGGTGCACAGACCGGGTTTGATGTTGTGCTACACAAACTGAGCAGCTCGGCGAATGCCCGCTGTGTCATGGTTGCCCGCTGCGGGTTGGCGCGTGTTGATAACCAGGCCCGTCCCAGCGCCGCCGCTGCCGTCAAGGCCGGCGGTGTGTTGATTTCCCCTTTCCCACCAAC
>JAHEJB010000036.1 GCA_024639085.1 Rubricoccaceae bacterium | reverse complement strand
TTAGTTGACGTAGAGAACGCGTTTGGATGCCTCGATGACTTCGTCAACTGAAGGCATCCAGGCCTCGATAAGGTTCTTGGAATACGGCGCAGGTGTGTCCTTCGTCGTCACACGGGCAACCGGAGCATCGAGATAGTCAAAGCAACGGCTTTGAATCTGAAAGGCAATCTCGGAGGCAATTCCGCCATACGGGCTAGATTCGTCCACCACAACGAGCCGGTTTGTCTTCTGGACGGACTCGACAACCGCATCGAAATCAAACGGGCGAATCGTTCGCGGATCGATGACCGTGGCCTCGTATCCCTGCTTGCTTAGTTCTTCTGCAGCCTCCATGGCCAGCCAGTAGCTCTTGGAGTGCGCGACAAGCGTTATGTCATCACCCTCTCGAGCTATGCGCGCCTTGCCAATTGGAAGCGTGTAATCCTCTGCCTCGGACACTTCGCCTTTTAGTCCAAACATGACTTCCGATTCTAGGAAGAGCACGGGATCGTCGTCGCGTATGGCGCTCTTTAGAAGTCCTTTCGCGTCATCGGGATTGGAGGGAGCAATGATCTTCAAACCCGGAACATTTGCATACAGCGGTTCCACGGAATTCGAGTGAGTCGCGCCGAGTTGTCCTGCACCACCGTTGCCGCCCCGAAATACGATAGGAACCTTAACCTGACCGCCACTCATGTAGCGCACTTTCGCCGCGTTCGAAACGATCTGATCGAAGCAAACGAACGTGAAATTCCATGTCATGAATTCAATGATTGGCCGAAGCCCCATCATGGCCGCTCCGACGCCCAAGCCAGCAAATCCGTTTTCGGAGATCGGCGTGTCGATGATTCGCTTGGCCCCGAACTGCTCCAACATTCCCTGCGAAACCTTGTAGGCTCCGTCGTACTCCGCTACTTCTTCTCCCATCAGAAACACGTTCTCGTCGCGTTCCATTTCCTCGGTCATCGCCGCTCGAAGAGCTTCTCGATATTGAATCTCGGCCATCTATAGAATCTGATCGGTCAATGAATGGAATGCTAGACGAGGAAAGGGTAATCGGACTGCGTGTAGATGTCCTCGTACATGGTTTCGATCTCTGGGAATGGGCTGCTTTCTGCGAATTCGACCGCCGCCATAACCTCAGCCTTGACACTTTCGTCCATCTCGTCGAGCTGCTCGATCGTCCCGAGACCATTATCAAGGATGTATTTCTTAACACGAAGAATGGGGTCTTCGTCCTTCTTCGACTCTAATTCCTCTTTCGTCCGGTACTTCTGAGGATCGGACATCGAGTGGCCGCGATAGCGGTAGGTGCGGACCTCCACCAGCGCCGGCTTGCCTTCACGGGCTTCGTCAGCCAATTCCTGAATCGCGTGGTATACCTCGAACAAATCCATGCCGTCAACGATAGCACCGGTCATGTTATAGGCGTAGGCATGTTTGTAGAGGTCGGGCTCGGCAGATGCGCGGTGTACCGCGGTGCCCATAGCGTACTCGTTGTTCTCAACGATTAGCAGGACGGGCAACTTGTAGAGCGACGCCAGGTTTGCAGCTTCGTGGAATGCACCCTGGTTAATCGCACCGTCGCCGAAATACGTAAGGCAGCATCCGCCCGTCTCCTTGTACTTCATCGCGAAAGCCATCCCTACGCCAACCGGAATTTGCCCGCCAACGATGCCGTGGCCGCCATAAAAGTGCTTCTCGGCATCAAAGAAGTGCATCGAGCCACCTTTACCGCGCGAACACCCTCCAATCTTTCCGTAAAGCTCAGCCATGCCCGAATCGGCACTCATACCACGTGCAAGTGCTAGTCCGTGGTCGCGATAGGCCGTGATGATGGGGTCGTCTGGCCGCGTTCCCCATACCGAGCCTACGGAAACTGCCTCTTGTCCGATGTAAAGGTGGAGAAAACCGGCAATCTTCTGGCGGCCGTACATCTGGGCAGCCCGCTCCTCAAAGCGTCGCTGCAGGAGCATGTTGCGGTACATGTCCAGTAGCGTTTCTTCCGAGATGCCCACGCTCTCATGCGTATGCCCACTCTCGAAGTAACGGCGGAAATCGCCAGGCTCTGGTGTAAAAGCATGCATCGCCCCATTATGCGAGGGGGCCGCAGTTGGATTCTTGGATTGTGTTTTTGTGCGTCCGGCCATGCAGAAGTTGGTGCGAAGGTGCCCTGCGTCTTGAAAACGACAATTCTAAGGGCGAAATATACGCCGGAGCCGCCTACGACCGTTGGACCGAAAATGCTTCGCAGGCGTATCCTTGCAATTCACCCAAATGAAGCCCGTGCTCGCTCCCTCTCCGCGTCAGGCGTCTACACTGTCAGTAACTGCTGACCCTGGATTGATGCAGGCTGTTGTGGTGATTCCAACGTACAACGAAGAGCGCAATATTGGGCCCGTTCTTCGGCAGGTGATGGCGCTCGAAGGTGGCATTTCCGTGATCGTTGTGGATGATGGCTCGCCGGATGGGACTGCGGATCGGGTGCGATCCTTCAAAGAACACTTCCCTGAGCGAATTGGAATTATCGAACGAGAGGGCAAGCAAGGACTGGGAACAGCCTATCTCGCGGGTTTCAAGCAAGCGTTGGAAGATGGGTTTGAGTACATCTGTGAGATGGACGCCGATTTCTCGCATAACCCACACGACCTCACACTCTTGATTGAAGCGTGCCGAAACGGAGCGGACCTCGCAATAGGAAGCCGTTACAAGGGAGGCGTACGCGTCGTGGACTGGCCGCTTTCCAGGCTCATTCTCTCATATGGCGCGGGCGTGTATACCCGCCTTATAACAAGACTTCCAGTCAAAGACGTAACGGCTGGCTTTAAATGTTTCAGGCGTGGGGTGCTGGAGTCCATCGACTTCGACGCGGTGAAGTCGAACGGCTATTCGTTCCAGATCGAGATGAATTATCGGGCTTGGAAGCGTGGGTTCAAGCTTGTCGAAGTACCTATCGTGTTTACGGAACGAGCAGAGGGGCAAAGCAAGATGAGCAAATCCATCGTCCGCGAAGCCATGCGGAAGGTTTGGGAACTCCGCTGGCTTGACATGCGAGGACGTCTGTAAGTCTGCAGTCGTTAGCGTTCGATGAGCAGGTCTCCGTACGTAACGGGTTCTCCCCTGCTGTCAAAAAGTATGAGTCGCCACAGCTCGCCAGGTTGTGCTCCTAAGATCTCGCTCACAAAGAAACTGAACGCTTCGGTGCCACCCGGAATGTCTCGGTACTGCGAAAGCACGATACGTTCTCCCAGGCCGTTGCGCGCCACGAGTTGCAATCCTCCTGGAATACGGTCTAACGTGGTAATAAGGATGGTTACAGTATCAGATTGATCAAGGTGTGCTGGATTCGGGTGGGCACGGTTTAGAACAATGAAGCCACTCGTAGCGTAGGCAGGAGCTGTTCTCCAATCGTCGGGGTCATTCTCTCCGTTTAGCGGCGTGGTACCATCCAACGTTCGAAAAATGCCGGAGGGCACTGCGCTCGCTGCACTGCGGAAATCCAGTTGGTCATTGTTCGCATCACAGCCAACGAATGCCAAAGCGGCGAGTACAGCTAGAAGTCCGGTGCGTATCATCAACGTCTATTCAAGATTGCTTTCCCAACACAGCCAACGTTGCTTCCGGTTCCCGTGCTTGCAGAACGTCCGATCGTGTTCGCCGCCAACGATCTGAGCGTAGAGCTTGGGAAGACAGGCATTTTGCAGGACCTCACATTCTCAGTTGCCAGGGGAAGTTGGGTTGGATTACTTGGCCCCAATGGTAGTGGGAAGACAACACTTCTAAGAGCACTCGGTGGACTCCTCCCCTACACGGGTCGGCTACACTTACAAGATCGCCAGTTGAATATGTGGAAGGATAGAGAGCGTGCCCAGCAGATTGCCTTCGTTCGACAACACTCCTCCCTCGACTTCGATTTCACGGTGCGAGAAGTTGTTGAACTTGGATTGGCACCGCATCTCAACTGGCTGGATCAGCCATCTGCAGAACAACGCGAGCATATTCAAGATGCCCTCGCCGATACAGATCTTCTAGCCTTTGCTGACCGCCTCGTTTCCACGCTTTCCGGTGGCGAGCAGCAGCGCGTGCAACTGGCCCAGGCGTTGGCACAGGATGCCTCCATCCTCCTTCTAGATGAGCCAACGGCTCACCTAGACGTTCACCACCAATATGATTTGATGGAACGTATTAGAGGTTTGGTCCAATCCGGCAAGACTGTCATTGCCGCATTCCACGACCTGGCCTTTGCCGCTCGGTACACGGACCAGCTGGTGATTCTCGACAGGGGCCGTCTCGTCGCAGATGGCACCGCTAGTGAAGTTCTCACGTCGGATCTAATCCGGTCAGTCTTTAGAATGGAGGCCGAGGTTTCTGAAGAATCACACGCAGTTCAGGTCCGCTATCTTTCTCCAGTCTGAGCGACTACCGAATGAAAATTTATACCAAAACTGGCGATGACGGGACGACCGGCCTCTTTGGCGGCGATCGCGTTTCGAAGACACATCCGCGTATCATTGCCTATGGAACGGTCGACGAGACCAATGCCTTCATTGGCATGGCACGATCACATCTTGGAGAAACCGATTGGGCGATGAAAGCCGACGCTATGCTTGTTCGAATTCAGGAGGAGCTGTTCGTTCTTGGAGGCGATCTCGCTTCCCCCGGCGATGTGAAGTATCCCGTTCCTCGTATAGAGCCTCAGCACGTCGCTAGGCTTGAAGAGGAGTTGGACAAAATGGATACAGATCTCCCACCTCTCAAACACTTTATCCTTCCTGGTGGTCATCGTACTGCAGCGGCGTTGCACATAGCTCGCACCGTTTGCCGCCGCGCTGAACGCGAAACCATCAGAGCCGCGAAAACAGAAGACATTTCGGATAACGCGATTCATTACCTCAACCGGTTGTCGGATTTCTTCTTTGTGCTCGCTAGGTGGGTGAACCAGAAATCAGGTGTTTCCGATACAGAGTGGATCCCGGTAACGTAGGCCGTCCTCAAGGTGTCTTCTTCCGGCCTCTAGCAGGTCGTGGTGGCGGCTCAGTGATCGTCAGGATCGCTTCATTTTCGTTGCCGTTGAGCAAGATCATAGCTGTATACACTCCTGGCGTGAGGTAATACCAGCTTGTAGCCTCACCTACCTCGTGTTCATCAAACAGCGCTCGATCCGAGACGAGGTTGTACGTCGCATAGTTTAGGCCCGCTTCAGCTTCGTCGGTGAATGAGTGAATGTTGCCATCGCCCTCAGAAGCGATCTGAAATGACGCCGTACCACCTTCATGCGCCCAGTAGACAAAGGTCACCTCGGACTCAGAAGGCTCCGACCATGTGTAGCCTCTATTACCCCAGCGTTCTGAGTGCTGGACATCCTCTAGGGGGAACATGTGTAAATCACTCGCACGAACTTCGGACGTAAGCTGTTGCAAGTAACCAACGTCGACGATGTAAATGGACCGGCCGTGCGTCCCGACAATGAGGTCAGCTTCTCGTGGATGCACCTTGAGGTCATGAACGGGCGCATTAGGCAGCTCGCTGTCCTGCGTGAGCTGCCCGGCCATTCCCATGAACGTGGCACCTCGGTCAAACGAAACGTAGACGCCATGATCTGTTCCTACATAGAGGACATCCTCGTTCTCAGGATCCTCGGCGATAACGTTGACAGGCTCATCCGGCAAATCCATTCCGATTCGTTGCCATGATGCCCCAAAGTCGTCTGATCGGTAAACTTGTGCTTCAAAATTGTCCCAGCGGTAGCCGTTGAGTGAGACGTAAGCGCGACTTTCGTCGTGATGGCTGGCCTCCACACGACTGATCCAGTAATCTGGTGGAAGGCCGGGCGATGCATCCAGCCACGAGAATCCTCCGTCTCGGGTTACGTGAACGAAACCATCGTCCGTGCCAACCCAGACGAGCCCAAATTGCAAAGGCGATTCATCAATCGACGTTGTGGTTCCGTAGGGCACATCGCCCGGCTGGCCACCATTTGTGAGATCGCTGGAAAGTGTTTCCCAGGTGTCTCCCCTGTCCAGTGAGCGATGCAGCCTGTTGGACCCGAAGTACAAAATGTCGGGGTTGTGTGTGGAGAGATAAATCGGAGATTGCCAGTTGAAGCGTAGCGGCCGCTCGCCCAGCTCGTGTCTCGGTGTGATGACCGTGTAATCATTCTCCTCACGGTCGAGACGATAGTAGTTGCCGAACTGAAAGCCCGTGTACACAGTCTGATTGGTGCGAGGGTCAATCGCGATCTGCATTCCATCGCCGCCAAGGAGGCGCTCATACGGATACGAACCTTCGCCAACCCATCCTGGATCGGGCTCCGACGTACTTGGCCCTACCCAGACGCCGTTGTCCTGCAATCCACCGTACACGTTATAGGGCTCTGCCATGTCATAGGCGACGGCATAGAACTGACCAACAGATGGCACATTTGCCTTCGCCCAACTCTCGCCGTCATCGAACGAAATATTAATGCCGCCATCGTTGCCATTGATGAGGTGCCCCGCGCGATCGGGATTGACGTACAGCGCATGATGATCCACGTGGACATGCGGTTCGCCAATGTTCTCCCAGGTCGCGCCACCATCGGAAGAGGCCAGAATCGGGACACCCAGCAGATAGAGGCGATTCGGATCGTTCGGGGCCACGCGAATCTGCCCGAAATAGTAGCCATAGCTGTAGAACAGGTCGTCGATGTAGCCATCGTGCGTGCGCTGCCACGAATCCCCTCCATCGTCTGAGCGATAAACCTCCGGCCCGATTACTGGCGTATCGAAGAGCTGACTGTTGGCGTCCTCGAGATACTCGATCAATGAAACAGGCTGCAGCGTGCCTTCGCGCATTTGCTCTTTGATAGTTTCAGCGTCGTAATTCAGCGGAAAGCTGTTGTTGTCGAGGAATTCTGTGATGTCTTCGTTGGAGAGCGCGAGAAACGTCGCAGCAGTCATTGTTCTAAGAACGTCTTTCGTTAGAGCATCCTCATCATCCCCTTCCTCGTCCGGTCGGCGGGCCTGATTGTCAACCACGGCAAAAACAGTCAGCGGATCGCTGGCAAAAACATCCAGGCCGATTCGTCCTACCCCTTCGCCTGTCGGAAAGCCACTTCCCTCTGTCGTGAGGAGATCCCAAGTCTCGCCGCCGTCACTGCTCTTGTAAATGCCGGATCCCGCGCCTGCTTCCGTGAAATCCCAGGCCCTGCGAGTACGAGTCCATCCCGCGGCATAGAGCACGTTCGGATCGCTGGAGTCTATGGCAAGATCAATGACACCCGTGTTTTCGTCAATGAACAGTGAATGTTTCCAAGACTGGCCTCCGTCGGTGGTTTTGAAGACACCGCGTTCTCCATTTGGCGAGTACAGGTGCCCAATAGCGGCGACCCACGCGGTACTGGCATCGGTTGGATGGAGGATGATGCGGCCCGTGTGATGCGTCTCGGAGAGTCCTAGATGTTGCCACGTTGCGCCTCCATCCGTTGATTTGTATACGCCCGTGCCAGCATAAGAGGATCGTGAAGAATTGTTCTCCCCTGTTCCGATCCAAATGGTCTCTCCATCCGTAGAACTCCAGTCCACGGCAATATCTCCGATGGTCATGCTAGCTTCGTCATCGAACAACGGCGTGAAAGCCGTGCCGTTCGACGTGGTCCTCCAGAGGCCACCTGACGCATACGCGACGTAAAACGTCGCCGGATCGAAGGGCGATGCTTCCAGATCCGCCACGCGACCGCTCATCACCGTTGGCCCTACCGAACGAAATGGCACATTTCCGACGAGCGAATTCTCGTGCAGCTGTCGATGGCGCTCAAAGCCAGCCAGTCTTTCTTCTGCAGGCGTTGCTTCAACTGGATTCTGACTCAAGCCTTCTTCCGCCTCTGGTTGCAGCGTAACGGAGGTCTGTGCGGACGCTGTCGATAGAAACAAAACAAGCGCAATCAAACGGTACATGGTTCCTTCCTGAACGTGAAACGAGGTTCGGACTACACCGTACCTTGATGCCAACATACGACGCACAGCCATGCCCGAAACTGTCGCAGATGCCACGCCAAGGGGTTTCAAGCGCTTCCAAAAAAGAGCGAAACAGGCCATGGAAGTGCCTACCGAGGTCCAGTCGATTGCTCAGCGTGCGGGAGTGAAACTGGGCAAACATAAGGGCCGCTTGCGTGAGCTTCGCGCAGACGTGCCCCTGTTGCTTCGGCTGGCACGTGCATGGGCGCGTAAAGACTACGTGGCGATCCCTTGGAAGAGCATCGTTTCGGTAGTTGCGGCTCTGCTCTATTTCGTTTCGCCCCTGGACCTACTCCCGGATTTTGTGCCGTTCATTGGTTTTATTGATGACGCTGCCGTTGTAGCGTTTGTGCTAAAATCGCTTCGATCAGATATGAGTGCCTTTCAATTGTGGGAAGCTGAACAGGCGTCCACTGATTCCTCACAGGCTATCGAAGAACACGCTGCTTAAATTTTAGCACGCTGCATTTCTAATTAACAACCCCCTCCGAACCGCCGGCTATCCAACCTCTTCAACTGCCATGCGAACACGTTTCTTTCTCCCCATTCTTCTTCTGATCGCTGCGCCCGCATTTTCGCAGGAGACCATCGACTCCACAGCCATTGCATTTATCAAGGCTGAGACTATGGAGCGTGGACAGGTTATGGAAACTGCACTGTGGCTGACTGACATCCACGGTCCTCGATTGACTGGCTCGTTGCAACTTGATGCTGCACAAATGTGGGCCCAGCAGCGTTTCGAATCGTGGGGGATCTCGGCTGAGCTTCAGCCCTGGGGAACGTTCGGACGAGGCTGGGCCATCGAACGCTTTTCCCTGAATGCAACGGCAAGCGGTTCTGGCATCGCCATGCACACATTTCCGGTTATGGCGTTTCCGAAAGCGTGGAGCCCGTCGACAGGAAACATCACGGCCGAAGTCATTCACATTGATATGGAAGACGATGACGCGCTGGCGGCATTGAGTGGGCAGCTTGGTGACAAGATTGTTCTCCTTACGGGAGAAGAAGAAGTGGACCTAGGCTTTGAAGGCATTGCGTCCCGCCACGACGATGACACGCTGCTGGACATGGCCAATGCTGGAGCGAGCAGCCAATCGCGACGCAGTTATAGCCCGGAAGTTATCGCGCGGTATCGTGCTCGCCAGGCTCGGCTGACTCAGATTTACAACGAACATCCTCTAGCCATTCTGGAGGGCTCGACGATGGGAGGAACCGGTTCCATTCGTGTTATGGGGGCAACCGTTCCCATGCCCGAAGGCGCTGACTTCATGAACCGACCGAGTCCTTGGCAAGTTGGCGTTGAAGCCGTTCCGCAGTTCGTCGTTGAGACGGAGCACTACAACCGCGTTCTCCGCCTTTTGGACGCGGGTCAGAATGTCTCCGTGGCTCTTGATTTTGAAGTCAGTTGGACGCTTGACGAAGTAGTTGAGGAAAACGTGATTGCGGAAATCCCCGGCATCGACCCACAGGTTGGCGATGAAGTGGTAATGCTCGGCGCTCACCTGGACTCATGGCATGGAGGAACCGGCGCTACAGACAATGCCTCAGGCTCATCGGTAGTAATGGAGGCCGCTCGCGCCCTCCAGGCTTTCTATGACGAGCGTGGCCAAGGGCCGCGTCGCACGATCCGTTTTGCATTGTGGACGGGCGAGGAGCAAGGCATATACGGCTCAACGGCTTATGTAAACGAGCGCTACGCAACCCTTGGTGGGTTCGGAGAACCGGCCACGGCGATTGGTCCTGAGCACGATCTGCTCTCAGCCTACTACAATCTTGATAACGGCACGGGGCGCATTCGTGGTGTGTATATGCAGCGCAACAGTGAAGTCGCGCCCATCTTCCGCGCATGGCTTGATGCCTTCGGCGACGAAGAATCGAGGACGTTGACGATATCCAATACGAGCGGTACCGATCACCTTCCTTTTGATGCAGCTGGACTGCCGGGCTTTCAGTTTATTCAGGATCCGATGGCTTATTTCTCCCAGACGTGGCACGGAACAATGGACACGTACGACCACCTCTCTGAAGAAGACCTCGAACAAGCCGCCGCTGTGATGGCTGTCTTCGCTCACCAGACATCGGAACGTGACGAAAGAATGCCTCGAAAAGCTCTGGAGCTCGCACAGCCTGAACAGCTTGGTTCAGCTGGCCTCGATGCTGGTGAAGTGTTGGGGCACGGACACGAGCACTGAGTATACCATGCTAGTACATTTAATAGAGGCCAGGGCATCTCGCTCTGGCCTTTCATTTTTTTTGCCTGTGCGGTAATCCTTACGCCCTGACTGTCCTCACGGCTTCCGGGTTTATTGAATCTGGACGTTCTAGCGACGTGTCAATCAGGTTCAACTCTTCCAACACAAAGGTCCGGTTGAGTGGAGACGGCATCATCGGAAGAGTGGCCATAATCCCCACCGCGATGAACGCGCATGTGTAGACCGGCAGTTTCCAGCCGGTCCACCACTGCCGAACGATCATTGAAAAACGAAGTAGACTCAGGAACGTAATCGGGACCAGCGCAAGGGCAAACAACCATTCTCCATCTGCCAGGGTGATAAGCAGTGTGGCACCCATAATTGCTGCCAACATATAGGTTGAAGCACTAAGCACGGATCGTCTCTCAGTAAGCCCTGCGAAATTGCCAGCACGAACCTCAAGGAGCAGCAATGCACTTGCTGCAAGCAAAATCATGAACTGTATGGAAATGAGAACTAGCATGGCGGTAGAACGACCTGCAACTCAAGCTAGTATCGTACCAATTCGCGGAGTTCTCAAGCGATTTGCTCGTCCGTGGCCTCTTTTGAGCCATTTGCCACTCCTTGGGCCACAATCCATGCCAATCCGGCCTCAATGGCCTGGTATAGCAGAATCCTCATCATGTAGGCAGGCAACTCAGACAAAATGGAGCTTTTTGTGACGTGATCGGACTGTTCTACTTGCACGATTGCCGGTTTGCGCCGCAGCACTTTCTCGAGAGCAGATTCTGGGTCTTTGCCTTTCGCAACGAGTTTTGCTGCCTCATCAAGCACGTGGTCCACATAAAGGCGAACGCCCGTACCTTTTCCTGCCGTTCGATCTAGTTTCTTTTTTCGCGAGCGTATTCCCAGGAGAACACCGAGAACCAGCGTCGTTCCAGCCGCAAACCCCACTTTTTGTGCTGTAGTTAGTGGTTCGCCGCGATCAGTCGGCAGTGAGCCGTTCGTGATCTCTGCCAACGGCGCAAACTCTTGGCGGATGGCGGCAAGGCGCTTATTCAACGAAGCCCGTCGGTTGTCCAACTCTTTTCGAATCTCGGAAGCTGTTTGTGTCTTCGTAGCCATATCTCCCCTATTTCTGCGTCGTGGGTGGCTTGGGATTCAAAACAAACCAGGCGATTCCTGCAATTAATAGAATAGCCACTGTTACGATTAGAAAGCCCCAGAATGGATGACCTAGCAGCCATCCAAGCCCCAGCGCCACCGTAACCAGCAGGAAGAAGGCACCCAGCAGCGCGATCACACCAGATACAGATCCCTGCTTGGCCCTCCCCACTCCATAATCAACACGTTCCGTGACTTCAGCCTTCGCGAGGGCAATCCGCAATTCAGCAATCTCTTTAAGGTCATCGCTCAGACCCGTGAGTTGCTTACTGAGTCTGCCAGTCCGCGTTACGGGTTCATCCGATATGATTTCCGGCGAGGTCTCCACCTCTTTCGTCAGTGCTGGTGCTGGCGCAGTAACCCTGAGTGGAGACTCCCGCTCAAACGACGCGGAATCGACGGGAGATGGTGCAGGAGGTGTTTGTGTTCGCGTGAGGTTCATCGAACTAGATTCGTGCGGTGTTTGAAGGATACTACACGCTGTTCGTTTTGTTTTCAGAATCGGGACAGAGACGCAGCCGTAGTATCGGCTAATCACTGCTGCTCTATATGCCCAATATCATCGTACATCCAACACCTAATCCCAATAGCCTAAAATTTACAATTGAGGGGACGATGATAATCCCTTCTGGGATGCTGGCTTTCAACTCTCCCGCAGAAGCGGCTGATCACGAGCTTGGTCGGACGATATTTGCTTTAGGCGGCGTGGCAAACGTATTTGCTTTGCCACAATTCTTGACGGTCACCAAATCGCACGCGGTGGAGTGGGATGGCCTAGTTGAAGGTATCAAGCGCAGTATTGAAGACTATTCGACAAAGCAGCATAAATAGGTGCTCGGTGTACTGAAGCGGCTATCGATGCACAGGCCACGCGTTGCGATGGAGGCTCCAATATCACGAGAGAAGCAGATCAGGCCACTCGTTGGCGCCACCTAGTCCAACAGTTGCCTTCCCGTTTAGAAGCGCCGCCACATCGTTTCCTACAAGTTCACTTCTCCATCCACTCAGAACAGGAAGCCGCGACGTGTCCCCATCAGCAAATGCGACGACGAGATCACGTATCTCTGCTTTAGTAGCCACGATACGTGGATCTATTCCCGTTTTCGTACAACGGCCTGCAATTGCAGCCTGTACGATCTGTACGACTGCGCTAATGCGATCCTCATCCGGATTCCGCCCTTGCTGACGTGGTCGTTCGTCTTTCGGTACCGCAAGGCCACGCCGTACGGCTGCCAAGAGTTCTTCACCATATTGCCGCCGCTCTCGTTCACCCAAGCCTTTTTTCGGAAGCTGTTGAGGTCGATCAGGAAGTCGCCGGGCGATCTCAACAAGGCCCTCATCTGGAAGAACATTGCGACGAGTTCTATTCGCCTCTCGAGCTTCAGTTTCACGCCAGGCAGCAAGCTCACGAAGTACGCTGCGCTGCGCGCCCGACAACCCATTTGCACCGCGAGCCCTAACTCGCTCAAACTGAACATATGGATCGGGCTCCTCGTACAATGTAGGATCATCAAGAAGTAGCATTTCTTCAATGACCCATCCCTCCCTGCTCGATTGCCTTGCTCTTTCTTGAAGTTGGGCAAAGATGGCAGGCATGTAGCGGACATCGTCCTCCGCGTACGCAATTTGATCAGAGCTTAACGGACGCTGACACCAGTTGGTCCGCGTTTCGCCTTTTTGGAGACTAGCGCCTATTACTTCGCTAGCCAGATCCTGTAAGGAAATGGTTGCTCCGAGTCCTACGAAGCCGCTCGCGCGTTGGGTATCAAATACGTTGACGGGGGCGGCACCTGTCGCGCGCCTTAAAATCGTCAGATCCTGGACTGCATCATGGAGGATCTTGACAACGTTGGGGTCGGCGAGGAGTAGGCCCACTGGAGTCAGATCAGTAAGAGCAACCGTGTCGAGCAGATGAACGTCCTGCTCACTCCAACCTATCTGGACGACACCAAGGTTAGGGAAATACGTCCGCTCCCATACAAACTCCGTATCCAGAGCAACGGCATTTTGCGCCCGAGCTCTCCCGACGATCTCCTCAAGCGCCTCTGGCGTTGCAATCATTGCGCACCTTAGCGTGGGAGTTTGATAGTGCAACCCAGCGCACTCGTCAATTGCACCTCAATGGTCTGACCTGCAAGGTGTTGGTCCATCGCCTGTTGAACGTAAGGGATAGTTACTCGGTCCGGGTCGGCCGGACTGTCGTCTATGGCGCCCTCGAAAAGCAATGCTCCCTGAGGGCTGTAGAAATAGGCCTGTGGTGTGTTTTGGGCTCCAAATGCTATAGAAACGGCGCCACTGTCGTCCATCAGATACGGAAACGGAAATCCTTCAGAGTCGGCGAGGAGTCGCATCGACGCAAAGTTTTCGTCGGGAAAACGTGTTGAGTCGTTGCTGTTGATTGCCGCGAATGCGACACCCGCGGGTTGGTAATCACGCGCGAGTTTTACCACTCGATCCGTGTAGCGTTCGGTCCAAGGGCATACGTTGCTCCAGAACAGCACAACCAGCCCATTTTCTCCCATCAAACCGTTCAGCGTCACCGACTGGTCCTCTGTGCTGCGCAGAGGATGATCGCCTCGAGGTATTGCAGAGGCTGAGCCTTGCGCGGTACTTGTCTGTGCAAATGAGGCCGCCGCGAATAGGATCAGCCCGACAATCGAAAGAAGTCGACTCATAGTTCAGGACTCGGAAGATAGTTCTTGGGAAGTGCCAGCTTCCTGGGCGAGAACGCCGCGCATGCGTTCAACTTTGGCGACAAGGAAGTCATAGTTAACGGCGCCCTCCCAAACGTCGCGGATTTTGTTGTCCCGATCGATCATCAACGTCGTAGGAAGCCCGTACTGCCAGCGTGGATGAATGTCTGTAATGAGCCTGTCGCCAGTCTCAGAGAAGTAGGTCGGTCCAGTGATCCCATAATTGGCTGCAAACTGCTCCACCTCAGGAAGGAACCTAGGGTCGTCGATCGAAAGGAAACGAACAGCAACGCCCTCATCTTTCATCTCATTTCCGAAGCGAATGAACTCAGGCATTTCGACGTGGCATGGTCCACACCACGTAGCCCATATGTTTATGATTCGGATGTCGGCGTCAAGCTCACCAATCACTTCTGTAAACGAATCTGCGTTCACGGTGACGAGTTCAAAGCCAGCTACTTCGGCTGCTTCCTCCGTAGAGGAAGCATTCTGGCAGCCTGAAACTGCCAAAGCCGTGAGGAGAAAAGCGAAGGCGAAGTGGTACATCTGAACGTTATTAGGCGAATCGGGGATCGATTCTGTTGGAAACGCCAATCGAGCAAGATTGGTGCCCGGCGTTGGCTATCTGGGCGGTAACGAACCACGAATACGCCGAATGGGGTACTCATGACGAGCAGTGTAGGCTTCAGGAGGAAGCACGGCCCAAGCTACGATGCCATCATCCGAGCGCGGTTCGAGCAGCATGAAGACAAGCCGCCCTAAGGGCTGGTCTACGGGCACGACGAACATCATTTCCAAACTGGCATCATCCAACGTACCGTAGTAACCAACCAGCGTTTGAGACAGCCGGTCCTGAAAAGCACGCTCGGCAACCTGTACGCTGTCTATGCTAAAGACCTCGACAGGGGTTGGGGACTGTGCCGGGTAGTAGTCGATTCCATGCAAATCAAGCAACTCGACGACGGCCGTCAGATTTACGGGAACGAGGTAGGCACTCGGCGCGACTTCTGTTTCTACATGTTGAAACCGGACAAACGCTGGCATGACTTCCGGATGCTGTACTTCCCTGCGCTTTAGTATCAACTCTCTTGTTATAGGATGCGCCACACTATCCACTTCGCCCATCAATATCTCGACAGGTTGCGGTAGTGCGGCCCAGGTCGCTCTTAGCGAGAGTTGCTCTCCGACTACAGAAGTCGCATCTGCATAGTCAGCCTGATCGCGCACGCTTCTGGCATTCTGATATGCGTAGTCGACTACCTCCTCGACAAATCGTTTTGTGGCTAGCACGCGTTCTTCGAACGTCGCGTAGCTGTAGGCCTCGCTCAAAATGCCAAATCGGTTACGAAGGCCAGCATAATTTGTCCCAAAACGCGGGCGAGCGTCAAACGAATACCACGCACGTGGTGCCGTGGCAGGTTCTCCAAAAGCGCCCGGCACGTTGCCGTAGTGATACATCGCCCAGCCATCTGTGTACGCGATTCGTGCCGAAACATAGGGTAGCCATGCCTCGCGCAATGTCCGGTCAATTCCCTCCGCAGTGTTCGGATGGAGCGGCGGAGCGTACGTCAGATGATAGCCGTGCCGCGTTCCGTTGGTCGTGTGGAGGTCGACAATGACGTGCGGATCGTACTCCCGGAAAAGGCGAACAAGCGCTCGCGACTCCGGCGCCGCGAGTTTCATAAAATCGCGATTGAGATCAAGGCCCTGTGCATTTGGACGTTGTCCCATGCCTCCCATTGGCCCGTGCTGCATCGGCCGATTGTCGTACGCGATGCGCTCATTGCCGTCTGCATTGTATATCGGGGCTATCAAAAGCACCAAGGAATCCGCCCATTCAGGATGCCGACCTTCGGAAAGGTCGCGGAGGAGCATCTGAACAGCCTCTTTGCCGCACACTTCGCCAGCGTGGATATTGGCAAAAACCAACACGCGTGTCTTGCCAGCGGCGAGCACAGCCTCTGCTGAAGCATCCGATGCTCCCCAAACAGCAAGCGGAAGCTCTCGTCCTTCCACCGTTTCACCAAACGTTGTTAGATGAATAGAAGGCGATCGCGATACCGCTTCCATGAATGCTACCACATCTGCAAAGCGCGAGGTCTCCTGATAATCTGAGCGTTCGGCTTGTGTCAGAAGTCCGGAATCATGCACAACCGCGCTTCCGGAACATCCGGCCATGAAAACGCAGATACCAAGCAAGATCTGGTGCTTCATGATGCCTCGTAAAGTGAATCGCTACCTGCTCGGTTGGCCATCCAGCGATTGAGCGCGATGAACGCTACGAGGACAACCGCCCATTGCACGAGACACGTCATAGCACTGTAGGCCTCCAGCGGATCGTACCAACGTGCAGCGAAATCAGTAGTGGTCGCTTGCCACAGCCACCAGACAAGCAATACGACAGCTTGCAAAGGGACCAGAAAGCGAATAATTCCATCCCAGACTCCGGGGATCTTCCAATCGGTTGGCGTAGCAACCTCATCGCGTATACGCTTGATACCGTACTTCATCACGGCAAACGCAACGAAGGCACCTGACAGCATTAGGGCAACACCCCAAACGAAATCCTGATTGGCAAGAAACGTCGTATTCAACGCACTTGGGACGCCAAGGAGAAATCCTCCACCTGCCGCGAATGCAACAGCCTTGTGACGCCGAAAGCCGAGATCAACCAGATTGCGCGTCGTCAACTCGATCATCGAGATCAGCGATGAAAGGGCTGCAAAGGAGAGGGCCAAGAAAAAAAGAACCGCCAGAATCTTTCCAAATGGCATCTGGGCGAAAAGCTGTGGCATCCAGATGAAAGTGAGTCCTGTAGAAGCTGGACCACTCTGGCGCATCGTGTCCAGAATCTCCGTGGTTTGCATTTGCTGGCCCAGTACTGCGAAGACGATCCCGAATATCATGGTTGCTGCCAGTAGCGAGACGGTGTTATTCCCTACACCCGTCAACACAGCGTTGCGGACTACGCCGTGTTCCTTCTTCATGTACGCGCCATATGTTAGGATGAGTCCCCAGCCCGCTCCAGTATCCCATGCATTCTGCGTGAGCGCTTGAAGCCAGATGCCAGGCTCTTTCAACGTCGACCAATCCGGCGTGAAGAGATAGGCGATTCCCGCTCCTGCTCCAGGAAGCGTCACAGCTCGAATAACGGCAATGACGACGATTGCCAATAGCGTCGGCACCAGAACTCGATTGGCTCGCTCTATGGATTTAACCCCCTGCCAGCATGCTACGGCGCCAAGAAGCATCGCAAGTGCGTGAAAGATCACTGGGAAACCCGACGCCTGAAAGCCATCCCAGGTTGCCAACGAAGATTCCACAGAGATCGGCAGTCCACTGAATAGCGAGGAGCCCATGTAGTACACGCACCAACCAGCTACCACACTGTAGTAGAACATGATGGCCGTCGCCACGAACCCAACAAAGGCACCCATCCACGCAAAGCGGCCTTCGGTGAGTTTTGCGAAAGACCCTATCGTTCCTTTGCGCCCTCGCTGCCCCATCGCATACTCGGCGATGATCAGTGGAATACTCCAGATCAGCAGGAAAACCAGCCACGCCACGAGAAATGCACCAGCTCCTCCGTCTCCCCCATTTTGAGCGGCGATGCGTGGGAAACGCCAGATATTGCCCGTGCCAACCGCGATACCGAGCACGCTAAGCAACAAGCCCCACCGCGACGAAAATCGTTGTTCGGAAGCCTTCATGTGCGTACCGGTCGTGGGCGAGGAGGAAGTCGTATGAATATCGCACAGGCAGCACGAGGACGCATAGACGATTGGTTAGACCTCGAGATAACGTTCTCCAAGAACCCAAAGATGATGCTCAACATGCGCGGCCAAGACAGCTACGATGGCCCGGAGGCTGACGCGATGTCCACTCGCAACACCTTCACGCATATAGACTTCGGATGGAAGTCCGCTGAACAGGAGAATAGTCGCGTTTCTTAGGTACTCGAACTCAGTCAGCAGCGATTCCATCGAGCGACTCCGAAAGTCTCCGTTGTCGACATATTCGTCTTGTTCGTAGCCGGGCAAGGGCGTCACATCCCCTCGTAAGATTCGCATCCCTCTGTACGAGAAGATGCGCTCGGTGTCGACAATGTGCCCGACGACCTCCTTCACCGACCACTTTCCCACTTCATACCGAAACGATTGTTCATCGACAGTCAGATCACCGAGCATTTCAGTCAAAACCGCTGATTGGCGACCGAGCAGATCAAAAAGGTCTTCATCTGGAAGGCGAGCGAAATAGCCTCCGTAGTAGTCTGGATACTCTCCAGCCTCGGGTTGCATGTAGTCAGGAGAGAAGGGCATTAGCAGCGATTTAGTGGTACCCAGGCATGCGGCATGCTGCCACCTCCAGAACCGACCGGGACAGCTTCAGGCGTGTTGTCTTCCTTGATGGGTGTAGGGATGGAGGTTGAGGTCTCCAGAACGTCATCTGGAAAGAAATACCGGCTCAGCTCATCTGCAGCGTTCGCATAGTCTCGCGCCCCTCGCGATACAACATCGTGGTCAAATACTGTTTGTCCATCACGAGTAGTCTCGGCTAGTGACGCACTCGTTCGCACTACAGATTCAAGAACTCTGCCCTCATATGTTTCCCGGATGTATTGCGAATAGATAGCATGGTCACGCTTTCTGGCATCAACCTGCGTAAGAAGGAAAAATGGGACAGAAAGGCTGGGGTTGAGCTTTTCACGCACGAGTTGACATGTTTGCCACGTCTGCCCGGCCCCAACAACCGGTTGGTATTCTGGTGTCACAGGGACGACAACTTGCTCACTCGCGACTAAGGCGTTCATTGTATAGACGGAGAGTGCAGCCGCGGTATCGAAAATCACTACGTCGTAGTCGTGCCCGGCGGCAAGCGCCTCTTTGATCCAGAACGAGTCCATCGGGCCGCCCAACTTCTTCTGGGCGCGTGTCAAATACTGAGATGACGGAAGAAGATCAAATCCACTAACTCGGGCAACTGGCAACGTGTTAATGTCCGCGTCATGTGCCATGAACGACAGTGATGATTCCTGGGGAGGCGGTTCCCTCACTCCCATCATCTGCGTCAAAAAGCACTGTGGGTCCAAGTCAACCACGAGAACACGTTTCCCGCCGAGGCCTAGGGCGGCCGCGAGATTTATTACGGTTGTTGTCTTACCTGTACCACCCTTGTGGTTGCAAATGGTAATGACCGACATGCGCAGAATTGGGGGACAGAATGGGGCGACGGCGAACGATTGGCAAGTTACCAAGTGCCTTCTCGTAGGCCAATCGACTTTAGTTAACAATCGACTTGGTCGATACTCTGGCACGATTTCTCCCCATTTCTCGCCCAGCGCATGCGGTCACCGAACCCGCTTCTCATTCGAGTATTTCACCCTGCGTGGGCAATGGGTGCTGGCATATTGCTCGGCCTGAGCATGCCACCGTACGGGCTCTATCCGCTTGCGTGGATAGCATTGGTTCCGCTACTTGTACGCTGGAGCCTCATAAAGCACACTCTCACGGTTTTTCGAGAAGCCTACGTTGCCTTTCTGTTAATGGCGATCGTAGCAGGCTTCTGGGTGCTTCTGCATTCCTCCATGACCGTGTCTCTGCTCTCAGGGGCAGGTCTACTTCTATTGCCACTGCCCCACGCCGTTGCTTTTACTCTCGCGCTATTGGTACGGAAGCGATTCGGATTTGTCATGGGACTGATTAGTCTTGTCGCGAATGTGCTTGCTGTAGAATACTTGATCGCGCACGGGACGTTTGGTGTGCCATGGCTATTGATCGGCCACACACAGGCGGATGGCGTTCTCTTCAACCAACACGCAGATCTAGGCGGGGTCGGGCTACTCACCCTTGGCGTTCTATTGTCCAACATCTTGGGTTTATTATTCGTACGGGCGGCATATCGACCGGGCCCCGCACCGGGTTGGCGCTCTCTCATTGCGCTCTCGTTCATGACTCTCCTATCCGGCACAGCCGTTTACAGTGACAATCAGATTGTTAACCTGGGCGATACCGGACGAAGCCTACAGATTGGCATCGTTCAACCTGCCGTGGGAGCAACGGAATGGGCTGATGCAACGGATGGAACGCGCGTAGAGAACCTGGCTGCGCTGTCGGACCAATTAATTACAAGTTCTGATGGACACGTCGTCCAAGTCGCGGATGCCGGACGCCGGGAACTTGATCTTCTAATCTGGCCGGAAGCATCCCTGCCCGTCTACAGCGAGACCGCGGTTCAGTCGAGGCTATACGATCGTCTGTCAATCTGGAGCAGCCAGAGGAACATCGCATTGCTCTCTGGCGCCTTCACGAACGGTGGCGGAAGTAACTCTTATTTCAATTCGGCGATGCTATTTGAGGGCAGTGAGCAGCCGCAAGAATATGCGAAGAGTCATCTCGTTCCCCTCGGTGAAGTGATACCGTTTCTGAATGAGAGCCCCCTACTAGACGCGATGACAATTCCACCAACGGTAGACCCTCGGCTGGGACACGGCAACCAGGCAAATGTGCTTCGAGGGGGTCAGTTCACGGCTGGAACGACCATCGGATCCGAATCGCTCCACGGCGATCACGTCCGCGAATATGTTTCAGGGGGTGCGGATATGATTGTCAGCTTGGCGCAGAACGGCTGGTGGAGTTATTCCCCAAGCGCGGTCCAGCACCTGAACCTAACCCGGCTTCGCGCCATAGAAACTCGCCGTGCGGTGGTCATTTCTACAGTAAGTGGCACGTCTGGAATCATCTATCCGGACGGTAGCGTGGAACGCTTGGCGGGCTGGATGCAAGAAGAAGTGGCGGAGCGCGAGATACCTCTTCGCGACGAGCAGACGTTCTATGTGAAGCATGGCGATTGGCCCGGTCGCTATAGCCTGATTCCTGCTGTAGGGCTTCTGCTTTTGTTAGGAATCTCGTCGATTTTCTACCGCCGCCCAGTAAACAATTCATCTACGCGGAAACGGAACTGAGACTTGCGCGTGAAGCAACAAGTCAACTCGTTATGCCTTCTTGCTCTCACTTCGTGTTCCATTGGTTCTCGCCTCTCGCTCGCCCAGGCGAAGTGTGCTTCTCCGCCGTCTGGATGTTCCCTTCACTATACATCCCAGTTCGGTAGAAGAGATATGGCCTTTCGGCCATCAGCCATCCGAGGGAGTTGAATCTCTCGCGCTGCAGAAGGCGCTGGATGTGAGTACGTCCCATCCGGATTCGCTTACCCTCGGTGCTGATACTGTCGTCGTGTTGGATGGCGAAGTTCTCAGCAAACCTAACACGAGCGCACAAGCGGCATTGATGCTAGCCAGATTGAGTGGTGTAACCCATACGGTGTACACGGGTCTAGCCCTCGTCCACCCCGCGTCAAATAGACAGGTTACAGTTCACGAGGCAACGGACGTTGTGTTCTCAACATTGAAGGCCGACGAGATAGACCGCTACGTCGCAACGGGCTCTCCGATGGACAAAGCAGGTGCCTACGGCATTCAGGATGACCACGGTGCGTTCTTCGTT
>JAHEJB010000142.1 GCA_024639085.1 Rubricoccaceae bacterium | reverse complement strand
ACGCCATCCTCGCTCTTCGACTCTCCCGCCTCACGGGTATGGAGCAGGGCAAGATTCAGAAAGAGTACGAGGAAGTCATCAAGGAGATCGAGCGCCTGCGCTCCATCCTTGACTCCGTCGAGCTCCGCATGCAGATCATCAAGGATGAGCTGCTGGCGATCAAAGAGAAGTTTGCCGATCCGCGCCGGAGCGAGATCGACATCGTGGGCGGCGGCGACATCGACCTGGAGGACCTGATTGAAGACGAGCATGTTGTAGTGTCTATCTCACATCAGGGGCTCGTCAAGCGGACGTCCGTGGCTGAGTACCGCACGCAGGGACGCGGCGGACGCGGACACCGAGGCACAGGTACGCGCGACGAGGACTTCGTGGAGCATCTCTTTACGGCCTCAGCACACGACTACATCCTCTTCTTTACGGACCTCGGCCAGTGCTACTGGCTGCGCGTCTACGAAGTGCCAGAAGGCAGTCGAACGGCGAAAGGACGTAGCATCCGTAACCTGATCCGGATCGCCCAGGATGACCGCGTACGCGCTGTTCTCGGACTTAAAAAGGAAGACTTCCGCGACGACGCTTTCTTGAACGACCATTTCGTATTCATGGCGACGAAGAAGGGCCAGGTCAAGAAGACGGCGCTCGAAGCGTTCTCTCGCCCGCGCGTGGATGGCATCATCGCCATCGACGTGGTTGGCGACGATCAGCTCATCGAAGCCTGGCTAACCGATGGCGAAACGGACATCCTCCTTGGTTCATCGGGAGGTCGAGCGATCCGCTTTAACGGCTCGGACGTTCGTCCGATGGGCCGCAAAACGCGAGGTGTTCGGGGTATGAGGTTAAAGACGGACGAGAGCGTAATTGGAATGGTTGCCGTGAAGCGCGACGGAGCGCAGGTGCTCACGATTTCGTCGAACGGCTACGGCAAGCGCACCGACCTCGACGAATACCGCGTCCAGGCACGCGGAGGCCAGGGCATCCTGACCCAGAAGACGACCGCCAAAACTGGCGACCTCGTTTCGCTAAAGAGTGTGCTTCAGGATGACGAGCTGATGATTGCGACCGAAGCCGGCCTGATGATCCGCATGTCGGTGGACGGCATCTCAACCTATGGGCGAAATACCCAGGGCGTCCGCGTCATCAACCTGAAGGGCGAGGACAAAATTGCAGATGTAACGCGAGTGATTATCGAAGCAGAGAGCGAGGATGAGGAAGGCGGGTCCTAACCTTCCAACACGTCAACCAACGCTTTCTCCAGAATCCCCACACCTTCGTCAATACCGTCAGGGGTAATGCAGAGCGATGGGCGGAAGCGAATGGCTCGCGGCCCGCAACCGAGGATGAGCGCGCCGTGCTCGTAGGCCTTTTGTACGACCGCCTTGCGCGTCTCGCCATCGGGTAGATCAAAGGCGCACATGAGGCCCGTGCCTCGCGGACTTGTGACGGCGTCGAAGCGTTCGGCCAGCCCTTCGACTTTCTGCTGCAGGTAGGCGCCGGTTTCGCGAGCATTGCCAACCAGGTCATCCTCTTCAATCACTTCCAGGATGCGGTCGAAGCGCACCATATCGACGAGGTTGCCGCCCCACGTCGAGTTGATACGGCTGGACTTCCTGAACACGTTGTCCTCCACCTCATCCACACGAGGTCCCGCCAAAATGCCGCACACCTGCGTCTTCTTGCCGAATGCAATTACATCCGGTGTAACACCAATGCCCTGATACGCCCAGAAAGTGCCCGTCAGGCCAACGCCAGTCTGCACTTCATCGTAGATAAGCAGCGCTTCATTTTCATCCGCTAGGTGGCGCAGCGCCTGATGAAATTGTGGGCGGAAGTGATTGTCTCCACCCTCTCCCTGAATAGGTTCGAGGATGATTCCAGCGATGTCGTCCTTATTCGTGTGGAAGAAGGTCTTGGCCTGTGCGATAGCCAGTTGCTCGCGCTCCTCAATGTCGAGTTCATCTGCTGGACCATTGCAATGTGGGCTAACAATACGGGGCCAGTTGAATTTGGGGTAGAAGAGCACCTTGTTCGGGTCCGTATTCGTCAACGACATCGTGTAGCCGCTGCGCCCGTGGAAGGCCTGTTCCAAATGGAGGATCTGTCCACCGTGCTCGGTTGAGTATCCCTTCTGCATGTTCTTGCGCACCTTCCAGTCGAAGGCGGTCTTCAGCGCGTTCTCGACGGCCAAAGCTCCTCCCGATACAAAGAACGCGTGCGGCAACTCGTCGGGAATGCCGACACGCTCGAAGGTTTCGATGAACCGCGCGAAATGACGCGTATAGATATCAGAGTTGGCAATCTTGTTCAGCGCCACATCGAGCAGCCGCGCTTTGAATGGCTCGTCGTTGCGTAACGACGGGTGGTTCATGCCCAGCGGATTCGACGCATAGAACGTGAACAGGTCCACAAACGTTTGGCCCGATACAGCGTCCTTCAGATAGATGCCTTCGCTCTCCACCATATCGAGGACGAGCTTGTAGCCATCCGCCAGAATGTGCCTCGAAAGCGTCTCGTGCACGGAATCTGCTGCGGGAAGGGACTTGGAGAAGAGTTCGGAGACGAGCATGCCTGTTGTAGCGCTAAGCGTATTGCGTATTGAGAGGCTACCGCAGCCACTACGCAAAACGAAGTACGCAATAGCTCGGTGGAAGCCGAGAAGATAGCGCGGGAAACCCTCCCCAAAGCGGCGCGTGTACGCGGTCCTACTGTCGATTTGCGAACGATGGGAATCGGCATGGGTACCTTCAACCTGCCTTAGACTCGCAGCCACACTCCGGCATATGGCCAACACGCCACAAACTCCTCGTCGACCGGGCGAAATTGCCCTTAGATCAACGAGCCCTTCTTCTGGGGATGGGGCTGCGTTTGATGGCGGCATGCTGGAACTTCCCGTTGTAGAGAAGCCTGCTGCCGCAAATCGGCCCGGCCAACGGCCGGACTGGCTGCGCGTGAAGCTGCCGTACGGCGACACGTTTCGGAATGTCTCGCAAACGATCGAAGATCACGGATTACATACGGTTTGCCAGAGTGCGCGTTGCCCAAACATGGGCGAGTGCTGGACCGCGGGCACGGCGACGTTCATGATTCTCGGGAATGTCTGCACGCGCTCGTGCTCGTTCTGCGCCGTTCAGACAGGCCGGCCGGCCGATAAGGAACTCGACTACGATGAACCGCGCCGTGTAGCCGAAGCTGCCCGTTTGATGGGCCTCAAACACGTGGTCGTCACGTCCATCAACCGCGACGACCGTGAGGATGGCGGTGCACCAATCTTCTCCGAAACCATCCGCCTTGTCCGTGAGCAGATCCCTGATTGCACGATTGAGGTTCTGATTCCCGATATGCGCGGTCTTCGTCCGGCACTGGAGGAAATCTTTGTCGAGAAGCCCGATCTCCTCAACCATAACGTGGAAACAGTGCCGCGTCTGTACCGCCGTGTTCGCCCCCAGGCCGATTACCAGCGCTCGCTGGATGTTCTGAAAATGGCCAAGGATGAGTACGGTCTCCGCACGAAGAGTGGCATAATGGTGGGTCTCGGCGAGACCGAACAGGAAGTTGTTGATCTGATGGGAGACTTCGCCGACCACGGGATTGACGTCATGACGATAGGGCAGTACCTCCAGCCGACCAAGATGCACCTCCCCGTCGAGCGCTACGTCCACCCCGACGAGTTCGCGCGGTATAAGGAAATCGGCGAAGCTCGCGGCATAGAGCACGTGGAAAGCGGTCCGCTCGTACGATCGTCGTACCACGCAGAGCGGCACGTCTGATGAAGTTCGGTGCTTCCGTTTGGGGTCTACTTGTGGTTTTGGCCTTCGCCGCGGTCGCGAGTGGGTGTGGAATTCGATTGTTTTCGTCGAGCAAAGCAAGCATTGCTGCGCATACCGTCTTCAATACCCGTGAAGAATGTTCGGCCTTCGTTGCCCAGACCCTCCACGAGGGGATGACGTTGTTCGAAAACAGAGACACCAATTACGAGCCAGCTTCGGGCGATGTATTCGAAGGCCCCGCCCGAATTGGACCTTCCGTCTTTCGCTTGTTCGATGGCTCGGAATCGAGACTTCAGGAAGGTGGCCGGAGCATCTCGCTCAACGTTTTGGCGATGAATCTCAAATCCGAAAATGCGCGTGCACAGTGGGATGCTGCATGCGAGTAGGATTTCCTTATTCGCCCTGACTTCGTGGTTTTGAGTCGATTGCATGGGTTGTTTTCGGCGACGCTTTCAGCATTCATCTTTCAACATTCAGCATTCATGGAGCGCACGCTAGCCATCATCAAACCCGACGCTGTTGCGGGTGGCCACTCCGGCAAAATCATTGATCGCATCATTGTTGAGGGTTTCGCCATTCGCGCGATGAAGCTCACGCAGCTCACGAAACGCCAGGCCGAAGGTTTCTACGCCGTCCATGCTGAGCGCCCATTCTTCGGTGAGTTGACGGAGTTCATGTCGAGCGCACCATGTATCCCGCTTGTACTCGAACGTACTGATGCCGTAGCGAAATGGCGCGAGGTGATCGGGGCCACAAACCCGGCAGATGCTGCCGAAGGCACGATCCGCAAGCAGTTTGCAGCGTCAATGGGCGAGAACGCTGTCCACGGTTCTGACTCTCCCGAGAATGGTATCAAAGAAGGCCGCTACTTCTTTTCAGAAAGCGAGATTGTGTCCAACGGCGCGGATGTGATCGACGCGTAGGTCACCTACGTTGTGGACTGGCATTACTTGAGTGCTGCCCGCAACTTCTGGCATGCCTCCTCCAACACGTCCAATTCCTTGGCGTAGCAGAAACGCAAGGAATAGCGACCATCGTCGGGGTTGGAGAAAAACGAGTTGCCCGGCACACAGGCTACGCCGGCTGTTTCGATGAGCGTATTCGTGGCCTCCCGGTCATTGGAGAATCCTGAGCGTTCCCTTGAGAGTCTCTCGAAATTGGCGAAAACGTAGTACGCGCCTTCCGGCCATGAAACGTCAAAGCCACAGGCTTCCAGCGTCTCGCACATCAACGTGCGCTTGGCTGCGTAGTTGGTCAGCATCTGATCGTAGTACGCTGGCTCCATCGGTAGTGCCGAGGCCACGCCGTGCTGCAACGGCGAAGGCGCACAAATGTACACTAGATCATTTACGAGGCCCATTTTCTCGACCACCGCTTCCGGTCCAACGGCGTAGCCCAATCTCCAGCCCGTCATGTTAAACGTCTTCGAGAACCCTGACAGCGTGATCGTCCGCTCATAGGCATCCGGCAGACTCGCCAGGGAAATGTGCTCACGACCGTCGTACGTCATGTACTCGTAGATCTCATCAGTTATGGCCCAGAGATCATGCTCTTGGACGATTCCAAGCAGCCTGGTCAACTCCTCTTCCGTCCACATCTTGCCTGTTGGATTGGCCGGTGTGCAGACAAGCACGGCCTTGGTCTTCTCTGTGATGGCGGCTTCTAGGGCCTCGAAATCAACAGACCAGCTCAGGCCTGACAGCGGCACAGATACCGGCGAAATCCCAAGGAGCTTCAGAATGCCAATGTGGTAGCCATAGAAGGGCTCGAAGAGGATGACCTCGTCGCCCGGCTCGCACAGAGTGAGGACGGTTGAAACGAATGTGCCAGTAGAGCCGACGGAAACCATTACTTCGGCATCACTCGTAGCCGGGATGTCGTTGAAGGATTGGACCTTCTCCATAATCGGCTCGCGCAGCCGTTTGATGCCGTTGTAGGCAGTGTAGATCGACTGGTCGCCCTCGATGGCTTCAATCGCACCCTGTTTAATTGGATCGGGCGTCGGGAGATCGCAGATCCCCTGCCCCAGATTGATACCGTTCACGCGGTTTACCGCAAAGGTGACTGCGCGGATGTCGCTCTGTTTGAGGGCGGAAGTACGAGAGGCGAGGGGCTTCACTTTTGTGCGTGTTGGAGAGTGAGGGACGGAGGGCTGAGCACTATCGGAGAATACAGACAGTGTTTGTTGCAGCGCA
>JAHEJB010000141.1:4565-5995 GCA_024639085.1 Rubricoccaceae bacterium | reverse complement strand
CTTGGCACTTCTCATGCTGGCGCGCCTACGCTCGTTGAGATCGAAGCGGGCCGAGGGTCGTTCATTATTTCATCTACGCCCTACGCGTTTGGAAACGCTGCCTTCACAGGCGATGGGGAAGGTGCGGAGTATGTCGCGGGCGTCCTGGGCTACGTGCCGTCCCAGCCCGTTTTCTGGGATACGTATTACAAGCCCTTCGCGAATCAGGCGCAAACGCCACTCCGCTACATCTTGCGAGAGAGACCACTGAAATGGGCGCTCTGGCTGATGTTGGTCGGCGTATTCTTGCTCATTGTTTTCCGTGGTCGCCGCTGGCAGCGACCCGTGCCCGTCGTTGCTGCGCCCCCCAACGCAACGCTCGAGTTTGTACGGACGGTTGGGCAGTTGTATTTCCAGAACGCCGACCATTCCGCGCTCGTGGATCGCAAACTCCGCTACTTCTTTGATCGGATTCGCGCACGTCTTGCGCTTACGGATCTGGATTTATCGGAGGAAACCGAACGCCGCGTAGCAGCACGCAGCGGGTTATCCGACGAACACATTGCCGGCCTTTTCGCTCGCTTCCGGCGGCTTCGTCGCTCACGCTCCATCGAACCTGAAGAACTCGTTGATCTGGATAGCTCCCTAGACCGCTTTTACGAGGTCGTTGGCAGATGAGCACCACGTATTCTCCCTGATACCTCCAATCAAACCTAGATGACCGACATCCCCGAAAACACGCCGGTTCCAACTCCTGAATCAGACGCGACTCCCGCCGAAGCTGCCGAACAGACGGCTCCAGTCCAAGAGGCAGCCGAACCTATCTTCCAGGCACGTACGGACCTTTCCGGTTTGGCGGCTTCGGTGGATGCCCTTCGAAGCGAAGTCGCCAAGCTCATTGTTGGGCAACACGGCCTTGTGGATGAGCTGATTGCCGCGCTTCTGGCTGGCGGCCACGTACTCGTAGAAGGCGTACCTGGCGTTGCGAAAACGCTCACGGCCAAGCTCCTCGCGAAAGCAACGGGCTTGCCATTTAGCCGCATCCAGTTCACGCCCGACTTGATGCCCTCGGATGTCATCGGAACGAACGTGTTCAGTCCGAAGACGGGCGAGTTCGAGTTCCATCAGGGCCCTGTTTTCTCTTCCGCCGTGCTGATTGATGAGATTAACCGCGCCCCCGCCAAGACCCAGGCCGCTTTGTTTGAGGTGATGGAGGAGAGGCAGATCACCGTGGACGGCACCACCTACGAAATGGAGGAGCCGTTTATCGTTTTTGCCACGCAGAACCCGATTGAGCATGAAGGCACATATCGGCTTCCAGAGGCCCAGCTCGACCGTTTTCTGTTCAAGGTGCGGGTTGGCTATCCATCGCTCACGGAGGAGCAGCAGATCCTGGAGCGGTTTCAGGGGCAGGGCGGCTGGGTCGATATTGATCGCGTACAGCCCGTGCT
>JAHEJB010000141.1:0-4465 GCA_024639085.1 Rubricoccaceae bacterium | reverse complement strand
TATCCCTCAATCATTCAGATGCATCGCTATGCATTCCTGGCTTCCACGAACAGGCTGGAGGAAGTCGGCGTCAAGAAAGTGCGGCGGCTTGGGCACACGATGGAGTTCGACCAGATCCGGGAGTATGTGCCAGGCGATGACCGTCGAAGTGTTAACTGGAAGGCCACGGCCAGGCGCGGCGGCGACTTGATGGTGAATCAGTACGAGGAGGAAAAGTCGCAACCTATCTATGCACTTCTGGATATGGGCCGTACGATGCGCTCACCATTCGACGGTCTGACGCTCCTCGACCACTCAATCAATGCGGCACTCGTGATGCTTAACATCGCGCTGCTTAAATCCGACAAAGCCGGGTTAGTCGCGTTTGGCGAAGACATTCACACGATCGTACCGGCGGATCGGCGGCGGGCCCAACTGCCGCGACTGTTAGAGGCGCTCTACAAACTGGAAACAGGCTACCGTGACCCTTCCTACGAGGCACTGCTCGCGGCTACCGAGCGCTCACTACGAAAGCGTGGCCTCATGCTGTTGTTCACCAACTTCGAAACGCGAAGTGGACTAAAGCGGCAGATGCCGTTTCTCCGTCGCATCGCCCGAATGCACCGTCTTGTGGTCGTTTTCTTTGAGAACACAGGCCTGCGCGAATTGCTGGACCAGAAGTCCGAGCGCGTGGAGGATGTGTACGTGAAAGCATTTGCGGAAGGTCTGGCGGTTGAGAAGCAGGAGATCGCCCGCGAACTGGAGCGCAACGGCATCGGCGCGCTGCTAACCAAGCCCGAATCCCTCACCGTGGACGCCATCAACAAATACCTTGAAATCAAAGCGAGGGGGATGATTTAGATTTTGGGGCCTCCTACAGCCTCCCCGGATTGTCGTCCCGGACCGAGCCTGCCCGCACTTGATGCGGGGATCCGGGATCTACAGACCTTGTCGGTACTTCCGCTGCATGGATCCTGAACGAAGCGGCGTCGAGGCATCTGCTTTGAGGCGACGCTGCGTTTCATCTCGACGACAGTTCCTTTGTCCAGCGTGGTTTAGTCGTCACAGATTCCTCGACAGGCTCGGGATGACTAAATCGGAAGCCACTAACAACCAGCCAGAGTCAAGGCAAAAGCGGCTCTCCAGGCACCACGATTACTCCACCCGGCCCACGAGGTCCTAAGTTAGGCCAACCAGTGCAGCCTGATGGTCGCGGTGGAACTTCCGTATCCAGCCACTCGCCATTCACGCTCTGCTGCTGATTGAGAACCATACACGCTGCGCTTTCCCCATGTATGTGTAATTGTACACGCAGGTCATCGTGCTCTACAGACCTCACCTCAATGACGGGGACAATTGTATTTTCCTGCCGAATGAAGCGCTGAAAGGTTTCCGTCGTTGAGTTTCGTGGATCGGAGCCTGTGGTCGGATAACCGAGTTCGCCAAACGTCAATCCCTCCATGTACCACGGATTTGTACCGCCCATCGGTCCGGGTTTCTGTCGCCACACGAAGGCCTCACCAGCCAGTTTCACGGCCTCAGAAGCCATCTGATTATACGTTTCTTTCTCGATGTTGCGTCCGAAGGCCTCGACGCCAGCGAAAACCGCTACGCCAACGATTACGACGGCGAGAACGAGAAGAAGTAGTTGTTGTTGTCCCATCAGGCAGGAGAGGTATCGTAAACAGGGAGGTAAATCTGTAGGAGATCCGCGCGAATTGAGTGGTCCCGCTATGCAACCGGTCGTTAGGCAAGCTGTGTGCCCTATTCAACAATCGGGCAGAACAACCTTGTCTGCTCCCAAGCACCAACCGTTAATTCTCCGGCCCTCTACACTGGCGGCGTGAACAACTCGGGGTTGCGGCCCTCAATGCCTTTCAGATACGTGGCAATTACAGCCAGATCATTGTCAAGGTCATCTGTCAAATCAATCGTTGCGATGGGCCCGATGGTTTTGCGCCCAAAATCTAATGCGACGAGAACGATTGGAACGTCAGCCGCTCGACCAATGTGATGGAAGCCAGTTTTCCAACGGTCCAGCTTCTTTCGCGTCGCCTCCGGAGTGATGCCAAGTACGAGCGTGTCGCGCCCCTCAAAAGCTCGAATCGCTTCGCCCACAAGGCCATGTGCTGCACTTCGGTCGACTGGAATACCGCCAAGAGTTCGCAGAATCCATCCGAGTGGCGGTTTGAAGGCTTCCTGTTTTGCGAAAAAACTAACGTCCAGGTTCAGTCGCAATGCGGCGGCCAGACCGATAAAGGCGTCCCAGTTTGAGGTGTGTGGTGCTGCCACGAGCAGGAATTTCGGAATGTCGGGAAAGGCACCTTCGACCTTCCACCCCAACACTTTTAGAATCGACCAACCGAACAACCGTCCCGACATCGTCCCGCGCCTGGACATGGCCGGAGGAAGAGCTGGTAGCTCGACGAAGTTGTAAGGATGGTCTGGCATGATGGCAGGCCTAGAAGCGGTAATGTTACGAGGAACAGATCGCGCCCGCTGAGTTGGACAAGCACCCAAGAGATGATTTGTGTCATTGCGAGGCGCAACGCGACAAAGCAATCTCGTCGGTCAGATCCACAATCGGCGAGATTGCTTCGCTTTGCTCGCAATGACAATTCTTAGGTGTTAACAATTCGCGCAGTGGGTTGCCGGAATGCAGCGTGATGCCTACCCTTCGCAATGCCCGAGGTCACCGCCCCAAAGGATCTTGTTCGTGTCGTCGCATCCGACGGTGCAAAGGACGTGCAGCCGCCTGATCTGGTCATTTCGCGGCCTCCTGTGGAAGACCGAGCAACTGCTGCAAAGGCACTGCGCCTCTGCGTGATAGACCTTGGCACGAACTCGTTTCATGGCATCGTGGTGGATGCATTTCCGGACGGAACCTTCGCCGTGCTAGACCGACAAAAAGAGATGGTGAAGCTCGGCGAGGGGGAATTTGTGGAACACAAACTCACCGAAGCTGCGATGGAACGCGGAATGTCCGCACTCCATGCAATCAAAGAGGTCGCAGACGGGTGGGGGGTGAGCTCCTATCTCGCGTGTGCAACCAGCGCCATCCGCGAAGCCAGCAATGGCGGATCGTTTATCGACCGAATTCGGCGTGAGACCGACATTGTTGTTCGACCGATCGCGGGAGAAACGGAAGCACATCTCATTTATCTCGCGGTCAGTCATTTTGTAGATCTTTCCGAGCCGTCGCTGCTGATCGACATCGGGGGCGGCTCGGTTGAATTCGTTGTAGCCGACGCAGACGGCGCACACATGTTGGAGTCGCTTCCGCTGGGTGTACAACGATTGACGGAGAAGTTCATCACCACAGATCCCGTCAATAGGGCTGAATTCCGGCAACTGCGAGATTATCTGCGAGAGCAGCTCAAAGACGTTTTCTTGGAGGCCCGGAAGCATGGTGTGCGTCGGGTCGTGGGTTCTTCCGGGACGCTGCTGAGTATTGCCGAGGTGGCAGCCGCCGCCTCGGGCGATGTAGAGTCGCCTACGTTTGATCAGACCTTTGATGCGGCGCACGTGCGTGAAGTCACTCGTCGCATTATGAGTTCAGACTACGAGAAGCGGCTCCGGACACCAGGCATCGCCGAACGACGCGCGGACCAGATCGTTGCGGGTGCGATTTTGCTGGACGTCGTCCTCAAAGACCTTGGGATCGAGCGGTTCGTCGTTTCCCCGGATGCATTACGTGAAGGAATCGTCATTGAGTATGTCTCGCAAGAGCTGAAGTGGATTCGTCGACTGTCGCCGTTTCGTACTCGGCGAGAGCAGTCGGTGTACGATTTAGCCCTCCGGCTTCGCTTTGATCAAACACATGCGGAGCATGTGGCTCGGCTTTCATTACAATTATTTGATGCAGCTCAGGCATTACACGGTCGGGAAGAGGAGGCACGCGAACTGCTGGAGTTCGCGGCCATTTTGCACGACATCGGCTACGCCATAAGCCGCCGGAATCACCACAAACATGCCCTGTACATTATCCAGGAAGCAGATTTGCAGGGGTTCACGCCGGAGGACAAAGCCATCGTAGCTAATGTGGCGCGTTACCATCGCGCTGGCGTCCCGAAGCCTACGCATGTTCAGTTTCAGCGGCTCACTGCAGAGCAAAAGCAACTTGTTTTGGAGCTTGCAGCTTTCTTGCGACTCGCAAACGGACTTGACCGAAGCCACTTCCGCAATGTGACCCGGCTGGTTCCGCGCCTAACTGACGACGCCTTCAATTTGACGCTTTACACGGCCGCTGATCCATCGCTCGACGTGTGGGCGGCAACGCAGGGTGCTGAGCTTTTCGAAACGGTCTTTGGTAAGCCTGTTCGAATCGAAGTTGCTGGAGTTTGAAACAGCGCAGTGCTAAGGTTCGCACGCGATCCGGATCGGCCTTCAGGTTTTCACGAGAATGCAATGCGTGGAACCCGCGTTCAGGGTAATTTCTTGACCCTGTCCGGGTGCCGTTAGTTGGTCTATTTCGCCCTTCGAGCCC
>JAHEJB010000035.1:17429-21801 GCA_024639085.1 Rubricoccaceae bacterium | reverse complement strand
CCGAAGTAGCCAGAATCACCGCCGAAGTAGACACGCTTCGAACCCTCCAACATCCACCCGGCCCATAGTGTAGCCATCGAATCGCCTCCGCCGCGGCCCGTAAAGTGATGCGTGGGTGTTGCAGTGAGCTTGATTCCCGCCTGTTCTACTGAGTCCCACCAATCCAGTTCGGTGATCTTCTCTGGCGAGACACCCCATCCTTCGAGATGTGCGCCAACGCCGAGCGGCGTTATAAATCGATCCGTCTTGGGTGCTATCGCGAGGATCGAGCGGTAGTCGAGATGGTCGTAGTGGTCGTGCGAAAGAATGACGGCGTCGATAGGAGGGAGGCTATCTATGCTGAGTGCAGGCGTGCCTTCAAAGCGCTTTGGCCCCATCCACGCGAAAGGCGACGCGCGTTCGCCGAACATGGGATCGGTTAGTAGCAACTGCTCGTCCATCTCAATCAAAACAGTCGAATGTCCCAGCCACGTCAACGTGGCCCCAGACTCAATGGGGTTGATAAGCGCGTTCTCATTAATCTGTGCAACGGGAAGCGGCCTCGGAGGAGTTCGTTTGGCATCTGGCATGAAAAACTTTGCTGTAGCCTTTGCCATATCCATCCGCGACGCCGCCACGGTCACTTTCTCCAGATTGTGGAAGACCCCGCCGCCGAAGTTCGGCGAGCGCTCCATGCGCGCCAGACGCTCGCCGGAGGGTATCGAACCGAAGTGGGGAGAAAGGCGCTTGAGCATGTGACTCGACAATCTGCTGAGTACTTGAAAACGAAAACGGCTCCCTCAGCAGAAGGAGCCGTTCGGCTTGTAGCGGGGGCAGGATTCGAACCTGCGACCTTCGGGTTATGAGCCCGACGAGATACCACTTCTCCACCCCGCAATGTGAAGACGAATATACGGATTTCGGCTCCTTCCCATCCCGCGCAGCAGCGGAGCGCGTGTGAAGATTAGCGGTGTGTGGGATATTCTGTGATTCCTTAGAAAACAAGCTGCCCGTGTCTATTTTGGCTCTCCGCTAATCAAACCCCTCCACCTCGTTCAATGGCTACGGTTCGTCCGTTCCGCGCCCTGCGGCCCCAGCCCGACTCAGCGCAGGAAGTTGCTTCTGTCCCTTACGATGTTATTAACAGCGCTGAAGCGCGCGAGATGGTGGAGGGCAAGCCTGACTCGTTTCTCCATGTGATCAGGCCGGAGGTGGATCTCCCCGAAGACGTCGACGAACACGCCGACGATGTCTATACCAAGGGTGCAGAGAATTTGGCTGCGTTTGCGGAAAGCTCCAAGTTTTTGGAGGAGTCCGAGCCGGCCCTTTATGTTTATCGGTTGATCATGAACGGGCGGACCCAGACGGGCATCTTTGGCCTCGTATCGGCTGCCGAATATGATGCCGACCTCATCCTGAAGCACGAGAAAACACGACCCGACAAGGAGGACGACAGGACGAAGCACATCTTGACACAACGCGCGCATGCCGAGCCCGTGATGCTGACCTATCGCGGTACGGATGACATTGACGAGGCTGTTTATACGGCAATGGAACTGGAGCCTCTGTACGACTTTAAGGCTAGTGACTTCGTGCAACATACAATCTGGAAGATTGGAGATCCTGAAGCAGTTGCTAACTCGTTCGGAGAAGTGGAGGTTCTGTATGTTGCCGACGGCCACCACCGCTGCGCAGCCGCCAGCCGCGTTGCAAAGGAGTTGCCAGATGCAGAGGGTGCTCAGCACTTCATGGCGGTTCTTTTCCCCATGGAGGATATGGAGATCCTGCCATACAACAGGGCCATCATCAAACTCCCCGTCGGTAAGCAGCGGTTTCTCGATCAACTAAGCCACCGCTTTGACGTAGAGGAATCTTACTTCGCTGAGCCGGAAGAGCCCGGCACACTTGGCTTGTATCTCGGAGATGGCTGGTATCGACTGCGTCTACCTGACACAGAACGAGACGGCGTGGCAGATACGCTGGACGTAGCAAGACTTGGTGAGTTTATCCTCGAACCCATGCTGGGTATCACGGACCCACGGACTGACAAGAACATCCTCTTTGTGGGCGGCATTCGTGGAACCAGCGAGCTTGAACGCTTAGTGGACTCAGACGAAGCAGACATGGCAATTTCGATGTATCCAACAAGTCCGGATGAGTTATTGGATGTGTCGGATGCGGGTGAACTGATGCCCCCGAAATCGACCTGGTTTGAGCCCAAGCTGCGCAGTGGCCTTCTCGTTCATCGGTTCTAGCACCCGAGTTCTGATATGACGATTCTTGTCGCCGACTCGTTTTCCGAAGCAGGATTAGAGGCGCTCAAGCAAGCCGGGCACGTCGTAGTGTTTGAGCAAGGCTTGAGTGGCGGAGCTCTGACTAACGCCTTAGCAGAGCACGAAGCCGATGCGCTTGTCGTGCGGTCTACGAAAGTGACGGCAGAGGATCTCGACGCGTCGCCCGATCTCGAGCTCGTGGTACGTGCAGGCGCCGGCTACGACACGATTGATGTGGAGGGAGCTTCTCGCCGTGGAATATTCGTGGCCAACTGTCCCGGCAAGAACGCTGCTGCCGTGGCCGAATTAGCATTTGGCTTGATTCTCTCGCTCGATCGTCGCATTCCAGACAATGTGAGCCAGGCGCGTGAGGGTCGCTGGAATAAGGGCGCGTTTACGGAAGCCGCTGGCGTGAAGGGACGGACTTTGGGCCTGATTGGGATGGGCAACATTGGTCGTGAGATGGCCGTGCGAGCGAAAGCATTCGGCATGCATGTCGTCGCGTGGAGCCGTTCACTCACCGATGAAGACGCCGCAGCGCTGGGTATTCGCCGCGAGGTAAGCCCGACAGACGTTGCTGCCGAATCCGATGTAATCAGTGTCCATGTCGCTTCCACGCCAGATACCCAGAATCTCATCAACGAGGAATTCGTAGCGGCGATGCTTCCTGGCGCTTTGCTCATCAATACGGCACGCTCATCGGTGATGGATGAAGCCGCGGTTGCAAAGGCGATGGACGAGAAGGGGATCCGCGTTGCGACGGACGTTCCGTCAGGCGAGCCTGCAGGCAAGGAAGGGGAGTGGACGCATCCGCTTGCAGGACATCCACACTTTTACATCACGCACCACATCGGCGCTTCGACGGAGCAGGCGACGGAGGCAATCGGCGACGAGGCCGTTCGCATCGTCCTCACGTACAGCGACACGGGACGCGTCGAGAACTGCGTAAATCTGGCAGATCACTCGCCGGCCACGCATCTCCTGACCGTGCGCCATCTCGACAAAGTCGGTGTACTTGCAAGCGTGCTGGACGCTGCTCGCGAGGCCGAATGGAACGTCCAGGAAATGGAAAACCTGATTTTCGCGGGAGCAGAAGCGGCCTGCGCTCGAATTCGATTCGATGGACAACCGGATCCCCGCACGCTAGGACGTATTAACGAACTGCCAGACGTATTGAATGCGACGGTGATTGGGCTTTGAGGATAGGGAAAGACATGCTATTTTCTTAGCACTCACAATCGGCTTCTCGCATGCGCACGTTCCTGGTCCTTCTCGCAATTTTCCTGTTTGCTCCAACAGCGAGCGCACAGCCGAACGATTCCACGCAAGATCCTGTTGCCGCTGTTCAAAGCTTGGTAGTGGAATTGTTCGATGCGATGCGCGCTGGTGACAGCACGCGCGTCCGCAACGTATTTCATCCCGACGCGCGGTTGCACTCATCGATGAATCGCGACGGTGTGCCCATCGTAGGTGGCGGCGATTCTGCGGATGGCTTTGTGACGGCGGTTGGAACTCCCCACGATGAAGTCTGGGACGAGCAAATTGGCGAGGTCCACGTGCGAGTTGACGAAGGCTTGGCGACGGCCTGGATGGACTACAGATTTTTCCTCGGCGAGCAGTTCAGTCACTGCGGTGTTAACTCCATACAACTCGTGTTGACAGAGGATGGTTGGAAAATGCTGAACGTCGTGGATACGCGGAGAAGCGACTGCGAGTGAAAGCGGACGTGAAGTAATTTGGGGCATCCCAATTACCCGACTCGTTATGTCTGCATCCGCCGTCGCCACCGAACGCCTCCACAATTTTTCAGCTGGTCCGGGCGCTCTTCCTACAGAAGTAATGGAAGAGGTCCGCGATGAACTGCCGGTTTATCGCGATCTCGGGTCCTCCATCATGGAGATCAGCCACCGCTCGGCGGCGTATACAGAAATTAACGAATCGGCGATGGCGCGTCTGAAGGGGTTGCTCGGCATGAGCGACGAGTGGCACGTGATGTTCCTTCAGGGCGGAGCGTCCATGCAGTTTTACCAGGTTCCACTCAACTTCATTCCGGCCGGCGGTGCAGCCGATTACATCAATACCGGGTCGTGGAGTTCGAAGGCAGTCAAGGAGGCAAAGCG
>JAHEJB010000035.1:0-17329 GCA_024639085.1 Rubricoccaceae bacterium | reverse complement strand
TTGAAGGGATACCGTTCCGTCGGGGGTATTCGCGCGTCGATCTACAATGCTTGTTCGTTAGAGTCGGTAGAAGCGCTGGTTGATTTTATGCGTCGCTTTGAGACGAAGTATGGCTGAAGATTGGTCCTCGAATAGAATTGCCTCAACACGTTGCACGGAAGCACAGATATTCCGTACCTAGAGGCACATTTTGAAACAGTGCAAATGCCCGTATCCGTAGGAGTCCCCAACGAAGTCACACAAGGTGAGCGACGCGTTGCGCTCACGCCGGATGTCGCGGCGCGTTTGATCAAGAAGGGCTGCCAGATTGTGGTTGAACGTGGGGCGGGTCTGGCTGCGTCGTTTGTGGATGCCGCGTATCAGGCCACGGGGTGCACGCTCGGAGATCGATCCGCGGCACTTTCTGCTGATGTCGTTGCAACCGTCGGAGGTGTGGCAGACGATGATCTGGCGGTCCTGAAGTCAGGCGGTGTGCTTCTGGGGATGTTGAATCCACTGGATGATCCCGAGACAGTCGAGCGGCTTGCTTCATGTGGCGCGATGGTTATTGCCATGGAGATGGTGCCTCGAATTACACGCGCGCAGAAAATGGACGCACTCTCCGCGATGAGCACGGTTGCCGGTTACAAAGCAGTTCTGATGGCCGCCGATGTTCTTCCCAAGTTTTTCCCCTTGTTGACGACCGCGGCAGGTACCGTCCGACCAGCCAAGGTGCTGATCCTTGGCGCGGGAGTCGCTGGGCTTCAAGCGCTGGCTACGGCGAGGCGACTCGGCGGCGTTACCTCGGCTTACGACATTCGACCAGCTGCCCGCGAGCAGGTCGAAAGTGTGGGCGCAGCATTTATTGAACTTGAACTGGACACAGCGGACAGCGAAGACAAAGGTGGCTATGCCAAGGCGCTGGAAGAAGACAAGCAGAAACGCCAGATTGAACTACTCGCGGAGCACATAGCGCAACAGGACGTGGTCATCACTACCGCGCTTATTCCAGGGCGCCCTGCGCCACTCCTCATCACGAAAGAAGGAGTTGAGGGCATGAGGCCGGGCTCGGTGATTGTCGACTTGGCTGCCCCGAACGGAGGCAATTGCGCCTTGACCCAGAAGGGTGAAACCGTGAGCCACAACGGTGTTTCCATTATCGGGCCAATGAATCTGCCTGCGGAAATGCCACTTCACGCCAGCCAGATGTACGCACGAACCGTCGCTGCCCTGATCACGGAGTACCTCACAGAAGATGGTTTTGCCCTCAATTTTGATGATGAAATCGTTCAAGGCGCTGTTGTCGCGCATGGAGGTGAAGTCACCAACGAACGCGTGAAAGGCAAATTGGCAGAAGCCGCTTAACAATCCTTAGTCCTACAACCCCACCATGGACATTTCCCTGATCGTTGTTTTCGTTCTCGCGTCGTTTGTTGGAATTGAGGTTATCTCAAAGGTCCCCGCGACGTTGCACACGCCGTTAATGTCTGGTTCGAACGCCATCAGCGGCATTACGATCGTCGGGGCGCTGGTTGTTGTGGGGGCCATTGGATCTCCGTGGGCAAAGTGGATCGGGTTCGCCGCGCTTGTCTTTGCCACCATCAATGTTGTCGGCGGCTTCCTGGTCACGGACCGGATGTTGGAGATGTTTAAGAAAAAAGAAGCGCCGGCAGTGCCAACGAATGGGCAGGCGAAATGATTGACTCACTGATTACGATTGCCTACCTCGTCGCGGCCGCATTATTCATTTTCGGCCTGAAGCGGTTGTCCTCGCCGCGAACCGCGCGTGCCGGTAACCGAATGGCGGCTGTCGGAATGCTCGTAGCTGTGGTCGCCGCACTGTTCGAGGAGCAAATTCTCAACCCTGTCGAACTCATTGCGGGGCTGGCACTCGGTGGTGCCATTGGTCTGTTGCTTGCAAGGCGGACAAAAATGACATCGATGCCCGAGCTGGTCGCTGCGTTCAACGGCTTTGGAGGGGCAGCCTCAGCGTTTGTCGCGGCCGCCGAGGTCATGCGTTTCGCGGGCGGCGAGGAGGAGATCATTCCGTTCACGCCGATTCTTGCGCTTACCATCGCCCTTTCGGTTCTTATTGGTGCAGTCACATTCTCTGGGTCGTTTGTCGCGTTTGGGAAGCTGAACGGAAAGGTCAAGAGCATGGGCTTCCCCGGCCTCAGAGTTATCTCAATCCTTGTTGGGCTTGGCGTTATTGGAGCGGCCGCGATTATGGTTCAGCAGGCGGAGGTCTTTCCTGTCGAAATCGAAATGACAACGACAGCGCTTCTAGCACTGGCCGGATTAGCGCTGGTTCTGGGCATCTTTCTTGTGCTTCCGATTGGCGGTGCTGATATGCCTGTCGTCGTTGCGTTGCTGAATTCCTACTCTGGTCTCGCCGCTGCGGCCACGGGGTTTGTACTTCAGAATTATGCCCTTATCGTGAGCGGCGCTTTGGTTGGTGCCTCCGGATTGATCCTAACAATGATCATGTGCGACGCGATGAATCGCTCGCTGCTCAATGTGTTACTAGGTGGGTTTGGAGCGGAAGCAACGAAGGCTTCCGCCAAATCTGGAGACGAAGAAGAGCGACCAGTTCGACAGACATCCCCCGACGACGCAGCCGTCTTGATGAGCTATGCCGGCAGCGTCATCATCGTGCCTGGCTACGGACTCGCTGTTGCTCAAGCTCAGCACGAAGTTCGTGAGATGGCTGATCTGCTGCAAAAAGAAGGCGTAGAAGTCCGCTATGCAATTCATCCAGTAGCCGGACGAATGCCCGGGCACATGAATGTGCTCCTTGCGGAGGCTAATGTGTCTTACGACCTTCTCGTTGAAATGGACGACATCAACGCCGACTTCCCTTCAACGGATGTCGTGCTTGTCGTCGGTGCGAACGATGTAGTCAACCCTGCCGCTCGAACCGACGAGGACAGCCCGATCTACGGCATGCCCATACTCAATGTGGACGAAGCCGAGAACGTGATCGTGCTCAAACGCAGCATGAATACAGGCTACGCAGGCGTGCAGAACGAACTGTTCTTCAACCCTAAAACTTCGATGCTCTTTGGTGACGCCAAGGACTCCGTCAGTGGCATTATATCTGAGCTGAAGGAATTGCAGACGGCATGATCTGGCTTACCATTGTCCTGTCTATGATTGCGGGATACATGGTGTTCTGGTCAGGCGTGATCAGTCTTATTGGGTTTGCTTCGTGGCGGCCGCTGGCAGACCGTTATCCAGCAGACTATTGGCCGGAGGAAGGAGAGGGGATCGCGCTCTCGTGGCAAACAATGAGCATCGGAATGTCGAATTATGGCAACGTCTTGAAAGCCGTTGTCGCCGTAGATGGGCTCTATCTGCAACCAGCGCGCATGTTTGCTTTCAACCATCCGCCTGTGTTCATCCCGTGGGGATCTATCGTCGGTATCTCGAAAGGCTTCATGGGTAGTCTGAAGCTGCAGCTGGAAGACGGCAAGGCGATTTCTCTGAGGGGAAAAGTCTCCCGCTATGTTGAGAAGGCTCTTAACGCTTACGACTTGGAGTCGGACGACAGTGCAGGTGGATTGCTAGACAACCTGGGGGAAGAGAAGACAACCAGCCAACAAAGCTCGAGCGGCACGCAGCGCGCCCGAGCGTAACAGATTCTTGGTAGAATCGGCGTTTGGCCGTCCCCTGTGGTAGCTTCCCGTGCGCCGTGCGGCAGTTCCCGCGCGGCGCGTATGCATTTCAAGCCCCCCGATCAGCCTCCGAATGAAGCGCCTCGTAGTAGTAGAGTCCCCAACAAAAGCCCGCACCATCAGCCGGTTTCTTCCCTCCGATTATCAGGTGGAGGCCTGCATGGGCCACGTCCGCGATCTACCGTCGTCGGCCTCTGAGATCCCTGCGAGCGTTAAGAAGGAGAAGTGGGCACGTCTTGGAGTCAACGTCGAAGAGGGTTTTGAGCCGCTGTATGTCGTCCCTAGCGACAAGAAGAAGATCGTCAAGCACCTGAAGGATTCGCTCAAAGATGTAGAGGAGCTTTACCTCGCGACGGATGAAGACCGAGAGGGCGAGTCCATCGGCTGGCATCTCCTGCAAGTCTTGAAACCGAGTGTGCCAGTCCGCCGCATGGTTTTCCATGAGATCACAAAGGAGGCCATCATGCGCGCCCTTGACGAGACGCGTGAAGTGAACGCTGGGCTCGTGGATGCGCAGGAAACTCGCCGCATCCTGGATCGGCTGGTGGGCTACTCGATTTCTCCGTTGCTCTGGAAAAAGATCGCGCCGAAGCTCTCAGCCGGTAGAGTTCAGAGTGTAGCCGTGCGGTTGCTCGTAGAGCGTGAAATGGAGCGCCTCAACTTCATGTCCGCCAGTTATTGGGATTTGAAGGCGGAACTGGCAGAGAGTGGACAGCGATTCGACGCAGCCATGACGCATCTTGGCGATCAGAAGCTTGCTACAGGCCGTGATTTCGACGAAAACACGGGCCATCTCAAAGAAGGCAGCCATGCGTTGACGCTCAGCGAAGACGCCGCACGAGGTCTTGCGGAGAGACTCAAAGCAGGTTCGTGGACGGTCTCCGAGGTCGAGCACAAGCAGGTCAAGCGCCGTCCCTCTGCGCCGTTTATCACATCAACATTGCAGCAAGAGGCCAATAGAAAGCTTGGCCTTCCGGCGCGCCGCACTATGCAGGTCGCGCAGGCGCTTTACGAGCGCGGTCTCATTACGTACATGCGTACGGATTCGCCTACGCTTTCTGCGGAGGCAATCGAAGCAAGCCGGCACGCCGTGAGCGAGCGTTATGGGAAAGAGTTTCTCTCGCCCGAACCTCGCCAGTTTTCTGCCAAGACGCGCAGCGCCCAGGAGGCCCACGAAGCAATCCGTCCCGCAGGAACGGAGATGAAAACGAAGGACGAGCACGGCCTCGACGGTATGGATGGTGCTCTCTACGATCTCATCTGGAAGCGGACCGTCGCCAGCCAGATGGCCGACGCCAAGCTTCGTCAGACCCGTGCAATCATTATCGCAGAAGCAGGCGATGACAAGGCCACGTTCCGTGCAAACGGACAGGTTGTGGAGTTCCCCGGGTTCTTCCGCGCCTACGTCGAAGGCTCCGATGATCCTGAAGCCGAAATAGACAACCGCGACAATCCGTTGCCTGAACTCAAGGAAGGCGACAACCCCGGCTGCAATGGAATCGAGGCAGAGGGCCACGAAACGAAGCCGCCGGCGCGGTTTACGGACGCGACACTTGTTCGCACGTTGGAGGCTGACGGCATCGGGCGCCCTTCAACATACGCGTCTATCATCGACACGATTGTTCGGCGTGGGTATACGCGGCGCGAAAAGAATCAGCTCATCCCGACCTTTACCGCCTTCGCTACGAACGCGCTATTGTCGCAGAATTTCGAGCGTCTCGTAGACGCCCGATTCACGGCCCGGATGGAGGAAGTGCTGGACGAAATCGCAGACGGCAAGACGAAGGCGAGGCCGTATCTGGAGGAGTTTTTTAACGGCGACGGCGGCCTTGAAGCAAAGATCGAGAAGAGCCTGGAGACGATCGATGCCCGCGGAGTCTCAACGTTGGAGCACGCTAAGTGGGAGCCGTACGTTGTGCGTGTCGGCAAATATGGACCCTACACAGAAGGTGAGATTGATGGTGAGCGGCAAACAGCCTCGCTACCCGCGGATCTGGCTCCGGCCGACGTGACGAAAGAAAAGCTTCATGAGCTCATTACCACGGGAAACGACGAGCGCGTTTTGGGCATTCACCCGGAGGCCGATATGCCTGTGCTGCTCAAGCAGGGACCGTACGGCCCGTATGTGCAGCTCGGCGATGACGATCAGGAAGGCAAACCGAAACGAACGTCGATTCCGAAAGGCACCGAGCTCGCCGATGTGGACTTCGACATGGCCAAGCGTCTGCTCACGCTACCTCGGACGCTCGGAGAGCATCCCGAGACGGGTTCGCCTATCAAAGCAAATATTGGGCGTTTTGGACCCTACGTACAGCATGGTTCAACGTTCGCGTCGCTCAAAGAAGACCATGTTCTTGACGTTGGTTTAGAGAAGGCGCTTGAACTCCTGGCAGCAAAAGCGCGGAAGAATGAGCCACTTCGCACGCTAGGCAATCACCCCGACACGAACGAGCCGATCGGCGTGTACGACGGTCGTTACGGGATGTATGTGAAACACCAGAAGACTAACGCGACGATTCCAAAGGACAAAGACCCCGACGCTATTACCCTTGAAGAGGCTGTGGCGCTCATCAATGAGAAGGCTGCCAAGAAAGGCAAGGGGAGAGGTCGGGCTAAAAAGAAGGCGAAGGCATAGCAAGCCGATGCCACGCCCTATCGTCCCACGTCCTTAACACCGTCGCGAAGAGACGCAAGAATATTGAGGTAGCTGGCGTAGCGTTCTGCCGATATCTGATCTTCGTCTACCGCCTCTGTGATCGCACAGCCTGGTTCGTGGTCGTGCGTGCAATCGGGAAAGCGACAGTGGCCGATGAACGGTCGGAATTCAACGAAGTAACCACCGAGTTCCTCTGGATCCATATCCCAGACACCATACTCGCGGATTCCGGGCGTGTCTACGACAAACCCTCCTGCGATCTGATGAAGCGTGGCAAACGTTGTCGTGTGCTTTCCTTTTTGCGTCTTTTCGCTGACTTCGCCCGTCGTGAGGTTCAGTTCGGGTTCGATCGCATTGAGGAGGGAGGTTTTCCCGACGCCTGAGGGCCCGGAGACTACGCTTGTTTTCCCAGAAAGAGCGTCTCCAAGCTCTTGTACACCCATTCCTGAAATGGCGCTCGTCATCAGTACAGAATAGCCTAGTTCCTCGTAAAGGTCTTTCCAGAACATGATCGCCTCTTGCGCCTTCGGCTCGTCGTCGAGCAAGTCAACCTTGTTGATGATGAGCCCAGCATCAAGGTGGTAGGCTTCCGCCATCACGAGAAAGCGATCTACAAAACCCGCGTTGAACTTCGGGAGGAACGTCGCCTGCACGCACAACGCCGCGTCCACATTTGCAGCGATAACATGCTCCTTACCAACTTTCCGGCCCGCAGCACGGCGACTTAACTGATTTCGGCGAGGATGGATGTCCGTGATGAATCCTGTGCCATCATCGCCCATAAGAATCGAAACGCGGTCTCCGACCGCGAGGGGATTAGTCTCGGGGATCTCTTCTTGCTGAAGTCGGAATCTACCGCGAGCCCTGGACTCGACAATCTCATCCTTTCCGTCGGGAAGAACCGAATACCACGATCCCGTAGACCGAACGACGGTGCCTTCGAGGATGGCCCTACTGGCGGAATCCTGCTGTGTTGTCATGCGAGTGAAACTCCGCCCAACACGCTCCGTCTAAACAAAGCACGTCCCGCAGTGCAACGACACGCGAGGCTCTTGACGTTTTCAGAACCGACCCTACCGACCATGAGCAAAACGGAATCCAAAGGCCGCGCGCAGTACGAAAAAGCACGCGAGGCGTTCACGAAGCTTGATATGCAAGATAAGGCGGCCTTCGTAATGGAGGCGACCTTCAGCACGTTTGGCGAGGCTTTCAAGGACGCTGGCCAGCAGTTTGCGGACGTGATCGAGAAAGTTTCTTCTGATGATTTCTTCAGCGGTTTTGCCTGGGAATGCGGAGATGAACGGACTGAAGAGAAGGCAGCGGACGAGAAGCCTTCGAATGGTCGTAAGAAATCCCGCTCCAGCTCTGCATCAAAGAAGAAGAAAAAGGACGAGGATGCCGACTGAGCCTGACCAGCAACTGGAAAGTTGGGCCGAACAGTATCGGAATGCAGGCCTGATTGGCCGAGCCCAACTTCTTGGCGGCGGCGCTGTTCGAGTGACCGCCAACGCAATTGATTCCGTTCTCAAGCGCGTAGCCCGAACTGCCGTGGATGCCGAGAAGGCCTTTCTTGGCGAATTGGACCCGAACGTGTCCGATGCGAAAGTTATCGAGGAGGTGGAGGAGAGGTAACAAAGAAATCGGGCCGCCCCCACCACAGAAGCAGCCCGATCCATCTTTATCCCAATCACGCTTGCGCAGCCAATTGAGAAGGCTTTCTACCTACCGCGGCGGCTACCGACCGATATCAGCGTTGCAAGAATCATCACGAATCACCGATTCGCTTTCGATCTTGTGCCTCGATTCCGATCTATATCCACACGCCTCGGCGACAAAACACTTCTTCAATAGGCTGCTACGCAGCCAAACTTGGGCTGACTGGCAGGCGATGAACGCATGGGCGAAGTACCCGCACAACCATTGGAGTGCCATCAGCCGTCGTCGTTAGCTCCGCTTCAATGATGCCCTGCTCTGCCATCTCAATAACCACTGCATGTCCCAGTTGCGACGAGTTCGTCTGACCCTCCCGAGCAATCGGGCGGAGTCTGCGAGCCGCAAGGCGATTGATGTCAGGCCATGCCAGCGAGCCAAACGAGGCTGCTGAGGCCGCATCAAGTACATCGCGGATGAACTCGTTCGCGTGGGGAAGGGTGTCCGCTAACCGATGAACAGGAGCGGTTGTGGATCGAGAAGTAAAGCGAAGAATTTTCATTTCGGCGGTGTCTTGCGTGATTGAGAGCAAGATCCGCACAGGTTGTGACAAAGCGTGTCACAACCTCTTGTCATCGCGAGATACCCTTTGGTTACACTCTGAGCAGGCTCCGATCATTGTGATCTCGTCGCCTAGACTCAACGCTACGAGATTGCTTCGTTTCACTCGCAATGACATTTGATTCAGTTCATCACCGCCGCACCCTCGATAACCGCAGGCGCAGGCGTGTTATTGGAACCGGGCTTTTCGCTGTCAGGAATGGAGAACAGCTCCAACGGGTCATTCACCGCATCAGGACATAGAAGCAGGTCAAGCGCCTCATCAATGCGCTGAACGTATTTCACTTCGAGGTCTTCAATCGCAGAGTCCTTGATCTCCTTGATGTCCTTCTCGTTCTTCTCCGGGAGGACTACAGTTGTGATTCCCGCCCGCCGGGCCGCAAGAACCTTTTCCTTGATGCCACCTACAGGCAATACCAGCCCACGTAGGGTTAGCTCGCCTGTCATAGCCACGGTGTTCCTAACACAGCGTTGAGTGTAGATGCTGGTCAGGGCAGAGATCATGGCAACGCCAGCGCTAGGACCATCCTTGGGGACCGCGCCTGCGGGTACGTGTACGTGCACATCCCAATAACGAAACGCATCGTTTGGAATGCCAAGTTCTTCCGCGTGAGCTTTCACCCATGAGAATGCGGCTTGCGCGCTCTCTTTCATCACGTCGCCGAGCTTGCCGGTGAGCACCATGCGACCAGAGCCACGGCTAACCGACGCTTCGATGAACAGGATGTCGCCGCCAACAGGTGTCCATGCGAGTCCAGTTGCTACGCCAGGCACTTCCGTACGGTCAGCGACTTCATTAAAGAACTTCCGCGCGCCGATATACTCTTCAATGTCGCTTTTTTCAACTTTTGCCTTTTTGATCTCGTCCGCAGCCACTTTTACTGCCACACCTCGAACGAGAGCGCCGATGGTCCGCTCAAGCTGCCGGACGCCACTTTCCCGTGTGTAGCCTTCAATCGCTTGCATCAGTGCATCGTCGGTGATGGAGAACTGCTTATCAACTAGACCGTTGCGTTCAATCTGCCGAGGCACGAGGTACTGCTTGGCAATCGCCAGCTTCTCCTCCATCGTGTAGCCGTTGATTTCGATGATTTCCATGCGGTCGCGTAGCGGCGCAGGAATCGTGTCCATATAGTTGGCTGTGGCGATGAAGAGCACCTTGGAGAGATCGTAGTCAAGCTCCAGATAATGATCGTTGAACGTGTTGTTCTGCTCCGGGTCCAGAACCTCCAACAGCGCCGAGGAGGGGTCGCCCCTGAAGTCTGCGCCAAGTTTGTCAATCTCGTCCAGCATGAAAACCGGATTGGACGTTCCGGCCTTTTTTAGACCTTTCATGATGCGCCCGGGCATCGAACCGATGTACGTACGACGATGGCCACGGATCTCGGCCTCGTCTCGCACTCCACCGAGCGACATCCGCACAAAATCACGGCCTATGGCTCGGCCGATTGATTTGCCAAGACTGGTCTTTCCAACGCCCGGAGGGCCATAAAAACACAGAATGGGCGCTTTCATATCGCCCTTCAGTTTCAGGACTGCGAGATACTCAAGAATGCGCTTCTTGACATCGTCAAGGCCGTAGTGGTCTTCGTCGAGGATTTCCCGAGCGGCTGCGATGTCAATCGAGTCTTCCGACGTGTAGCCCCAAGGGAGATCCAGAATGGTTTCGACGTAGTTACGCGTCACGCCGTATTCGGGAGAAGCCGGATTCGTTCGAGAAAGTTTGGTCAACTCCTTTTCGACCGTTTCGATAACGTCTTCCGGCAGGAATTCAAGCTTCTCGTCCATTTTCTCGCGTAGTTCCTCGGCCTCTGCGGCAGAGCCTTCCGTTTCGCCTAGTTCCTCTTGAATGGCCTTCATCTGCTGGCGGAGAAGGAACTCACGCTGCTGCTGATCCACGTCAGTTTTTACCTTCGAGCGGATCTCTTCAGAAATCTGAAGGACGCGGATCTCCTGCTGGAGGTGCTCGAGAACTTTCTCTGCGCGGTCCACCAATGGGCGCATCTCAAGAAGCTCCTGCTTCTTCTCTACGTCAATCTGAAGGTTTGACGCGATGAAGTGAATCAGGAAGCCCGGACTCTCGATGTTCTGGATCGCGTAGGCTGCCTCGCTTGGGAGGTTGGGCGACATGTTGACGATCTGAATCGCCAACTCCTTGATCGAGCGAACGCGGCCTTCCAATTCGGCCGTGTCCTCGCCCGCTTCCTCATCAATGGGGTCAATCCTTACGCGGTGATAGGGCTCTGTTTGGGTGTATTCAACAACCTCAAAACGACGCTTGCCTTGAATCACGATGCTCACGGAGCCATCCGGCATTTTGATGAGCTTCAGGATGCTCGCTGCCGTGCCGGTTCTGTAGAGGTCTTCAGGAGCCGGATTCTCCGTTTCGACCTGCTTCTGTGCGGCTACACCAATCAAGCGGTCGCCCGAGTACGCGTCTTTTACAAGTTGTAGCGACGCATCCCGGCCAACGGTAATAGGGAGTACGACGCCGGGGTAGAGGACGGTATTTCGGAGGGCGAGCAGAGGGAGCGTATCGGGGAGGGACGCGGCATGCATCTCACGCTCTTCATCGGGCGTGAGAAGCGGGATGGTCTGTTCGAGTTCATCCTCAACCAGATAGAACGGTTGTTGTGTCATGAACAAAAGTGGGGAGCAGTGGTTTGGCGGGTCAACGATAGTTGGCAAGGCGTTTGCGAAAACCGGGCCAAGGCATCTCGCCTGACAGAAGGGCAGGAAGAGGGGAACGCCACTGACTCAAAGTAAGATTCGTTCGTGTTCCGCTTAAGAGATGTAGATCTCACAACCCTTTCGTTTGGGCCAAGACGCGCACCCCATTATGCAGATTGTACGCCGATCAGACTTCATCGTCACGATTAGCCTCGCAACATTTCTCAGCGGAGCTACTGCGGTCTTCATGGACAGAATTCTAGGGATAGCTTGGCTTGGGCTCTTGGTCGGTTGCATTGTCCTGTTCTTTGGTACGCGAAGGTCATTTTCGCGCTGGCGAGCGACACGGGAGAAGCTCCCATCCGATTCCGTCAACTGGCTTGACAGACACGTTCCACTGTACTCGAGTCTTGGTGAAGAGCAGCAACTCCGCTTTGAACGAGATGTTCAGATTGCGATGGCGGAGTTACGGTTTGAAGGCGTTGCGGGCTCAGAGGTTACAGACGAGTTGAAACTGGCTGTGGCCGCCGGAGCTGCGCTGTTGCTTCACGGTAGGCCCGACTGGGATTTGCCGCGAGGACACACGATTCTCTTCTATCCGCGAACGTTCGATGAGGGCTACGACATAGACACACCCGGTCGGTTCGACGGGCTAATTAATTCCCAAGGTCCAATACTGCTCTCTGTTCCGGCAGTGATATACGGATGGCAACATGAGGATGGGCTGAACGTCGTGCTACACGAGCTCGCACATCTCCTCGACTTTCAGGGCTCCGGCCACGATGGACTTCCAGCGTTGCTCTCCCCATCTTCGGCAGATGCGTGGAGACACCTCGTGCGAGAGGAAATCCGGAAGGTCAAAGCAGGGCGGTCTGTTTTACGTCCTTATGCAGCCACCAACTCAGCGGAGTTGTTTGCGGTTGCGGTCGAGTTATTTTTCGAGCAGCCACAGAGATTGAAGGAAGGCCACGAAAAACTATTTTCAGCCCTCGTAGCGCTCTTCAATCTGGACCCAAGCCAATCATCTGGCGAGAGGCGAGAAGATGCTACAACGCTTCAGCAAGTACGCGCTGAATAACGGCCTCCAGTTCGTCGAGCTTGAATGGCTTCCTGACGACGGCGTTTACGGACTCGCTTCCGTCGTGAGCATCGGTGTCGCCCGTCAGGAGGATCACTGGGAGGTTCTTGTCTAGCTTGCGTAGATGGTGCGCTAACTCACGGCCACTCATTTCCGGCATGGACAGGTCCGTGATCACGAGGTCGTAACCGCCTTCATCGAAACGAGCCAGCGCGGTTGGTCCTCCGTCCGCTTCGGTAACATCGTGCCCCTTCAGCCTCAGCAGCTTGGCCGTTACCGTTCGAACCATGGGCTCATCATCGACAACGAGAATCTGCACAGTCCGACCTTCGTCTAAGGCAGTCTCTTTAGCAACTTCGGAGGGACGCTTAGTGGTCTCGGCTACGGGAAACACGAGCCGGAAGCACGTTCCCCGACCGGGATGGCTATCAACTTCGATGACACCATTGTGCTCTTGAACGATTCCGTAGGAAACCGTAAGGCCCATGCCAGAGCCACCTTCGCCTTTTGTGGAGTATAGCGGCTCAAATATGCGTGATCGCGTTCGCGCGGACATACCGACGCCCGTGTCTTCAATTTCAAGGAGTACGCCGCGAGCTTCATCTTGCTTGGTTCTCAAACGAAGAGTACCGCCGGCAGGCATCGCCTGAATGGCATTTAGAATCAGGTTGACGACGACTTCCCGCAGCTCTGTTGCGTATCCAGATATCGATGGGACTTGCTCCAGATGCGGTTCGACGACGATAGAAATCCCCTGGCGCCGTGGTTCATTGTACCAGTAGGGGCGTGTTAGCGTCAGGACCTCATCAGCCAGATGGTGCAGATCGACATACTCAAAGTGCTCCTGCTTTTCATGACGGATGTACTGCTGGATCTTCTTGACCAATGCAGCACCATCCCCTGCCGCTTGCTCAAGCGTTCGGAGCTGCCCTTGCACATCATTCTCTCCGGCAATGTCGGCAAGGGTGGATTGAAGTAGCTCTACGTGGCCGAGGATCGTTGTGAGCAGGTTATTGAAGTCGTGCGAGATGCCCATCGTCATCTGCCCGAGCATCTCCATTCGGCGTCGGCGGGTCTGGTCGGCTGCCCACGTAATAGGTTCTTGGAGCACCTCCCCTGTAATAACAATGGGGAACTGGCCTGGAGCCGAATCCGGGAGGCGAACGGGCAGAAAATGGAGGAGTAAAGGTGCCGGAATGTCACGTCCTGGCCGATCTACCAGAAAGACCTGATGCGTTACAAGGAGCCCGCGCCCTGCATCTGCCAGATACTCATTGGCAAATCGTGTGTCTTCCAAAGAGAGTGTTTCCCACAAATCGCCCTTGCCCAGCACAGACGTCCATGCTTCGTTGCAATGCAGTCGCTCTCCATCAGCAGTGCACGTAGCTACGAGTAGCTCCGGCGTGATTAGAGGGAGGGCCTGTGTTTCGTCAGTAGGGGCTTCCATATACTGGCTCCTGAATACACGGAATTAACCTCTCTTGCGCTCGCCGTGCAACAACAATGCGAGATTGCCGGGAAGACGGTCAAGGTCCATACAGCCAACACATGACTCGCGGTAGATTTCAGCTCTTGGCAGAGCCGAGGTTTCTGATCGGCTTCTCATCAGAATTGCTTATTCCTATTTCTTTATGTGGCACGACAATATCCTCGGTACCGTTGGAAACACGCCACTCGTTCGGCTGAATCGGGTAGTAGATGGCTTGCCATGCACGGTATTGGCAAAACTGGAGTACTTCAATCCCGGTGGTTCTGTTAAGGATCGCATTGGGCTGGCGATGATTGAGGATGCCGAGGAAAAAGGAGAACTCAAGCCGGGCGGCACCATCATCGAAGGCACGAGCGGAAATACTGGGGCCGGACTTGCACTCGCAGCAATCGCTCGGGGTTACAAATGCATATTCACGACCACGGACAAACAGAGCCAGGCCAAGGTTGACGTTCTTACGGCGCTCGGTGCTGAGGTGATTGTGTGCCCAACTGCCGTAGCCCCCGACGATCCGCGATCCTACTATTCGGTGGCAAAGAGGCTAAGCGAGGAAATCCCGAACTCCTTCTATCCGAATCAATACGACCATCCTGCAAACACGGAGGCTCATTACAAATCGTCTGGACCAGAACTCTGGGATCAAACGGGCGGAGAGATCACACACTACGTAGCAGGTGCGGGGACAGGAGGCACGATTTCTGGCACAACACGCTATTTGAAGGAGCAAAACGCAGAGATCAAAGCAATTGGCGTTGATCCATATGGTTCTGTCTACTACAAATACTTCCACACACGCGAGTTTGATGACAACGAGATATATCCGTACGCAACAGAAGGTGTAGGCGAAGACATTCTCGCGGGCAACATGGATTTCGATCTCTTGGATGACTACGTTCGCGTCACTGACAAGGAGTCCATGCAGATGACCAGGCGGCTGGCGAAAGAGGAGGGATTGTTTTTAGGCCAGAGTAGCGGCATGGTGATGGCGGGCGCACTACAGTGGTTGAATGCGAACATGGACTCATTGACAGCGGATGATATTGTCGTGGTTCTCATGCCGGATTCGGGATTCCGTTATCTGGCCAAGACATACAACGACGAATGGATGCGGAGGCACGGCTTCCTCGAACAGGATTCGTCGATGACGGTGCGCGATGTTTTGGCGCAAAGAGATCGCGGCGTTGTTTCTGTTCAACCCGAGGCATCGCTCGCGGATGCTGTTTCGCTGATGACAGAGCATGGAATCTCTCAGGTGCCCGTCTTCAATTCTGATGGACAGGCTGTGGGCAGTCTTACGGAACGGGACATTCTTGGGCTTCTTGTGAACGAACCCGAGGCCCGGTCGAAGCCCGTACAGGATGTGATGACAGAGGCGTTCCCAATTGTGGAGGCCGACATCACTGTGGAAGGGCTTTCTGTTTACCTCGACAGCGGATCTGGTGCCGTTCTTGTAAAGGCGGGTGATGCTAACGAATTCCACATTGTCACACGAAGCGACCTTATTGCTACGCTGGCGAAGGCAGGTAGATGATTTTTGCGGTGTGACCTGACCAGTCCGGCCAGCGAGTACGCTCTATCTTTCGCGAGTCAAGCAAGACATATCATCACATCAACCATGGCTAAAAACGAAAGCAAACCCGACCAGCCTCAACTCTCCATCGAGCTTACAGAAGAGAACGCGGAGGGCATCTACTCGAATCTGGTTATGATCGCACATTCGCCTGAGGAGTTCATTCTCGATTTCATCCGCGTGATGCCGGGAGTTCCGAAGGCGCGCGTCAAGAGCCGAATTATTGTTACGCCACAACATGCCAAACGGCTCTTGGCCGCCATTGAGGATAATATCTCTCGTTACGAGGCGCAGTTTGGGCCTATCGGGGATGTCGCTCAGCGCGAGCCCCAATTCTCATTTACCCCGCCTGGTGGCGAAGCCTAGCGAGAGGAATGGCATCAGTGATTAAAAAGGGGCCGATCTCTATGAGATCGGCCCCTTCTGCACTACCGTGAATGCGTTGTTCAGTCCACTCGCAAAGTTTCAGGCGTTGGTTCTGGTGTCATTAGACCATCTCCTGCTGGTGGAGCGAACTCAATCCATACTTGCGCGACGGCTGTTAGTAGCTGGTCCAAGTCGTCTTTGGTGTGGGTGGCCATCACACTGATGCGAAATCGCTGACGGGACACAGGCACCGCGGGGTATTCGAGATGATTGACAAAAATTCCCCGCTCGTGGAAGGCATGAGCAGCAGCGCGAATGTTCATATTGAGTGGAACGGGCAGAGGGATGACAGCCGTTTTGTCGGATGCATCGAAGCCCAACTTCTTCAAGCCCGCTGAGAGGTAACGGACGTTAGCCATGAGACTGGCATGAATCTCTGGGTCGCTTTCAAGTAAGTCTAAACCAGCATGTACTGCAGCTACTACCATCGGAGGGAGAGAGGCTGAGAACACGTATGCTCGCGAGAACATGCGGAGGTAGTCAGCGACAGCTTTGGAGCACGCGACAAAGCCGCCTGATACACCGAAGGCTTTCGAAAACGTCCCCAAAACGATGTCAACTTCTCCGTGCACATCGAATGCGCTTGGTGTGCCACTTCCACCCGGGCCTGTGATGCCAGTACCATGCGCGTCATCGAGAACCAGAATGCTATTGTACTTGCGGCAAAGTGCGACAATCTCATTAAGAGGTGCGACATCCCCATCCATTGAATAAACACCCTCAACACCTACAAATCTGTCACCTTCAATATCTAGCGCCGCTTCAAGTCTTTGTTCCAAATCCTGGATATCATTATGTCGGAACGATATAGCTGTATGCCCTCCTAGTCCAACCCCATCAGAAAACGAAGCATGGCTATTGGCGTCATAAAGGATGACATCCTGCTTTGTTGGAATAGCGCTCATCAGTCCCACGTTCGCACTGTATCCACTTCCATATAGCACGGCATCCTCGGTACCCTCGTAGGCGGCCAAGCGAAGCTCCAGATCACGATGTAGCTGCGTGTAGCCATTCAAAAGGGGTGGGCCGCCTACGCCTGAGCCATAGTCCTCCAAGGCCTTGATTATGCTCTCTTTCACGTAGGGATGAGTACCCAATCCTAAATAACTGTTCGAGCCAAACATCAACATGTCTTGCTCGCGACCTTCATGATCACGGACGCGAACCTTGCGGTCTGTCGGCGACGTTACAATGCGAAGGTGTAGACCATCCAGATTGTGACTCTTCAAGTTGGTGAGCCAATCTGAAAAAAACTGCGTTCGCTCCATAAATCCAAGCTTTCGGCCTTGGACGAGGATATCCCGAAGGTTTAGGGCAATGTTGCCCGGGCGGAGCGCTTTTTGCATTGAATTGGGCTACGAAGAAGCGATGGTGGGGTACCGATCTATGAGCCGAGCCAGGCCAATAATAGCCTCATAAAGGAAATAAAGGAAGTCATTTGCTCATATTAAACGCTTTCTTACACATTAGAAAAGTGTTCTTGCGCAATGTGAGACTAGGTATTTGACTAACGCAA
>JAHEJB010000034.1 GCA_024639085.1 Rubricoccaceae bacterium | reverse complement strand
TACAACGACCTCGATTCCCGCACGATCGAATTCCCAGTCCACCTTGATCCGGATGAAACCGAAGAGGTGACGTACACGATTCGCTTCAGAAGCTGTTAGCCTTTGAGCATGAGAGGGCGAGTGTATGAGAGCGTGAGAGTCTCCCCTGGCACATGAATTGCAACACTAATTCCCGCTCACCCTCAGCCCCTCAAACCCGCCAAATGCTGCTCCTCGCCGCCGTCCTTCTTGCTGCTTGCCAGACGCAGGAGACACACGCGTACATTCAGACGTTCCCCGAAGAGCCACAACGCGTGATAACGGGCGCACAGCGTTTGGTCGACGACGACTTCAGCGAGTTGGCAGGATGGAATGTGGGACTGGTGACAAACCAGACGGCTGTCGTGGACACGGCAGACGGCGGCCCGGCGCATCTCATCGACCGGATCCATACAGCGCCGAACGTTTCGCTGGGAGCAATTTTTGGCCCGGAGCACGGGTATCGAGGAATGTTGGAAAGGGGCCACCGGGTTGAAGGCGGACACGACGAGGCCACAGGTGTCGTCGTTCACAGCCTGCATGGAAACAGGCAGAAACCGACGCAGGCTCAACTACGCAGCCTCGATGCTCTTGTGTTCGACATGCAGGATGTCGGCGCGAGGTTCTACACCTATATCTCCACGATGGGCCTGGCGATGCAAGCGGCAGCCGAGGCCAACATCGCGTTCGTTGTACTCGACCGACCCAATCCCATAGGTGGCCTTTCCGTAGAGGGCTTTCTGATGGAGCCGCGGCACGCCTCGTTCATCGGGAAATACGCGATCCCACAAACGCATGGCATGACCATTGGCGAACTCGCACGGATGATTCGCGGCGAGGGGCTGCTTGCCGGTCTCGAAAACCTTGATCTCCGGGTTGTTGAAATGGAGAACTACAACCGCACCATGCTCTGGATGGATACAGAGCTGGAGTGGGTTCCACCCTCCCCCAATATCCCAGATGCGGCGACAGCGCTGGCCTACGCGGGATCGGCTTTGTTTGAGGATTCCGGCGTAAACGAAGGTCGCGGGACACGCACGCCATTTCAGGTTGTGGGAGCACCGTGGGCGGATGCAAACCAACTGGAAGAAGATCTAAACAGCCGAGGGTTGCCCGGCGTCTTGTTCGAGGCAGTCTCGTACACGCCCGAATCCATTCGGGGAATGGCTTCGAATCCAACCTATGAAGGGCAGCGAATCAACGGAGTACTAGTTAAAGTCAACGACCCAAACATCTTCCGACCCGTTGCGACGGGTGTACATATGCTGCACGCCTTCTACCTTGCTGCTCCTGTTTCAGGCCGACGCAATTTTTTTAATGTGGACTGGCTGGCGAAGCTTTCCGGGACGGATCGATTACGCAGGATGATCGTCGACGGCGCATCGCCTGAGGAAATCATCGCGGCATGGAGTGGCGATGTCGCAGCCTTCAAGGCTCAACGTGAGCCGTATTTGTTGTACGAGGAATATCAGATCCTTGACTGAAAACCCCTCCTTTCTAAGGGAGGTGGCTTCTGCGTAGCGGAAGACGGAGCGTTTTCTTTCCGCGTACGCCTGGCTGTTTATCAACCACCCCTCGCCCTTCAGATCCTGGAAGGAAACTGTTGTCAGCCGGCGAACATCATGTCTACCAGCCGCCAGTGGCCTTCGGTGTTCTGGCCGAAGTAGAAGACAACAGCCGATTCGCAATCGAACTCTTCTGCCAGATCGCCGCAATCTTCTGTAACCAGTGCCGAGAAGGAATACCTACTATCCCCTTCATCCGTCAAAGCTGCCGGTGAACCAGCCAGAAGTCTGTTGCGGAAATCACCTTCGCCAAGAGTTGAGGCGTAGTAGTCAGTTAGAAACTCGTCGCGCGTCATCCCGCCCATTTCGAATGGAAACTGGGCCATGTTCGCTACGGCCTCCGCATCGTTAGCCCGAACAGTCGACTTGAAACGTGCAAAGAATGCAGCCACGTCTTCGTCTTCAACGCCCTCCGTCCCGGCGTCAACGGCGGTAGTACTTACATCGTCGATCGTGCCCGCATTCTCTGGTAGAGTATCAGCACCTGATCCACATCCGGCAGCGATCACAGAAACGAGAACAACAACAACAACGCGAAGCATAGTCGTACGGTTTGAGTTCACGCCTCCTTTGGCTCATCATCTACTTTCTTCTGGCGCCACAGAATGGCAACAGCGATGCCGACATAGCCCGCCAGAAGAATTAACGGGGATACAACCAAAGAAAGCGGACTATCGAGAGAAATGTGATCTCCGCGCTCTGTGAGGCCTCGCGCATTATCCAGCGCCATAACTGCGTAACCGAAAACTATCAGTCCGAGGCTACCTAGTAGCATCAAGTAGTTCTTGCGCCCGAAGACCATCTGCACGGCCGCTTGACGGCGGCCAGATGAGTTTCTGGATGCAACAGAACCGGACTTTTTCGAGGACTTACGTTGCGCCATGGGACGAGTTTTTGGAGGGGCGCAATATAACCCGCTCTTTTTCGTCCAGAGATGTGGAAGCTTCACGCCAACGGCCTCCGAACCGCGTACTTTCTCGCACTCCGCCTCCTCCGACTAGCTACTCCGATGTCTTCCCGCCGATCACTTCTCGTCCTGTTCGTCCTCGCGTGTCTTATTGCCGTGATTACGGTTGGTTTGGGGGTTCGACCTTCGTCCGCGGATGCGGACGCCGACCTGGAGACGAGCACCCAGCAGGCCATCGAGGAGATTCTGGCCGAAGAAGATCTGCCCTCCGCGATCTGGGGGATCTATGTGCGCGACCTTCAAACGGGTCGCGTAGTCTTCAGCAGAAACGCTGACAAGAATTTGATCCCTGCGTCCAACCTGAAGCTTTTTACCTCGGCGACGGCGCTAGATGCGCTGGGTGCTGATTTCCGGTACATCACACGGCTGTTCTTCGACGGCTCATCCAGTGGCAGTACGCTCACCGGGGATCTGGTGATCAAGGGCTCGGGCGACCCAACGTTTGGGAGCAGGCATCAGAACGATGATCCGCTAGAAACATGGGCTCGAGAACTGCGCGAATCCGGCGTTTCGCGTATTGAAGGACGGATTATCGGCGATGACGACGTTTTTGAAGACAACCCATACGCGGAAGGATGGGATATCCGCCACGTTGCTACAGAATCTTATGCGCCGGGCTCAGGCGGCCTTTCCTACAAGGACAATCTTGTAGAACTGTCTATTTCTGGATCTCGCGTGTCATCCGAACCAAGTGGATACGTAGACATCCGAAATGAAATTGGATCGGGGCGGCGAGGCGGAGGCCCGTTCAGGGTGGATCGCTTCGTGGGAACGAACACGATTGAACTAACGGGCCGCGTATCGTCAAGCTATCGAGGTACCGTGCGCATTCCCATCGAAAACCCTACTCGGTTCACGCTCCACGCTTTCCGGGATGCACTGGAGGCGGAAGGCATAACGGTCGGAGCGTCCCTCTTCGACATCGACGATCTAAACAGTTTGCCGGACTACGACGACGATGAACCATTGCTCATTCACGTGTCGCCGCCAATGTCGGAGATTGTGCGGCGCATCAACCGCAGCAGTGACAATTTATATGCGGAGCAGGTCTTCCGAACATTTTCGGGAAATGGTTCGACCCGCGGCGGTTCGGAGCGAGTCATCTCCTTCCTCAACCGTGCAGGCGTGGAAACGGAAGGGCTTTCTATCCGCGATGGTTCCGGGCTTTCCCGCAAGGACATGGTCACGCCTCAGTCTATCGTTGGCCTGCTCGACCAGATGAACCAGCATCCCGCGAGGCAGGCCTACTGGAATTCGCTGCCGGAGGGTGGAGGCTCCGGTTCAACGCTTCGTAGCCGACTGCAAGGAGTGCCGATGCGAGGGAAGACCGGCTCGCTTGAATACGTCCGCGCTCTGTCGGGGTACGTGAACGCGCCCAACGGACGACAGCTTGCATTCGCAATTGTGGCCAACAATTACACGACGGGCGGCGGTACGATTGCTGGTGCTGCAGATCGCATCGTTCGCGCGCTTGCAACCGGCCAGCGCGTCCCGGCCGATGAGGACTGACGGCATTGGTTCGGTGCGGTAGATTGCGCCGTCGCTTTTCACCCGAATCACCCTCTTCATGCCGCACCTCTTCCGCCAGGTTCTGATTGGCCTTGGCGTGGTTTTGCTGCAGTGGCTTGTCTTCAACCATCTGCGTTTGTGGGGCACGTTCGCGGATGTCGTGCTCCTCTATGTTGCATTCATGGCTGTGCGATACGGCCGGCTGGCGGGCACGATAACGGGATTTACAGCTGGCTTCTTGATGGACGTCGTGACGCCCGGAACTCCTCTCGGGCTGTTCATGATGTTAAAGACCCTGATGGGCTTTGGGATCGGATTCTTCCGGACGGATCAGGGCGAGAACATGCGCCTGTATCCGTGGCAATCATTTCTGGGCGCACTCCTTGTCGCGGTTGTCCACAACGGATTGATGGTCATTATCCTCGCTCTGGATAACCACACCCGTACGCTATTTCTGATTACGGGTCTTTGGTTCGGATCAGCACTTTATACGGCTTTCATCGCGATGATTGCGGCGCTATACAGACCGCGCTAGCGTAGCGCTTCTTCCAGCGTAGTAGATGCATCCGTGGAGGCGTCGCGGTACTTCACGATACAAGGTGCGGAAAGGCTCAGGCCATGCTCGCGACCGAATTCGGAGTCTACCGACCGCGACCCGGGCACAACAACAGCTCTGGTAGGAATCTCAAGCGAGGCTTCCGAAGATGACCGCAATATGGTTTCGTTGACCAGATCGTAGACGCGAGTTGCACGCGTCAGGATGACTCCGGACGCCAGCACCGAGCCCTCTCGGATTACGCAGCCTTCGTAAATCCCGCAGCCACCGCCAACGAAGACATCGTCCTCTACAACGACGGGCACCGCGCCGATGGGCTCCAGCACACCGCCCACCTGTGCCGCTGCCGAAAGGTGGACGTTCTTGCCAATCTGCGCACAGCTTCCAACCAGTGCATGGCTGTCCACCATCGTGCCCTCATCCACATACGCGCCAACGTTGATGTACATAGGCGGCATGCAAACCACGCCACTGGAGACGTAGGCACCACGCCTAATCGTTGACCCGCCGGGAACGACACGAACGCCATCTTCGGCCTGAATCTTCCTCGCCGGGAAGGTCTCTTTGTCGAAAAAGGAGAACGCTCCGCTGGAAAAATCCACAATGCCACCCAGCCTGAACCCAAGCAGGATGCCCTGCTTCACCCAAGCATTGGCTCGCCAAACGCCGTCATCACCACGTTCGGCTGAACGCGCCTCGCCCGATTCGAGCGCGAGCAGAAAACGGTCGAACGCCTCGCGAGCAGCGGTTCTGTCCAATGCCTCTACAGATTGCCCAACGTGGGATTCGATGGAGGAGCGGATGTCTGCAAGCATTGACATAGAAAAATGTTAGTAGCACGTGGGGACCCGATGCGATACGGACCTACGACGATTGCTCAGGCTTTGGCAACGAGAGATATGTGCGGTCGATATGCATCTAGAACCCGCTCGAAGGTCACGGCCGACAACGCTGCCAGCGGCAATCGAACATGCGATTCGATCAATCCCATCTCAGCCATGACGGCCTTAATCGGTCCGGGGTTGGATTCGTAGAAACTGGCCCGCATGGCATCCAGAAAGCTGAAATGGAGCGAACGCGCGCCTTGATAATCTCCAGCAAGTCCTCGCCGGACCAGCTCGCTTGTCGATCCAGGAAGCGCGTTTGCGCAGACGGAAATCAATCCATCCGCGCCCAACGCCAGCATGGGCAAGGTCAGATCATCGTCGCCGGAATAGACGGCAAATCCCTCAGGCCTGTGAGCGAGGACATCCGCAATCTGGTTCAGATTGCCGGAAGCCTCCTTGGTCGCTACGACCGTCGGAATTTCTTCTGCCAACCGCACCTGCGTTTCAGCGGTCACATTCGATCCTGTTCTTCCCGGCACGTTATAAAAGACGATGGAGCAATCTGTGGCATCAGCGATGGCAGAGACGTGGCCTACCACGCCATCCGGCGTGGGTTTGTTGTAGTACGGCCCGACTACAAGTAGCGCGTTGGCTCCTGCAGCCGCGGCTTGTTTCGAAAACTCGACACTCTGTGCTGTGTTGTTCGTGCCCGTTCCTACGACCACGGGAATACGACCACCGACGTGCTCGATCACGAGTTCAACTATCCGCTCACGTTCAGAAGGAGTGACAGTTGGGTTCTCGCCCGTCGTACCCAGGACAACCAGTGCGTCAATTCCCAGAAAATCGGAATCGCCGCCGTCGATCTGAAAGTCGATGATGCCGCGAAGTGCAGCTTCGTCTACCTGATTGTCCGCCGTGAACGGCGTGATGAGTGCGGGAGCAGTTCCGCGAAAAGGTGCTTGTTTCATCGGTCTGAGATCATGAAGCCGCTTGATCGCTCAACATATCATCGAGCGTAAACAATCCTGTCCGGCCTTTCACCCATTCAGCCGCTTTCACAGCTCCGTAGGCAAAAGCGCGGCGGTCTTTCGCAACGTGCTTGAAGAGCAGTTGATCCACAGCGCTATCAAAACCTACGGTGTGCTCTCCAAAGACATGACCGGTCCGCGCAGATGTGACGTGTAACGCGCCTGGCGAAATAGCGCCATGCTGCGTCTCTGGCTCGATTCGATCTTTGCGATCAAGGCCATCCAGTATCTCCTTCGCCAGCAGTTTGGCTGTTCCACTCGGGCTATCCAATTTGCCTGTGTGATGGATTTCGTGGACCCATGCGTCATAGTCGGGCAGTTGGTTTAGAAGCGGAAGGGCTCCGCGCAGCGCGCGGACCAGAATCGCTACACCCAGCGAAAAATTGGGCGCGTAGAGAACGCCGTTCTGGCCTTCCTCAACCCATTTCTCCACTTTTGGGAGATCCTCGTACCAGCCGGTGGTTCCCACGACAGCATCCACGCCCCAAAACGAATAGCGATGGACGTGATCCAATGCTATATCCGGCAGGGAAAAGTCCACACAAACCTCCGCACCGGTTAGAGCCTCGGGCTCAACGGCATCCAGCAACGGATTGGTCACATCAAACCGGGCAACAATCTCGTGTCCCTCTTCAATTGCGACGGCCTCGACGGCTTGGCCCATGCGGCCTGTTCCTACAAGTGCGAGCTTCATACCTCAGTCGGGAAGGGCGTTGATGAACGCTTCGAACTTATTCGGATCGCGAAGTGGCGGTCCGTGTCCAAAACAGACAAGCGCAGGGCGCAATCCGAGGAGTTTGCGTGCTGAATTTCTGTTCTCGCCCACGTTGGGCGTGAAGGGCCGAGGCGGTTCGTGCAATCCTGGGATTGTCGTCAACAAACTCATATTGAGGAAAACATCGCCGAGGATCAACACCCGATCCGATTCGCGCCAGAAAACGACATGTCCCGGTGAATGGCCTGGCGTCTCAATAACCGTAAAACTACCGACCATATCTCCTTCTTGAAGCCGCCGGCTAACCTGTTGAGCCGGGCCACCAATCTTCGCCATCATTCGAGATAGCGTGCTGTCCGGCATTGTCCTCACGATTTCACCCGTGCTCACGGCGTCCGCGTCTCCTTCTCCACAGGCCAGGGGAACGCCAAAGTTTTCGCAGATGGCACGACTGGCTCCCTGATGATCAGGGTGACCGTGCGTTAGCACGTGGTCCGTAATTGTCTGACCCCGAAGTGCCTTCAACAGTCTACCAGTCTCAAGCCGCGATCCTGCATCGAAGACGATACCGTCGGCAACATACACGTTCATGCTGCTACGCGGCATCAATGCGATCTGATAGAGATTGTCGCCTAACTGTTTCATCGTTGTTGACTAGTGCATGGCCTCAGCGGCTCTAACGATATCTGCGAGCAAAACAGCCGCCGTGATGTCTGCACTGGCACCGGGGCCACGAATGACTAGAGGTTCGGGAGAATACCGCTTCGTGTGGAACGCGACCGCAATCGAGGAGCCTTTCAACCCTGCGAATGGCGAATCGGCCTGAATGGTCTCAACGCCTGCGCTAATATTGCCATCGGCATCAAGGCGAGCAATGTATTGAAGCGATCCGCCTTCTTGAACAATACGTTCGTTCCACGTTGAATCAAGCGCTTGGAGGTTTTTGAGGAACTCTTCCGTTGCAACATTCTGAAGCTCTTCCGGAATGAGAGACTCCACCGAAGCCATTGACGGTGCCGGGTTCAAACCCATCTCCCGAGCGAGAAGGATGAGTTTGCGGGTCACATCGCGCCCAGACAGGTCGTCTCGCGGATCCGGCTCAGTGTAGCCCAGCTCGCGCGCTTCCAGAATCGCCGCGGAAAACGTCGTTCCGTTCTGCATCGCGTTGAAAATGAACGAGAGTGTTCCCGAGAGCACACCTTCGATGACAGCTATTTCATCGCCTGTCCGCAGCAGATCTCGAACCGTTGCAACGATGCCCAGGCCGGCTCCAACAGTCGTTTCGTAGTAGTAGGGGACTTCTCCTGAACGTGCTGCCTCCTGCGCCTCTTTCCATTCGTCAACGTTGACGAGCGTGGCTGCCTTGTTGGGCGTGACTACGGCGATGCCAGCACGAAGTAACTCGGCGTGCCGCTTGGCTACAGCTTCCGAGGGTGTTGCGTCTACGACGATGAGGCGCTCAACACGGGCTTCGACAAGCCGCGTCACAACCAAATCAAGATCTGCCTCTTCATTTCCCGAAAGCCCTGCGGATGCCTCGTCGAATGGCATACCGCTCTCGTCGAAAACCATCCGCCTTGTGTCTGCCAAACCAACAAGCCGGAGGTTAAGGCGATGTTCATCGCAAAGTGACGGTACTTGTTCTTTCAGCAAATCCAAAAGCCTTGTACCTAGCCCACCCGTGCCAATCACAAAGATGTGTGCACGCGTTCGGCGGAGGGCAAATGACTCGTGCAAGGCCTGCACGGCCAAGGCCGCATCTTCATCCGCGATAACCGCCGAAATGTTGTGCTCGCTCGCTCCCTGTGCAATCGCCCGCACGTTGACACGGGCACGCCCGAGCGTACCAAACATGCGTCCAGCGAGACCTGGCGAGTCTCTCATAAAATCACCAACCGCGGCGATCACCGCGTTTCCACCCTCTCCCAAAAGCCGCAGCGTTCCTCTACCGCATTCAACCTGGAACGTCCGTTCAAGGAGGGTCATTGCAGCGTCAGCGGCTGACTCCTTGACAGCGAGGCACAGGCTACCCTCGCTGGAGGCCTGCGCGATAAGGAGCACGTCGATTTTCGCTTCCGCGAGCGTGGTAAATGCGCGCGCTGTCAATCGTGGTGCCCCCAGCACGCCTGTCCCGACCAGCCGAATCAACGCAGCTTCTCGCACGGACGTGATTGCTTTGATGCGTCCGGGCGTCATCTCGCGCTCTAGGCCAATTACTGTCCCGGGGTGCTCGGGCCGCATCGTGTTTTTTATGCGTAGCGGAATGCCCGTCGCTTGCAACGGGCGCATCGTTCGGGGATGGAGCACTTTTGCACCAAAATGAGCCAACTCTCCGGCTTCTTCGTACGACAATCGAGGAAGCGTGAATGCCTCTGGCACGAGGCGAGGATCAGCAGATAGCACGCCGTCAACGTCCGTCCAAATCACACATTCGACAGCTCCCAACGCGGCGGCCAGAATCGTTGCCGTGTAGTCGGATCCTGATCTACCCAGCGTGGTCGTGACGCCTTCACCTGTGGAGGCTATGAAGCCAGTCACCACAGCAATCGTGTCATCCGGGATGGTGCCGAAGGCATCGCGGATGAGCGCGTTAGTTTCCTCGAAGTCAACTACGGCTTCGCCGTGAGCTGCGTCCGTTCGAATAAGCGTGCGTGCATCCAGCGCGACAGCTTTGCGTCTGTCTTTCCGAAATGCTGCGGCAATCAACGGCACCGAGGCCCTTTCTCCGGCAGACACAATCGCGTCCTGAGTACGCGCGTCGGATGCCTCGCGGCGGCGGACGCCTTCCAGCAGCTCACGGATTTCCGACCAGAACGAACCCAATTCCAGGGCAAGCTTCTCTTTCTCGTCGTCACTCGCCAGGTCGTCTATCGCAATGGCGTGCCGCGCCTCGATCTCGGCAATGATCGTATTGTAGTCGCCCGCGTGGTCTTTCGCAGCCGAAATGGCCTCCAGAAGCCGATCTGTAATACCCCCAAACGCCGACGATACAACGACCCTCCTCCCTTCAGCGCCTCTAGAGATCAGATCGATTACACGTCGAACGCGCTGCGGTGTCTCAACAGACGTGCCGCCAAACTTGGCTACGTGAACTGGAAGTTGCGATGCCACAAAGTGGAGTGGTGGGTGACCAGAACGAGGAAATTACCCAGCGGGATGTCAACATCCTGTGCGGACAACCTAGTCCTCGCCTTCTTTGCACACCCTCAATTGACACTCCATCAGCCAACTCCGTACTTTTCTCCCAATTCCGGGGCATTAGCTCAGCTGGTAGAGCGCTACAATGGCATTGTAGAGGTCAGCGGTTCGACTCCGCTATGCTCCACAGCCGACATAGGCTCAAAAACGGCGTTTGCCTGCCTTTTGGGTCGATTGTGGTTTGAGCCAAATGGGGATTGACTAGACAGGAGTAGACTGGAACTGTACCACTGCTGTACCGCTTCCGCAGTTGGCCAGGAGACTCGGCCGTTTGATCTCAATTATTTCGAACTACCGGGTATCTTGGAATCCCTATAGTTTAGCCGCAATTTCCTCAACCCAACCTCGCCGACCGGGTAACACGGACGATATTCCCTGCCAAGATGACTCAGAAAAGCACAGGCGTTTGGGAAGCTCAGCGGTCGCGGCCGCACTAATCGTCAGATGGCAGAACAGGTAGGGTTTAGACGCAACATCGGCCTCTTTATGGCTGTGATGATAGGCATCGGTGCCATGATGGGGCCGGGCATTTTTGCGTTGCCCAGCGTTGTGGCGGGCTCGATTGGACCGCTCGGTATTCTGGCCTACCTGGCGATGGGCGTACTCACGCTCTTCACGGCACTCAACTACGCCGAGTTGGGCGCTGCCATTCCCGTCGCCGGTGGTGGATACTCTTTCGCAAGTCGCACGCTCTCTCGGCCCGTCGCCTTTCTTACGGGCTGGTTCTTCTGGATAGGCAACACCCTCGCCTGCGCACTTTACGTGGTCATCTTCGCGCTCACCATCCAGCATTACTTCTGGCCGGAGGGCAGCGTGTTCTTCATCGCGCTCGTCACGACGGCCTTCTTCACAGTCACCAATTTGCGCGGTCAGGTCGAGGCGCTCCGGGTGATCACTGCGATGAACATTGTGGAGCTGGCCGTCTTGGTGGGTGTGGGCGTTCTGGGTGCCGCTCACGTGGAACCGGCCAACCTGAAGCCCTTCGCGCCGATGGGCCTCGGGCCTCTCATCCCCACGATGGGGCTGATCTACATCTCGTACGTGGGCTTCGATCTCATCACGGTGGCTGCGGAGGAGATCGTTGATCCGGCCCGGAACATTCCGCGTGCGATCCTCATCACGCTCGGTGTCGGCGTCGTCATCTACGTCTTGGTGCTGTGGGTAATGATGGGCGTGGTCAACCATGAGGAGTTGGCGCAGACGAACACACCCTTCATCTACGTCTCCGATTATCTGTTCGGTGCGTGGGGGCGATGGGCCGGTATCGTCGCCACGGTCATGGCGAGTCTCTCGGCCTTCAGCGTGACGCTCGGCGCGAGTTCGCGAGTCCTGTTCGCTCTAGGGCGCGATGGGCATTTCCCCGGCTCCTTCGCGCGGCTGCACTCTACGTACAAGACGCCGCACGTAGCCCTCTTTGTATGCGCCGGATTGGTCGTGCTTCTCAGCGGGCTGGGCATCGTCCGATTCCTAGCGTCGGTGAGCAGCTTCGGATATCTGCTTGCCATCGGCATCGTCAACTACGCCGTGATCGCATTGGGCCGGCGGATGCCGAACCTGCGGCGCCCGTTCAAGGTGATGTTCTTTCCGCTCATGCCCGTCATGGGCATGATAGCGTGCTGGTTCTTCATACCCACCCTTGAGACGCGGAGCTTGCTCCTGGGTGCAGGGCTGACAACCGTTGGGGTTGTGCTCTATCTTCTCCAGCCTGCGAACCGAAACGAGCTGCGCGGCCTTCCGACGCTGCAACGCCGCCTAAGAATCCGACTTCGAGCCTTTTGGAGGCCACATATGCGTGTACTGATCATCGGCGGTGGGAGCGAAGGCAGCAACATCGCCGACCGGCTCCTCAAGCAGGACGAGTTTCGGATGGTGTTTCGCTCCTCGGAGTACCAAATCACCTTCATCGAACAGGACGAGGCTCGCTCCGAAGCACTGGGGAGACGCTTCAACGTGCCCGTCCTTCACGGCGACGGCACGAAACCGGAAGTCCTGGCGCAGGCTGACCCGCAGAAGCTGGACGTCGCTATCGCCGCCACGGACAACGACGAGCGCAATGCGATCATCGCGCTTCAAGCCAAGCGGCTCGGCGTTCCGCGCGTCATCGCCATCGCGCGCAATCCGGACCATGTGTCGCTATTGGAACAGAGCGGCGTGGTGTGCATCAGCTCGCCACATGCCACCGCGGTGATGGTGGAGAACCACCTCGACCGCCCTGGCGTGGCGGAGCTCATCGAAATCGAAGCCGGTGTGGCGAACCTGATTGACGTGTTCGTGCCGAAAGGCGGGCACGTGGTCGGGCTACGCATTCAGGACATCGAGATTCCCGACGAATGCGTGGTGGCAGCGGTGATCCGGGAAGGGCAGTTCGTCGTTTCACGCGGGCAAACCGAGATCAGAGACGGCGACCATGTCGTCTTAATCGGGCCGCCTTCGTCGGTACAAGATGCCCACGCCGTCTTCGCGACCGTGTCGAAGTCCGCATGACCACCGTCCGTGCAGGATTCTACTCGTCTTCCATTCGCCATATCATAACCGCATTTCTACAAGACATGAGTTCTAGTGGTAGACCTGCGCAATGGCATTGTAGAGGTCAGCGGTTCGACTCCGCTATGCTCCACAACCGAAATCGGCTCATAAGCAGCGTTTCCCGGCCTTTTTGGTCGAATGTGGTTTGAGCCAAATGAGGCTTGAGTAGACACGAGTAGACTGAAATAGATAGAAACTGTATCACTGCTGTATCACTTGCTCGTGAGCTTAGCGACATCGTTCACCCGCTAACCGGAAGAGGGCCGAGTCAATGCCGACCAGGCCTTGGTTCGCATGCAGCGCCGCGTTAGAATGCGTAACCCTGACATCCGGCCTACCGACCGTGGTGCCGCCTGACCTCTTCCTCGCTGAGGCCGAGGAACCGCGCCGCGTTGTTGTAGAGGATGTCCCGCTTCTGCTCTTCGTTTATATAATCTGCCTCTTCGATTGCCTCGACCGCCTCCCCAATCTTCTCTGGCCAGCGCATCTGGTCGGAGCCGAACATCAGCCGCTCCGCGAGGCCAGCGCCGACGAGCGCTTCGACGTAGCGATGGAAGGCAGGGCGGGGGATGACCCAGGTTATGGTGGAGAGGTCCCCGTATAGGTTCGGGTACTGGTACATCATTGCAGTCATCTCGTCGAGGAACGGGTACCCGGCGTTCTCGACGAACACCTTTAGGTCCCGGTGTCGGACCAGTACGTCCTCTAGGAGCAACGGGCTTCCCGCCGCCGTGCGGAATCCCGGTAGCGCAGGCCCGATTCCCTCGGTGTGGATCAGGACCGGGACATCGAACTCGGCCGCGAGCTCGAAGTAGGCAGCCAACTTCGGATCGTTCGGCGGGATACCGACGAGCTGTGACCCGATCTCGCCCATACCGGCGAGACGACCCTGCTCGTACTCCTCTCGGAGCATCTCGACGGAGAGTTCGCCGGGCTCGACCACGAAGGGTGCCGCGATGAAACGGTCAGGAGCGGCTTCACCCCATTCGTATACGAGATCGAGCTCCGAACCGCTCAAGAATCCCTTCACAATGTTGTATCGGTCCATCTGCTCCAAGGTCTTGCGCAGCGACTCCTCCGCGGTCGCCGTTGCCTCCCCCTCGGGCACGCAAGGCCTCGGCCGGCACGGCGGCGGTGAGCCGGGTTGCACCGGAAGAGGAACGTGGTGCGCATGCATATGCATGTCGATGACAGGCGAGCGTGCTCGATCCTGCTGGGCGGCGGCTGGCATTCCGGCGAGGAGCAGGAGCGAAACGAGAATGACACGAACTTTTGTCATGGTATGACTTAGTGTTTACTGAAGCTAGCTAACTAAGTACCGGACGTCGCTGTGATAGATACCGCGCATTTATGAGTAGCGGAAAAACCTCTTCATGGGTCTTCACGGTTGTAGAAGCCGTCGAAAAGGCCATTGTAGTACACGGAGTGAGCAGTTGCCCTTTCGCCATTCACATGGAAGACGAACCGATCCATGGGCCAGTCCGACCTCGCGAACGTATGATTGCCCTGGAAAATAAGCGGCAGCTTGAAGGACGAGTCTTCCGAATACACTCTCGACAGTCGCTGGCCGTCCCCAATGATTTCATATCTGTAATTTCCACGATCACCGACGTACGTTCCCGAATAGACATCCAGTGCATCCGTCACGAGCGGGAGATTCCGTAGCTCAGGCTGTCCAAGATCCAGCACGATTCTGGCGACTTCTCCCTCTATCTGAAGTGCCCCAACATTAGAAAAGTGCGTATTTACAAGAACGGCGACGCTTGTGTTGTCGCTTGGATAGTGGGCGAGTGTGGCAACGTATGACGACCCATTGCCTCCCAGATGACCCCAGAGGCGATGCCCGTCCACCCAGCCCAGTGCAACGCCAAGTCCATAGTCCACATTTATGCTGTTCGCGAGTTCGGACTGTGATAGCATCGTCTCCCAGCTTGCATCGCTGAGAACACCGCCCCTTACCAAGGCCGACGGGAGTTTTGCCAGATCTCCTGCTGTAGCACACAATCCCGCGTCGCCTCGTATTCCTATTTCCGAGTCTTCTACGCCTGGCACGAGAAATCCATCCACGACGTCGTATCCGTTCGTTCGTGAATCAGTGGCGTTGTCACACAGATCAAAACTGCTTAGGCCAAGGGGATGTAAAATTTCCCCCAGTACATAACCCCCCCACGGCCTTCCCGTCACCCGCTCGATAATCATTCCAGCCAGGTAGAAACCTGTGTTTGAATAGATCCAGTTGGTTCCCGGCTCGAAGTCGAGAGGCCGGTCTCGCATGTAGTCGAGCACGAACGATGCGGTCAGCGGTTCGCGGGATTGTTTCCATCTTTCGATATCGGCTGCCACATAATCGTGTAAGCCAGACGTATGGTTTAGGAGTTGACGCAGCGAAATGTCGCGTCCCTGTTCTCTATTTGGAAATCTTGGAAGCAGGGAGGAAAGCGAAGCGTCGAGATCTATCTCCCCTTCATCTACCAGCTTCAGGATGCCTACTGCTGTGATGATCTTGGCCACAGAAGCGATGTTGTAGACCGTCGACACATCGGCGGGATTCGCAGATTCAATGTCGGTAACACCGTATCCTTTGTTGAAGAGTATCGCACCGTCTCGCTCAACGGCTATGGAGAATCCTGCCGTGAAGCCGTCCGCCAGCGCTGCATGTGCAACCGAGTCGATGCGGGCCGTCCATTCTACATGCTGAGCTCTGAGAATCGGAGAAAGAAGTGCCAGAATGGCAACTAGTGTAGCTTTGGGGAAGTTATGCATGGGAAAATTTAGTGCTAAGCTGCATTTCCCGCCTTTGCAGTTTGTTTGGAGGACGTCTGGGGCGCCGGGGTAAATTGCACGGAATGGGTTTGCTTCCTTATCGTGACCTGTGACCCGATCGGATCCAACTAGCCAGATCTAGAGCTTAGAATCATGACTACCTCGTCGAGCCTTGCTCCTCAGACCTCCGCATCTTCTTTGTTGAGCCTATGCCTATCGTTTGTGCTCTTCGCCAACATGGGTTGTGGAAACGGTGCATCACCGGCAGAGGACTCAACGATCACCCAACCCCATGTCGTCGCGAACAATGCTGAGGAGGCTGGTCGCTATCTCGCTATCGTCGGTGGGTGCAATGATTGCCACACGGAGGGTTATCTACAAACCGAGGGCGACGTGCCGGAGGAAGAATGGTTGACTGGCTCAAGCCTGGGATGGCGAGGTCCGTGGGGAACTACCTACCCGCCAAATCTCCGATTGCGAGTCCAGGAGATGACGGAAGATGCCTGGGTTGACCAGATACATACTCGCACGGCGCTACCACCCATGCCGTGGATGAACGTGAACCAGCTGGCCGAGCAGGATGCGCGGGCCTTGTATCGATACCTGCAATTGTTGGGACCAAGGGGTGAGCATGCACCTGCCGCAGTACCTCCAGACGAGGAGCCGGTCACTCCCTACCTTTCGCTGCAGCCTCTGAATATTGAGACGGCTGAGTAAGCACGGACTAAGGCCGGCCGAAGGTGGACAACCGAGCCGGAATGAAGCGGTATTTCAGCAGCGATTCGAAGTACACCGCGAGAACGAAAAGCGCTTCGGTTCGAAGAACAGCTTATGGACGGAAGTACATAACACCAGGGATTCGATAATCAGTACTTGCGATCTGTAGCAATGACTTTGCGTAGGTCAGCGGTTCGACTTCGCTAAGCCTGCGCTGAGCGGAGCCGAAGTGCTCCCCACGAAGAGCAATTCAAGTTGTCTGATTTGAAGGGTTTCTGTTTTGCACGTCAGCATTGCACGGGAACGTCAGGGGCGCTATTCTTTTAGCACCTACCCTTCCCTAACAGACCATTTCGAATCATGGAAGCACCAAGATTGCATGGCCGCTTCGTCTGGTACGACGTCATGTCGCCGGATGTCGAAGCCTCCAAGACCTTTTACACGAGCGTAGCAGGCTGGACCACAGAACCTTTCCAGCCTGCCCCGGAAATGCCACCCTACACAATGTGGAAGGCAGGCGATGCCTCCGTCGGCGGCGTTGTACAGCAGACCGAGGAAGATGACAGTCCGCCACACTGGTTGCTCTACATCGGTGCCGACAACGTGGACGAAACGGTTGAGACCATCAAGAGTAACGGCGGCAACGTCATGTACGGCCCCGAAGACATCCCCACCGTTGGGCGGTTTGCGATGTGCACAGATCCGCAAGGTGCCGTCTTTGCGGTGTTCACACCGCTCGAAGACATGCCCGCCGGACCGCCAGCTCCAGGCTTCATGTCGTGGCATGAACTAGCCACAACTGACGTTGACGCCGGTCTCGCGTTTTACCACGCTGTCTTTGGATGGGGCGACGCTGGAACGCACGACATGGGCGAAGAGATGGGCAACTACTACATGTTCGACGCCGGTGCGTGGCCAACAGGTGGAGCCTACACTATTCCGCAGGGGATGGAGATGCCCACGGATTTCCCGCCCAACTGGTGCGCCTATATCATGACTGACGATCTTGATGCAGCCTGTGAGCGCGTCAAGAGTGGCGGTGGCACGATCCTGAATGGACCAATGGAAGTGCCGGGCGGATCGCGGGTAGCTTTTTGCCTGGACGCGCACGGCGCGTACTTCGGCCTCCACGGAGCCGGTCCGGAAAAGGCCCAAGGCGTCGGCGAAGGCTCAGCTGAAGCCGCTGCCTGACCTTCGGGTTGGCGTTATGGTTAAAGCTTCGGGCGCCAATCGGTTGCTCGGGGCTCTCCTCATTTGGACATAATCATGCTATTCGGACCGCTGAACAACGAAAGCGACGCCTACCGCAAGGCCCGCCTTGAACTGAAAGAAGCAGAAGTGGCCCTCCGCGATCACCGCGAGCGTGTTGCTGAACTGCGACGCGCGCTCCCCATCGAAACGCCCATCGAAGATTACGTTTTCCACGAAGGCCCTGCAGATTTGCACTTGGACGAGCCCATCAGGGAAACGCGCCTTTCGGATCTCTTTGACGAAACGAACAAGCCCGTCGTCATCTATCAGTTCATGTTTGGAGGGGCTCAGGAGACGCCCTGTTCCAGCTGCACCATGTGGATGGACGGCCTCAATGCGGTCGCGCCTCATCTGAAGCAGAACGTCACCCTTGTCGTCGTGGCACAGGCAGACTTGGAGGACATGTGGGGCCACGCGCGGTCTAGGGGATGGACACACCTTCGAGTTCTTTCAAGCGCGCCTTCGAGTTTTAAGTCCGACCTGAACTTCCAAAACGAGAATGGCGGGCAAATGCCGGGCGTGACTGTAATTGTGCGCGATGACAAAGGGAATCTCCGTCACACCTACTCTGGGTCTGCCGTTTTTGACCCGGGTGAATACCGCGGAATCGATCTGCTTTCTCCCGTTTGGAATGTCTTGGACCTGACCCCTGAAGGACGCGGCGAATGGAATCCCTCGCTTTCGTACGAGTGATCAACGCGTCATTTAAAGGCACCCCAGCCGAATACCGGAGTGCCTGCCAAACTGATTCGCTCTTTCGAACTAGAAAGCGCCCAGAACAGCACCCGCCAGGGTGTAGCGCACGACGTCGTAGCCCGCGTCGATAAGGAAGATCTTCATCGTCTTCTGCGAAAAGAGGTAGTGCGTCGCAATCGAGGTGGCGATAAACACGGTGCCGATGATTGCGCCATGAAGCGCTCCCGACAGCCAGGAGGCGTCTGGACCCATGAAGATGGCCAGGAAATACATTGCGATGAGGGCGACTATGAACGTCGTACCGTATATCATTGCCATATTCCCGCTCTGGAGGTCCTCGTCGCTCAGGCCCATTTCAGTTTGCCAGGCTTTGCCGAAGAGCGGGGGTCCGTACCACAAGGCGCCAAGGCCAAACGCCAATAGCGTGGCGATAAGAACTGCGAGGTAGTTGATGGTACCGAAGTCAACGTAGTTGAGCATAGCAAGGGCGATGGGTGAGTTGGATGTTTACGAATGGTACGAACGAGCAATGAATTAACGACTTCGCCGCTAGGCAATCGCATTACATGCGTAACCGAAGTTGGTGCTCACTATCCGTATCGTATTATTCTTTCCAGCACTCCTCATTACGGTAATCGTGCTTTTTCAACCCCTTTGCTCTCACCTCTCGCTCCTATGAATCGCATCCTTATTAGCCGTCTGGCAACATTAGTCCTCCTCGTCGCGGCATCCTGTTGGTCACCAAGCGCGTACGCGCAGAATGTCGGAGGCGACTTAGCGCCAGTCCAAGACATCACATATGCGTCTGAGTTCGGTACAGAGATCGCAGGCGTTCGTTGCGCCGCGCCTCAGCTGACGGATGACGAAATGCAGTCTATCGAGGATGCCATTTCGGCCACGCTATTTAACCAGGTCCCCTCGTCTAGCTTGGTAACAACGACCATCCCCATTGCATTTCACGTTATTCACAGTGGATCGAGCGGACTGGTGTCACAGCAGATGATTGACGATCAGATTGACGTGCTGAATGCCGCTTACTCTGGGACCAACTTTCAATTCTCGCTTCAAAGCCTAGACTACACCGACAACAGCCGCTGGTTCACTGGATGTGGAAGTTCAGGCAATGAACGGCGAATGAAACGGGACCTCTCGGTAGATCCTGCCAACACGCTGAACATGTACACCTGCCAGCCTTCTGGTGGAATTCTGGGCTGGGCGTATTTCCCAAATTCGTACGACGAAAGCAGCTACTGGCACGGTGCAGTCTTGCTCCATTCGTCATTGCCGGGGGGAAGTGCAAGCCCTTATAACGAAGGTGACACAGGAACCCACGAGGTGGGCCACTACCTTGGCCTGTATCACACGTTTCAAGGTGGATGTACAGGAAATGGCGATTTCGTCGCGGATACGGCTCCCGAAGCGAGTCCGGCATACGGGTGCCCAATTGGCCGCGATACCTGCTCAGGAGGCGGCCCAGACCCCATTCACAACTTCATGGACTACACGGACGACTCATGCATGTTCGAGTTTACGTCCGGGCAATCCGATCGAATGGATGTAATGGTTGCCACATACAAGCCATCCTTGCTGGGCGGAGGTGGCAACACGCCTCCGAATGCTGCCTTCTCCTATAATTGCAGCGGGCTTAGCTGCTCGTTTTCGGACGAGAGCTCCGATCCAGACGGGTCAATTGCAAGTCGTAGCTGGACGTTTGGCGACGGCGGAAGTTCGACAGCCACCAACCCATCTTATTCGTACGCCTCGAACGGCACGTACACAGTACTCCTGACTGTTACGGACAACGAAGGAGCGACCGACACTGCCTCCCAAGACGTAACGGTATCGACTGGCGGCGGCGGACCCATTGTGTTAAGCGTTAGCCCGCGAACCCAAGGCCCCTGGACTTACGCCGATCTTATGTGGAGCCCCGCAGATGGGGGCAATGTAGATGTTATCAGGGACGGTTCGGTGATTCGTACTACAGCAGACGATGGTGCCTACTCTGATCGGATTGGCCGAAATGCTTCGAGCTCATACGACTATCAGGTTTGCGAAACGGACAGCGGAGACTGTTCCAACGTTGCAACCGTCAATTTCCTTCAGGGTGGTGCTACAACCGATGTTCGGTCGGGGCCCTCAGTCCTTAGCGCCTATCCCAACCCATTCAATCCTTCAACAACGATCCGTTTTTCAGTTGATGCTGATGCGCGCGTTCAACTTGCGGTTTACAACACGTTAGGGCAACGCGTCGCACTCCTTGCAGAAGGGCTATTTGAGGCAGGTCTGCATCAAGCCGTCTTTGACGCACAAAATCTGCCCAGCGGAATCTATCTATACAGGTTGCAGTCTGGTGCGACGATCGATACGGGCCGAATCATGCTCGTCAAGTAATCGAGCTCACCTTGCACAATTAAAGGGCGCATGTCGGACGATATGCGCCCTTTTTTCATGTTTGTCTGTCCGGCGTCCTCACTTCATTCCGCAGCATTTCGACGGCTTTCTTGAGTCGCCGTTCGCGCGTTTTCGCTCGTTTGGCCTCGACAATCCAACGCACGTACTCCTTCTGATGAGTATAGCTGAGCCCGTCGAAATACGCTCTTGCTTCTGGAAATGGACGCAACGCCTCATCGAAATCATCTGGCATGGTCACGACGCGCGGCTCGGTGTCCAACTCAACCGTCACATCCACGTCATCTCCGGCCTGCTTCCCAATCTGTCCGCGGATGTCCTTACGAACAAGGAGGAAGTGATCAGGCGATCCCATCCGAACGAGCGTACCGTGGTAGGCAATACCGTCAATTGTCGCCGTCACTTTAGGTCGTTTTGACCCAAACGCTTCTTCCACATCAAACGGAACCGTGACAAACGCACCGCCCTTGTCGTTTCCTTCAATGGTTGCTGAGAATGTGCGCTTCCTGGACATTGCAAAACAGAAAAGCCCGACTATCTGAAGATAGCCGGGCTTGGATTGAAAGGAGAAGCAACCTAGTTGAGGTGCGCCATCAACTCCTCGCGGCGGTGCTTCTGGCGAAGCTTCCGGAGGGCCTTCTCCTTAATCTGACGAACGCGCTCGCGCGTCAAGCCAAAGCGCTGACCGACTTCTACAAGGGTGAGCGGCTGCTCGTGACCGATGCCGAAGTAGAGGCGCGTGATCTCTGCTTCACGCGGATGGAGGGTGGCAAGAGCACGCTCTATGTCGATGTTGAGTGATTCATTGGTAAGGTCTTCATCAGGCGCTTCAAAATTGTCGTCCTTCAAAACGTCGAGGAGGCTATTGCCGTCGTCGTCGTCGAAAGGTGCGTCCATTGAGAGGGAACGGCGGGAGTGCTGCATGCCTTCCAGCACCTTCTCCTCCTTGATTTCGAGCTCGGCAGCAAGCTCTTCTACCGTCGGCGGACGGCCGAGCTCCTGCGCGAGACGCGCGCTGGCCTTCCGCATCTTGCTAAGTGTACCTACGCGATTCAGCGGAAGGCGTACCGTCCTGACTTGATCGGAGAGTGCCTTGAGAATACTCTGGCGAACCCACCAAACAGCGTAGGAGATGAACTTAAAGCCACGTGTCTCATCGAAACGCTGAGCGGCTTTTACGAGGCCGTAATTGCCTTCCGAGATCAGAT
>JAHEJB010000140.1 GCA_024639085.1 Rubricoccaceae bacterium | reverse complement strand
TCCACTAGAAGTTGATCCTGCCGAACGCCTTGTAGCGTAAAAACGTCGTACTCCGAAACGCGCGTGTCGTAGGAGAGGCGAGGATCTGAGCCGAAGTTCTCGGTTGCTGTGTTTCTCCCTCTGCGTGTGAACGCGGTTGTCAGCGCAATCTCCATGCGTGGGTGTGGCACGTAGCGCGTGAAGGTCGAAAGGTCCCACGAATTTGGTCCGGCCGGGTGTCCCAGCAGGTCGCCGCTGTGAACGAATGCTGTCGATTCAGAACGATGGCTGTAGAGGTAGGGCCGTTGTCTTGTGTATTCCGCTCGGAAGTCGAGGCCACGGATTCGATACGCGCCCCAACCCGGATCGGCCATCTGGATACCAAACATGTATCCCCATTTGTTGCCCCACCAATTCTGGCTGACCTCGCTCAGGCGCAGCTCGTCGAGTAGGAACTGAGTGTACACGCGATAGCCATCGATCGGAATCCACGCAGCGCTGCCCGCAAGCAGAACGTTGTCCGGTGAGCCGATATCACCCTCTACCGCCCGGTAGAAAATGATGGGATTCAGGTACGCGAGTTCAAATCCTGATCGGCTGGAATTGAGCGAGTCCTCGGCAAAAAGGGTAATCTCATCAAACGCCAGTTGAACGCGTCCGGGCAGATCCAGAGCCAGTTGATGAATCACCATCCAGCTCTGTGGATAGACCTGAGATTGATCTCCGCGGCGCTCAATGGGCCGAATTCTTCGGGCGTACAGGTTGGTGTACTGCAGCCGCCAGAACTTCGTACGGATTTGGAGCTGATCGAACGGGGCGGCGTAGTCGGATAGGGCCAGGGATCCTTCGCCGAACCCCCACTGTGCACGATCTCGTCCAAAACGAACGTCGAAAAACTTGGAGCGATATCCAACAAGCCCACTGGCGAGGAAGTAGTCGTATGTCCGTCCATCCTTCTGCTTGACGAAGTTGTAACGCGGTGCCGTACGGTTTGCGAACTCGTTGCGCTCGGGCAGACGCTGGTTCTCCTCCAGCCGCGACTCGAAATAAATTGGCCCCACGTGTCCGGCAGCCCGAATGCCTCGCGTGTTCTGCCACGTGGTCTGAGACCCGTCGGCGCTGTCGGGAGCGGAAAGCTTTGTCGCTCCAACGGACAGATAGGCTAGCGGCTGAAGACGAATAGCATATCCATCACCATCGATGGCGACCAGCGCTTCGCCGTCTCGATAACTGCTGCCGATCACGGATTGTGCCAGGTCTACGCCGGGCCCGGGCGTCTCGCCCCGATAGCGGTCGAGAAGTAGGCGGTCTACACTTGGGAGTTCATTAGACCGAAGTGCAACCGAGTCCAACATGCGGTTGGCATCGTAGGCAGAGAGCGGAAATGTGATGAGAAGTTCGCCCGATAGAAACCCCGCAGCCTGCTGACGCTGCAAAAATCGTTGAACTGGATCATCAATCGTCTGTACGCCTTCTCGTACCTGCGCCTGCGTCAAAAGAGGCGCAATACCAATGACGAGCCCGCATAGGAATTGGGCGACAGAACTACGAGCGGGCATGAATCGGGAAGAGAAGCTGGGCGTGGCTGAGTATATAGCAACTATGTGCCCTAGAGAAAGCTATTTCGCTTTCACGGCTGCCTTCTTCGTCTTGCTCCGACCGTTCGATGCAGGGCTTTTCAACGATGTAGCCGAAGACTCAAAGATCTGCTCCATCAGCCCGGCCATAGTCTTTCGCAGCGAATGGCGAGGTACAATCAAATCCACAAAGCCCTTCTCGACCAAAAACTCTGCTCGCTGAAATCCCTTTGGCAAATCTCGGCCAATTGTTTCGCGGATGACACGCGGTCCGGCAAAGCCAATCAGCGCCCCGGGCTCTGCAAGGTTAAAGTCACCGAGCATCGCATACGACGCCGTTACGCCGCCCGTAGTAGGGTGGGTCATCAGCGAGAAAAAGGGGAGACCTCGTTCAGCAAGCAGGGCGAGATTAGCGCTCGTCTTGGCCATCTGCATTAGGCTCAACGCACCTTCCATCATTCGTGCGCCACCGCTCTGGCTGATGATCAGCATGGCTCTGTTCTCCTCGACGGCACGTCTTATCCCTCGGGTTATGACCTCTCCCACAACGGAGCCCATGGAGCCTCCGATGAAGGAGAAATCCATGGCGGCGACGGAAAGGGGATTTCCGCCCACGGTTCCCGTTGCAGAGACCACCGCGTCATTCAGGCCAGATTTCTTTTCGGCTGCAAGTATGCGCGAGGGATAATCCTTTTTGTCTTGAAACTCCAAGGGGTCGGCAGAATGGAGATGCGCATCGTGCCGCTGGTACTTGCCTTCATCAAAGAGCAACTCAAAGTACCCTAGCCCACTCATCGTGTGGTGGTGGTTGCATTTTGGGCAGACGTTCAGGTTGTCCTCCAGCTCGCGCTGGCTCGTAATGTGCTCGCATTCAGGGCACTTTATCCAGTACCCTTCAGGCGTCTCGTTTTGCTCAGCTTTGCTGGTTACGATTCCTGCCGATTGTCGTTTGAACCAAGCCATGTCGTGGTAGGTGGGGTCCGGAGGGGTGAGCATCACCCAAAGATAGGGCGTGGCGGCTTCGCAACGAACGCTTTGAGGTAATACGGCTCCCATTCTGCGACGTTCTCTATAACGCCATTTTTAAACCTTTCTATCCCGATTCTGGCCACGTGGATGGCAGACGGTGCGGCATCTATGAAATGAAGGCGCTCGCTATCTGTCATTTCCAGGACCTGATTTGCCGCTGGTCCCGCTAGGTGCAGGTCGTATTCTGGCAGCCAATCTGCAAGGTTGTTCAACTCTACGGCGGTCGGTTCCTGAACAAGAGAGGGGAATGGCCCGCTCACATCATAGATGGCGGCATAGACTTCGTCTCGGCGAGAGGGAATCACAGTGAGGACGTAATGCGTGGTGCTTTGGGTACATCCGAGCGCGAGAGCTTCAAGAGTGCCGACGGCTACCAGAGCTGCATCGGAGGCAAATGCGAGGCCTTTGGCCGTGCTGGCGCCAATTCGCAGCCCTGTGTATGAGCCGGGGCCTGCAGAAACCGCGATCACGTCAACATCTTCGACCGCTTTGCTTTCGCTCCTAAAAATCTCCTGAATGAGCGGCACGAGCTGCGCGGCATGAGACCGGGGCTCGGAAACGGTTCGATCTGCGACCAAATGATCATCCTCAAACAGCGCAACGCTGCATACGTCGGTAGCCGTTTCAATGCCGAGAGTGAGCACGTTTGCAGTATTTCTAAATGCGGCGTTGCAGTTCGGGAGGAATGGCAAATTACTCCGGCAACGCGTCATCCAACGCAGTTAATCCCCTACTTGACATAAAGGTCGGCTCGGCTATCTTTCACGCCCCCTTAACACTTCCCCAGGGTGCGTGGCTGACGGATGGTTATGGACGTCGGACGTGCCTTTGACTCTGTAAATCAAAGACACCTATGAACATCTACGATGCCGATCACGTTCGAAACATTGCCCTTGTAGGCCACCAGGGCAGCGGCAAAACGACGCTCGCCGAGGCTATGCTCTACAGTGCTGGCGCTATTCAGCGCATGGGCTCAGTGGAAGAAAGCAACACCGTTAGCGACTACCACCCGAGCGAACACGAACGCGACATGAGCGTGTTCACCTCGCTGCTGCATGCGGAGTGGGAAGGCCACAAGATCAATATCCTCGATACCCCGGGCTACCTCGATTTCGTTGGGGAAACCGTGGCCGCGCTGAAGGTTGCAGACGCTGCCTTGTTTGTAATCGACGCAGGCGAAGGAGTTCAGGTGGGCACCGAACTAGCATGGGGCTATACAGAGCGCACAGAGACCCCGGCGATGTTTGTGATGAACAAGCTCGACCATGCCACTTCCAATTTTGAAGCCGCGCTGGGCAAGATCCGCGAACGGTTTGGGCGCGCGGCTACGCCAGTTCAGATTCCAGGCGGTGTGGGTACGCGTTCTATTGTGGATGTCCTGCTGATGAAGCAGATCATATTTGATGAGCGCGGCAAGATGACGTTCAATGACATCGACGAAGAGCTTGCTGCTCGCGCTGCCGAGCTCCACAACGAGCTTGTCGAGAACATTGCTGAGAATGACGAATCGCTTATGGAGCTCTATTTCGAGAAAGGAGAGCTAACGGAAGATGAAATGCGTCACGGACTGCATGACGCTATGATCAAGCGGCAGTTATTCCCTGTCTTCCTGACAGTCGCCCGCGAAAACGTTGGTGTGAGCCGCCTGATGAGTTTCATCGACAACGTGTGCCCGAGTCCCGCAGAGATGCCGCCGCCGCACATGGAGCAGGGCGAAGTAGCAACCGACCCTTCGGCTTCACCTGTCGCGTTTGTCTTCCGCACGATGGCGGAAGAACACGTCGGCGAATACTCCTTCATTCGTGTGTACGATGGAACGCTGGAGCAGGGGATGGACCTCGACAACGCGCACGCCAACACGTCCGAGCGCCTGGGTGGGCTCTTTGCCATCAACGGACACGAGCGCGATTCCGTGCAGAAACTTGTGGCTGGCGACATCGGCGCGACCGTGAAACTCCGCCATACGGGCACCAACGACACGCTTCGTAAGAAGGGCGCGAAGACGGTTGTTTCGCCTATCGAATTTCCTGCGCCGCGCATGAGGATGGCCGTCCATTCGACCAAGCAGGGCGACGAAGACAAGATGGCGCAAGGCCTCCATCAGCTAGTAAAAGAAGATCCGGGCCTGGTCATCGAGCACGATGCACACCTAGGGCAGATCACGCTGGCGGGCCAGGGCGAACAGCATCTGGACGTAGCCAAATACCGCCTCCTGCATCGGTTTGGTGTGGATATTGAATTCACCGAGCCGAAAATCTCTTACCGCGAAACGGTTCAGGGACGCGCCCGCACATCGTATCGGCACAAGAAGCAGTCGGGTGGTGCGGGCCAGTTTGCCGATATCTCGATCATGGTTGAGCCCAACAACGGACCGTTCCATGCGCCGGACGATATGAAGCAGCGCAACGAACACACGCTGGAAACCGACTGGGGTGCGAAAATCCATTTTGTGGATTGCATCGTAGGCGGCGTGATCGACATGCAGCGATTCTTCGGCGCGATCCAGAAAGGTGTGGCCGACGCTTTGCGCGAAGGCCCCGTCGCAGGGTACCCGGTAGGCGATGTGCGCGTCGTGATCTACGATGGCAGCATGCACTCCGTGGATTCCAATGAAAACGCCTTCAAATCAGCAGCCAAGGCTGCGTTCAAAGCTGGTTTCCGTGATGCCCACCCAACGATTCTTGAGCCAGTTGTGGACCTCGAAGTCCTGGTTCCAGAAGCGCAAATGGGCGATGTGCTCGGCGATCTCAACACGCGCCGCGCTCGCATTCAAGGAATGGACACGGAGGGTGTCTTCCAGAAGATTCAGGCGCACGTGCCGGAATCGGAGCTTTACCGCTACTCAACCGCTCTCCGCTCCATGACGGCAGGCCGCGGACTCCACCGCACTACGTTCTCCGGCTATGAAGCCATGCCGCGCCACGTCCAGGAGAAGGTTGTGGCTGAAAGGGTGGAGTTGGAGGAGGCGTAGACAGAGCGATTCGTATGAATCCCTTATGAAATGACGCAATGCGGAAACTTGAATTGCCGCGTTGCGTCAAAGAGCGCGAAACCACTTTTCAGCGCTCATGCCTCGTCTCATCAAACGCTACGGAAGCCGCAAGCTCTACGACACGGAGAACAGCAGCTATGTCTCTCTGGAAGAGCTGGCTGGCTGGATCCGTGAGGGGCAACAGCTTCAGGTAGTCGACAACAAGTCGGGCGATGATGTAACGGCAGCCATTCTCACGCAGATCATTTCTGAAGAAGGCCGCAAGGGCAAGAGCATCCTAACGCCGAGCTTTCTGCACGACCTCATCCGCATCGGCGAGAACACGCTGAAAGCGGGCGAGGAGGTCGTCGGCAAAGCAAAGGACGGCGCAACCGATTTCGTCCAGCGCTCCATCAGCAAACTCAAGCCGGGCGGCCCTATTGGCGATGCCCGTGCCGAGATGGCCAGCCTCCGCGAACGCCTCGACGCGCTAGAATCCGCCCTCGAGGAAATGGACGAGGAGCCTTCGGAAAAGCCGCCCTCTTCATAAACACCGCCCCCTTTTAAAGGGGGCTCCCCGCTCTGCGGGGTGGGGGTTCCCCCTATCAAACCTTTTTGAC
>JAHEJB010000139.1 GCA_024639085.1 Rubricoccaceae bacterium | reverse complement strand
TGGGGGATGGTGTTGATCCCGAGCTTGTAGCCGAAGAATCACTCGTGCTCGTCTCAACGATTACCGCAAGGTCCGTCGAGCTAGGGTTGAGAGACACGCCCGAGGCAATGGAGGCAGCTGGACAGGCGCTTTTGGAAGTTCCATTCCTTTACCACGACTATCTACTCGGAGGCCAGATGGTGACCGAGGGATCCGAAGGAGATGTGGAGGTCGATCAGGCCGTTTATGACCGAATGGCTCGCAAAGCAGACTTCTATGGAGTTCACTTCCCCGTTGGCCGATTTCCGGGCCCTTTAGCTATCGCTGATAAGCTCCCCCTTTGGATGGGCCGCATATCGCCGCCAAAGCTGCCTACTTCGCCGGATAAGCGACTGGCAGACCTCGGTCTCGTCGATGTGCTCAATACTCACGCACGGCTCGTGCTGGCGTTTTCACAGCGAGCTGTAACTACCTAGGGTGCTGTGGCAAGAAGCCACGTAAGGCCATCATTCAGGGGAAGATCGCGGGGCTCATCTCCATAACGGAAGATGCGCAGTTGGCGATTTCCCAGCCACTTCACATCTGCTCCGTGAATCTGCAACGCTGTGCCCTCCGGCATGCCTGCCACAACTGTTTCCCGATTTAACTCCACGAACTCTCGAAGGCGATCTGACCGAGTCTCGCCTTGATGTCCGGGCGGATGAGCGTCTGTGTAGTGAGGGTTGATTTGAAACGGCACGAGACCAAGCGCTTCAAACGAGGGCGGCTCTACTATGGGCATATCGTTAGTCGTGCGAATGCTTGGACCGGCGACATTCGAACCGGCACTCCATCCCATGAACGGCATCCCACCGCGTACGCGTTCACGGATGGGTTCTAACAAATTCAGCACATGGAGTTGCTGGAGAAGGCGAAAAGTGTTTCCGCCTCCAACTGCGATTGCCTCGGCGTTTTTGACGGCGTCGATAGGATCATCGAAATCGTGGATCGAATCCAACCCGATATCTATGCTTTGAAAGCACTCGCGAACCTTGGTGGCGTAGTCATCCCAGGAAACCGTGACGCCAGCGGACGGCACGAACAACACACGCCGGACCTCTCGCCCCAAAAAGTTAGCAAGCCACGGAAGTGCATGTTCCAGATAGCCCTGACCGGGATTAGTGGAGTTGCTCAGAAGTAGCAGATGCATAGGTCAGAGCTTGACAAAACGGACTGATTCGATGCGGCTGGCGGTGGCCTCCAACACTGTAATGCTGTAGCCGTCTATCTCGAATGTCTCGCGCGTTTCGGGGATGGAGCCAAGGCGGTCGAGCAGGAAGCCCGCTACGGTATCGTAATCGCCGCCTGGAAGGGTGATGTCCATTTTATCGGCCAGATCCTCCAGTTCCACGCGCCCACTAACGATGCACGTCGAATCATTCACACGGCGCATTGGAGCGTCTTCCGCATCGTGCTCGTCGCGTATATCGCCGAAAAGTTCTTCGAGGAGATCCTCGACGGTAACGATACCCGCTGTCCCGCCGAACTCGTCAATTACTACCGCCAGCGATGTGCCACTCCGTAGAAACGAGAAGAGGAGGTCGCGGGCAGGTTTCGATTCTGGCACTACTTGCACGGGGCGAACGATATCGGCAAGCGCATCGGGCTCGTGAAAGAGGTCGTGTGCCAAGATCACGCCTACGATGCGGTCGATATTTTCTCGATAAACTGGGAGCCTTGTATAGCCGGTTTCGATAAATCGCGAGCGTGCCGTCTTCAGGTCGATCACTTCATCTACAGCTTCGATTTCGGTTCGGGGGATCATGGAGTCCTTTACCCGAAGCGCTCGCAACTCAAAGACGTTAGTGAGGATTTCGGATTCCTCTTCATCAAGATCCAAGTCGCCGGTTTCACGACTTTCGCGAATGGCCAGTTCGAAGTCGCGAGTAAGGAATTGCTGAAAGCTTTTCTTAGGGCCGCCAAACAGGCGTACTATAGCGTCTGACGTCCATGACGCTAACTTGATAAACGGAAGGAAGAGCCAGTATGTCAGCTTTAGAGGGAATGCGAGGGCCATAAGTGCGCGTTCTGGCGGCTCGCGCAAAAGCGACTTGGGAATTATCTCGCCGAAGATCAGTACAAGTACCGCTGCGATGAGCGTCTGCGTGACGAGTACCGGGCCCGCCACCGCCGGTGTGTCGAGGATGCCACTAAAGAACGCTGACAGTGGGTCATGGAGCACGATGCTCATGGTTGTGGAATAGAGCACCAGTGCTACGTTGTTGCCGACGAGCGTAGTGGTTAAAAACGTTCCCGGGTCGCTTAGGAACTCCTGAGCGATACGGCCCACAAAGCCACTCTGGCGTGCTCGAACTTCCGCTCGCAACCTGTTAGCCGTCACAAACGCTATTTCTGAGCCGGAGAAGAACGCGCTCAGCACGATCAACGAGAGGATGAGGACAACAGTCATGTGGGAAAGGTAGCGAGACTATCGTCCTGTAAATGAGGGCTTCCTTCGATTCAGGAAAGCGTCAACACCTTCGCCAAAATCATCCGTTGCGCAGCACTGGCCAAAGAGTGTCGCCTCGCACGTCATTCCCTCGTCTTGTGGGAGATTAGCAGCGCGAGTGGCTTCCAATACCTTGGCAACCGCGATCGGTGCTTTGGATGCAATCGTCGTCACCAGTTCCTTGGCTACGGCAAGCAGGGCGTCTGGAGAAGCGACTGCATTCACGAGCCCAATTTCGTATGCGCGTTGAGCTGAAACCTGATTGCCTGTAAGCAGAAATTCGATAGCGATTCCTCGTCCAACAAGACGAGGCAAGCGTTGTGTTCCGCCGTAGCCAGGAATCAGGCCAAGGCTCACTTCTGGCTGCCCAAATTTTGCATTTTCGCTAGCTACACGGAGATGGCAGGCCATTGCGAGTTCGCATCCACCGCCAAGCGCGTAGCCGTTCACGGCTGCAACAACGGGTTTTGCGGTCTGCTCGATCGTCGAAAAAACGGCTTGCCCGTTCCTGGCAAACTGCTCGCCATCACCTGCGTTCATCCCTTTGAATTCGCTGATATCCGCGCCCGCGGCAAAGGCCTTCTCACCTGCTCCCGTTAGGATGATTCCGCGAACCGTGTCGTCGCTCTGCGCGCGTAGAAAGACCTGTTCTAGCTCGGAGACAACAGCCATGCTCAGAGCATTTAGCTGTTCGGGCCTGTTAAGTGTGATGATCGCGATACCGTCCGGGTCAACGCTATAGAGCAGGTTGTTCAGTTCCATGGAGGGTGATCTTGGAGAAACAAAAAAAGGGCGTGCTCATCACGCCCCGAACTTGGGAATCTAGCTCCGTTCTCGGTCACGCTCTCGCGTTGCTCCATCGCCGCCTTCTGGCGCGTCAACGTCCAGCAATGTCTTGTCAATACGTCCCTCGGTGTTGACGATTGATGCCTCAAACTCGTCCAGATCGAGATCGGAGAGAAAGTTCGACGGATCACCAAACGCTTCTTCGATCGCCTCAACGGAGGACTGCGTCTCTTCTACCTCGCTGACCAACGTATCAAGCTGGAATGACACCTCTTCAGGGTTCTGCATCGTAAGCGATTGTTCGTAAACGTAGCGAGTCACATCTTCAATCGTTGCTAGCTGAGCTTCGATTATTTCGAGGTTTTCGTTCGCTTTCTTGAACTTCGTTAAACGCTTCTCCAGAATCTGCATCCGGCGGGCTTTGATGCTGCGAACGCGCGGGGGGTCGTTTTCCATTTCGCCGCGCAACTGGCTAATGTCTCGCACGATCTCAGTCTCCCCCTGGCGCTTGGTGAATTGGACATACTTGTCCTTTAGTTGAAGCAAGTTGAGATAGGAATCCAACAGCCCATCAATCTTTTGAACGTGGGCGTCGAGCATCCCTTGTGAGGCATACGACAGCTTCGAAAAGTTGTCACGGATGGCTTTCTCGATGTTCCTGAAACGGACGTACCGCTTCTGGTCCTCTTTATGCAGCGAGCGAATGATCTCGCGGTCGCTCGGCGGCTTGTTGCGCTCAGATGCATGCCGACTTCTAACGAGACGCTTGTAGCGGTCGGAGCGCGGTACCGTCCCCAAATAGAGCAATTCGGCTGCGGCTGTAAAGAGCAGGATAAGCTGCGGCACAGCTGCCATTCCGCCCGTAAAGAGCGCCGCCACTAGCGCCGAAATAAGGAACACGAGGTTCACGGGACTCATGAACGCTTCCTTATAGAAATTGATGTGCTCGTCTTGCATAGAGGTGGTGTACCGCAAACTTGGCTGCTGGTTACGTCAGGATGTTATCCTCATTGGGAGCACATGCTTAACCACGCCCAATGGTTTTAGGTCCACGGGTACTGCCACCCGGTTGATCTCCCTCAGAAGGAGCGTCTTCTGGTTCCGCTGCTCTCCCAATGGTTTTTCCTCCAGCCGGATTATCGCTCTGTTTATCCGCGGAAGAAGCCTCCCCGCCAGCCTCCATTTTCATCTGGCGAACGATCGCTTCTGCTTCGGCCTTGCGGAGCTCCTCAAGTTCAGCCTCTTCCCTCGCAGCTTTCTCCAAAGCGTCGTCGGCAAGATCTGCGTTCTCCAGAGCGACCTCAAATCGGGCTTCGCTTTCGATGTTCTTCATCGTGAGCTTGTCCACCATTTCGTCGTGTACATCGTCTAGGTCAGGCCGCACAATGCCTTTCAGCGCATCGAAGATGCCCTTCTTCTGCTGTGCCTCACGATGCTGCTGTTTTAGTGCCTTCAGCTTTCGAAGGTGAGCCTTCTCAGCTTCTTTCAGGCGCTCGAATTCTTCCGGAGTCATTGACATGAGCTATAAGCTGTGAGCCGAAAGCGATAAGAACAAACTTCTTGCTTGTTTCTTACCGCTTGAGGCTCTATTCGGTTCGTTCGCGTTCACGTTCGCCCGGCGCTGAATCGCCGCCGGTTTCCTCACCTTCCGGAATTCGGAGCACAGGCTCTGGCGTAGAAACGGCTTCTTCCGGCTCTTCCATGCCCATTTCGAGCTTGAACTGCTTGACGAGCTCCGCGGCTTGAATCTCCTGCGCGTCCTCTTCGATCTTCAAGGCGTCCGTGTCGATCGAATCGAGGGCCATTTCCATGCGGGCCTCGTTCTTCGCCGTCTGCTCGTTGACGCGATTGAGCATCTCGTCATGCGTAGCATCCACGCCAGCAACTTCGAATTGCTCAAGTGTATCGGCAATCTTAGCCTGCCACTTGGCACGTTCGTGGGCACGAAGGGCTTCTTTGGCTTCACCTATCTTCTTCTCACGCTCGCGCATGAATGCCTTTTTGACCTGCAGCGACTTGTCGTACGCGGACTCAGCGAAAACAAGCTGTTCCTTCGTTCGGACCTGGGCTTCTTTCGTGCCCTGCAATTGCACGGCGTATCTCTGAGCGATGTCGTCGCGGCCTGCCTGAATAGCGGCTTTGATCTTTGCTGTAAGACTGTTTTGTTGGGCTTCGTACCGGCGATGTTCCTTTTGAAGCAGCATCACGTTGGCTTTCACCGTCGCGATGTTTTCATTCATTTTCGGAACCTGATCATTCAGTTCCCGCATGTTCTGCTCGAGGATCAAGCGCGGATCTTCCATCGCTGAGATGGCGCCGCCGAACACGGATTTAATAAGGCGAGTAAATCGCTTCCAGATTGACATAGGATGGTCGATTGTCGATGCTGCGGCCCGTTCAAGCGGCGAAAGCGAGCATCAGGTGAGTGCGAACTTGGAATCTAAGGAAATGAGCGCGTTAACTGCTCCATTTTACACCATCGTAACGATCGATGAGGCGAGAGTCAGGAGCGGAAGGAGGCTCAGATGTGATGACAAACGCTCGCCGAATAGCTTCAGCGTCGAGCCGGGAAGGATCCGAGGCATAGACTGTAGCGAGCGGTTCGCGGGCCTTTACGGGACTTCCGACGATTTTGTTAAGCACGAAACCGGCAATTGGGTCCACTTCATCATCTTTTTTTGCACGGCCTGCGCCCAGGCGAACCGCAGCGAGCCCCACTTCAAGCGAATCAATTGCAGATACGTAGCCTGTCGTTTGCGACGTGATCTCAGCAATTGGCTGAGCGCCTTCTCGGCTGTCTGGGTTGTCGAGGACAGAAATATCTCCGCCCTGCGTCTCAACCAGGTCCACCCACTTCTCAAACGCCAAGCCGCTTTCCAGCGCATGCCTTGCTTTTTGGATTCCCTCGCTCGGTGAATCAGTGAGGCCACCCAAGCAGAGCATTTCGCCAGCGAGCGCCATCGTGATTTCTAGAACATCATCCACCGCGCC
>JAHEJB010000138.1 GCA_024639085.1 Rubricoccaceae bacterium | reverse complement strand
GAGCAGCCACGGCCTTGGTTCTCTTGAGGAAGGATCGAGCATAGAGCAAATACGCGATATTCTCTTCGGGCGTCAGATGAGCGTGTACGAAGAGCGTTTTTCGCAACTCGAGAGGCGGATGCTGGATGTAACGGAAGCACTTCGGCACGAAATCAAAGACAGACTGGACGCCTTGGACGGCTTTTTCAGGGAAGAAGCCGCTAGCCTGGGCCGTCGCATTACGCAGGAGCGCGATGCGCGTTCAGGAGCCGTCGACGAATTGATTGTTTCGCTGCGCCAGCACCGAGACGTCCTTAACAAGCGTGTTGACGGTGTCGAGGCAGTTATGAATGCAGGCGCAGAGTCATTGCGGTCGCAGGTTCTCACTGAATCGAACAGGGCGCAGGAAGCTATTGAGTCGCGAACGGAAGATCTGCGAAAGAACGTGGATGAGAACATCAACACGCTACGCGATCACAAGGCGGATCGGCAATTGCTGGCCGCTCTTCTCGCCGATATGGCGGCGCGTCTCAGCGAAGGCGACGCAAAAGGCTGAGGCCTACCATGCGATCGGCTCCTCCTCGTCCTGATCTTGACGACGTCCCTGAATTACGTCGACTGCTGCTCGGTAAGCGCCGCGCGGATGTACTGGATGATCTCGCAACGGGCGTCCACGATCAGGATGCGGAATCTGTAAGCAAGATATTGCCGGATGCCGTCCGGCTTCGTGCCAACGCAGACTCGGATCTCGCCGACGCACTCTCTTCAACGATTGAGCAAGGCCTCACGACATCGGTCGAGCGGAACCCAAAGCCCGTAGCCGACGCCATTTTTCCCATCATCTTCCCTGCGATCCGGCGCGCCATCCAGCATGCGCTGGCTTCGTCGATGCAGTCTGTCAATCAGACGCTCAACTACGGCTTTTCGTGGAAAGGCTTAAAGTGGCGGATGGAGGCGATGCGCACGGGGTCATCATTTGGCGAGGTTGTTGTTAAGCACACGCTCCGCTATCGGGTTGAACAGGTCCTTCTCGTTCATCGTGAAACAGGACTGCTCCTTGAGCACGTCGTAGCACCCGATGTCGAGGCTGCGGACGCCGACCTGGTGTCAGCGATGCTTACAGCCATCGAGCGATTTGTAGAAGACTCTTTTCAGGTTGATGACGACGAAGCGCTGGACGTCATCCAGATGGGAGATTTAACGGTCTGGGTGGAGCCCGGACCACACGCTGTCGTTGCCGCGGTTATCCGGGGACAGCCTAGGGAATCGCTTCGCGAGTCGCTCACGGACTCCATTGAAACCGTCCATCGTCGCTTTTCTGGAGCACTTATCGGCTTTGAGGGGAATACAGCACCGTTCGCCGAAGTTCGGCCCGTTTTGGAGCAATGCCTCGAATCTGAGTACCGGGAGGACGCCAACAAGACTTCGCCGCTCGTCTGGCTTATCCTTCTCGCGGTTTTAGGGGGATTGGGCTGGTGGATATTCACATCCGTTCGAACTGCGCAGCGTGACAATGATTATCTGGAAGCATTGGACGCTGCGCCGGGCATTGAAGTCATTGATGCAGACAGAAGAGGCGGAGCGCTTCATATCCAGGGTCTCCGAGATCCATTTGCCGACGATCCCGCTTCTATGTTGGAAGCTGCCCGACTCGAAGGAGACGATGTTGTAGGCGAATGGGCGCCATACATCTCCATCGATCCCGCGTTGGTAGCCCGCCGAGTAACGGCTGTGCTGGGGGCGTCTGAAACGATATCATTTCTTGTAGACAATGCGGGCACGCTGGTCGGAGAAGGAATTGCTCCGCGCGACTGGATTGCCGAAGCAAGCCGGTCTGCGCCATTGATCCCTGGCGTCGCTGGCGTAGATTTCTCGCAGGTTAGAACACCTTTACAGGCTGTCCGCGATCGTCTTGAAAGCCTATTTGTTCGAATTGAAGGCAATGGGTTTGAAGTCGCCGTAGGCCAAGAAGCCGCAATGGAGGCGGTTGCCTCTGCCACTAGAACATTGGCGGCCGAATCCGTGAATGCGGATGGTCCAGTTGTCCTTGAGATCATCGGCCACACGGACGACGTGGGCGGTCTGAGGGAAAACCAAGCGCTGAGTGCCCGTCGAGCGGAGTCCGTTCGAGCGCAACTCCCTCCAGACGTTTTTGCGCCGGGCAATCTGACCGTACGCGCTCTGGGAGTTGGAGCAACAGAGCGTCTTGCCGAAGGAGACCATCCGCCGAGCCGCCGCGTGACGTTTCACGTTGTTCTGCCGGGAAACGAACTCACAACTACGCCACCAGTGACGTTGGCGCCCAAAGCTTCACAGGCCGCCCAGCCGATCACCCGACCGGCCGCACGTGAAGCCGCTGGACGGAGGTCTCCCGAACCTGAAGCACAGGGAGGAGATGCCGGCTATGTCGCCCAACCGATTCCACGATCCCGGGAGATTGGCGCCGATACAAGAGCGCCTGTAGTGCGTCGGGACAGCCTATGATCCAGAAGAAAATCTGCATGATTGGGAGCCCAGCCGTGGGTAAGACAAGCCTCGTGCGGCGCTATGTGGAAGGCGTGTTTACCGACGAGTACCTCACCACGATTGGGGTCAAGATTGACCGAAAGACCCTCAAGCATGGGGGGCAGGATGTCAATCTGATCTTGTGGGATTTGGCCGGCGATGACGCGTTTCAGCCTCTGAAGACGTCATATCTGCGAGGGATGTCTGGATATCTGCTCGTTGCCGATGGGACGCGACGCTCAACGCTCGAACATGCGCTCCAGCTTCAGCAGCGCATCGAGGAGGCGCATGTGGACGTTCCATTCGTGGTACTTCTGAACAAGCATGATCTGCTTGATGAATGGGATATAGATGAGGAATTCGTTCAGGCGCTGCGGGGGCGTGGATGGGATATCATTGAATCCAGCGCCCTGGTGGGTTTTGGCGTGGAGGAGGCATTCGCACAACTCACGGCAAGAATGTTGACGACCGCGGCAGCCTAGAATGGACGTCTCCAGCCCATCCAAATCCATCTTTGACGGCCCGCTGATGCTATATGACGCAGCCGTGTTGGAGTATAAAGGAGGCGGGCAGTTCGTGTTACTCGGCGAAGCTCCCGGGTGGTTCGACGGATATTTTTCAACAGGCTCTGACGACAGGCTCAACCTAGGCGACCATTCTGCTTTCCTAAATGTGTTTCTGTTGGATGCGGAGCAGCACTGGTCGGAAGGGGAGGGAAGACTGCAGTCTGGCCCATGGACGGAAGCTGGGGCCGACGGCCGTGCCGTCACGCTTGAAGCGTCTGCGATGGAGTTGGATGGTCGCAAGTTGTTGCTCATCGCTCCGCCAACTCTGAATCTGGATGCCGTCCAGCAACTCCTGCAAAGTGCCCGCGATGAACATCTATCCCGTGAGCGCGAACGCAAGGATGTAGAGCAACGGGAGGTATTGCTTCATTGCATCGTCCATGATTTGTCGAACCCGTTATCGGGCTTGAAGGGCAGTTTGCAGCTTCTTGCGGAGGACAATCTTGTTCAACGGGACGGCACCGAGTTGCTCGAGATAGCCACAAGGCAAGTGGACCGTATGCAAACGCAGATCCGGGCTATTTTGGATGCGTTCAGGGCTGATGTGGCCAATCAACTTCCCACGGCCGGACAGCATGCCCCGCCCGATGTATCCGAATCCTCGCGTGCCGTCGCCGAAGCGTTGTCACCCGCGGCACGGCTCGCCGGGCTGGAAATCGTCGTCGATGCTCCCGATGAGCCGCTTCTCATCGTAGGAGATAGGGATAAATTTCAGCGGGTCCTCTTCAATCTTGCGGGCAACGCACTTCGTTACGGGCCTTCAGGTACATCCGTGCGCGTTATCGTTCAGGAGAAGAACGGCGAGGTCGAGATAGCTGTGGAAGACGAAGGTCCCGGCGTTCCATCAGAGCGCATCGGTACGCTGTTCAAGCGCTTTGGAAAAGGGCCGGACGGACAAACTGGGCTCGGTTTGTATTTCTGCAGGATAACCGCTGAGCATTGGGGTGGCAGTGTAGGATATTCGCCCAGAGAGGGCGGCGGAGCGCGATTCTGGGTACGGCTGCCGCGTCGGGGCTAGTTTTTAGGATGGCTATTCCACTTCGCATCGCCCTGATCGACGACGATGCCGACTACGCCCAGGTGCTGACCTATCGCCTCCAGAAGGCTTCTGGGAGGGAGATCCGGCACTTCGAGTCGGGGGAGGCTGCACTTGGTTCCTTCATGGCGGATTACAAGCCGGACCTGATCTTCCTAGATCTCGTCATGCCCGGTCTCGGTGGAATGGAGACACTCAAACAGCTTCGAGATCGCCATCCGACCATTCCTGTTGTCATGGTGTCGGCACAGTCCATGGTGCGCGTTGCGCTGGACGCCATCGCTCTTGGAGCCTACGACTATCTGACCAAGGGCCAGGATGATCTCGTCAAGGTTGACCCGATCGCCGTGCAAATCGAAGAGCAGCTTGCATTGCGACGGGAGGTAGAGGTTTTGCGAGAACGAGGGGGCGCGAAACGCTTCTCAGCAATGATTGGCGAAAGCCAGCCAATGGCAAGGGTCTTTCACCTCGTTGACCGTGCCGTAAAGGCAGACCTTGCCGTTGCCATCACGGGAAAGAGTGGGACAGGAAAAGAGCTCGTGGCCGAAGCCATTCATGCCGGATCACCAAGAAGTAGCGGTCCATTCGTAGTTGTGAACTGCGCGGCCATCCCCAATGAGCTGATGGAGAGTGAGTTCTTCGGTCACGAGAAAGGGGCGTTTACGGGAGCACATGCTCGAAGAGCAGGCGTTTTCGAACAGGCCGACGGAGGCACACTCTTCCTCGATGAGATTGGGGAGCTTGACCGGGGATTGCAGGCCAAACTCTTGCGCACGCTACAGGATGGACGCTTCAAGAGGGTAGGAGGTACGGAAATGCTCGAAGCCGATGTGCGCATTATCTCGGCGACGAACCGAAGTATCAAGAGCATGGTTGCCAATGGAGGATTCCGGGAAGATCTGTACTACCGGCTGTTCCAGTTTCCTATCCAGCTACCTCAACTACGTGATCGAGGAAACGACATCCTGCTGCTGACCGACCATTTTCTCCGCGAGTTTCTTCGACGTCACAACGAACTTGCGCCCAAACGTCTGAGTACGGAAGCGCGGCGATCTCTCCTTCAGTTCGACTGGCCTGGCAATGTACGAGAACTGCGGACAACGATTGAGCGAGCCGCTCTGCTGGCTGACGGAGGGGTCATCGAGCAGCGAGATCTATACGCAGAGGAACCATCACGCGGTGTAGAGCCTCCGCTTCGCGCCATCGACGATGCCGCTACCGAAGAAACTGTGCTGTCGATGGAGGAAGCGAAGCGACGTGCTCTGGCGCACGCGTATGGGCTTTGCGAGGGCAATGTGGACCGAACAGCTACGAGTCTTGGAATCACGCGGTCCACCGTGTACCGGTTACTCAAGAAGTACGGTCTCGAAGAGGCGATTGACGCGTGATGCATTATCATACGATTGTATGATAATGCGACATAAATATTGAACGTAGCCAACTGAGGCGTTCAATATGAGGTCTGTAGTCATCTAGGAGGCCGTGTATCATTATGGCACGGCAATTGAATAAGACGGAGGTGGCGTTCCGAATGACGGAAAGTCACTGTTCTTTGCCTCCAACCGTCGACGCAGATCATGAGCTGCCAGCTTGCCGTGGCGGGAGCTCGTAGTTCATGAGAATTGGGCATGCCGTGCGTTTGTGCGGTCACATCCTTGGTCCGCACTTCAGACCTATGCCCACCTCCTATGGTGCACCCTCGCCATTGATCGGCACGACGACCACGAAACGAAAAGAGCAGCGACTGGCGGCGCGCATAACTGCCACCCTCGGCTTAGGTCGAGGATGCGCGCCCGCCCGCCGCCTTTCCCCAACCAATCGCCGAAAACTATGTATTCAAGGCGAAATCGAGGGCCTGTTTCGTTCTTCGAACACGTTCGCACAGTTGTCTGTCTCTGGGATTTCCGGAAATCCGCTGGGCGACCCTCAATGACTTCCATATCCACGACATACGAGTGGCCAAGAATCAAGCTATCCATGTCGAGTGGAGCCTAAACACCGAGGAGTCGGGCCGTTGATTGATAGCGTGGCCGCATTGGTGGGGACCAGCGCGCTGGTGGGGACCGAGCGTTGGTGGGGACCAGAGCGGCCTTAAGCGCCCAAACGCCGTACCTAACTCCGACCTCCGGGTCGCACGCCCGCATGCCTTACCCGAGGTGGCGGGCGTGTCGGTTTTAGGGATGTGTGAGAAAACGGGGAACGCTCCGATACGTTGTCCGCTAGCCGTAGTTTTGGA
>JAHEJB010000033.1:19929-22857 GCA_024639085.1 Rubricoccaceae bacterium | reverse complement strand
GAATGGCGTCCGCCACCGTCTGACGATGAGGCCGAAGACGATCATGGTGACCACGACCACGAACATGAAGACGGAGAGGATCACGACCACGGCGACGACGGCTGAGGTTAGATCATCAGCTTCCGGGTGTCTAGTGTGGCTACATCCACAGCCCCACCACCCATATGCTCTCCCGCGTTTGGAGCAGTGCCGTTCACGGCGTTGACGCCCTGCCCATCGAAATTGAGGCCCACGTTGAACCCGGCTTGCCGGAATGGATGGTGGTAGGCCTTCCCAGCGGAGCCGTTCGCGAGAGCAAGGACCGCGTATGGGCGGCCCTGAAGAACTCGGGACTCCCTAAACCAAAAGGGCAGATTACAGTCAATCTTGCTCCGGCGGATGTCCGGAAGGAGGGTTCTGCCTTCGATTTGCCTCTGGCTCTAGGTCTGCTGGCCGCATCTCATGGGTTGATCGAACAGGATGTGCTGGACGAATTGATGATTCTGGGTGAACTATCCTTGGACGGCTCCTTGCGACCAGTTCGTGGCGTTCTTCCGATGGTTGTTGGGGCACGAAATGAAGGGAAACGGGGTGTGGTGGTTCCGGCCGTAAATGCCTCAGAAGCTGCCGTAGTAGACGGAATCGATACCTACGGAGTGGAAAACTTAATGGATGCCTTTACGCTAGTGACTGATCTGAGCGGGCGTGGAACACCTCATCAGCACAACCTAAAGGAGCTGTTTGACGAGGCCCGATCCTACCCCGTCGATTTTGCCGACGTGCGTGGCCAGCAGCATGTTAAACGGGCTCTGGAGGTCGCTGCCGCGGGTGGTCACAACGCGTTAATGATCGGTCCGCCGGGTTCAGGCAAGACGATGCTGGCGCGACGCATCTCAACAATCCTTCCGCCCCTCACAACCGACGAAGCGCTGGAAACAACTAAGATTCACTCGGTAGGAGGGAGGCTGACGAACGGCAAGGGCCTGATTGCAACGCGGCCTTTCCGCGCACCGCACCACACGATCTCAAACGCAGGATTGTGTGGCGGTGGCTCCAATCCGATGCCCGGCGAGATATCACTTGCGCACAATGGGGTCCTTTTTCTGGATGAACTCCCAGAGTTTGACCGAGCTGTTCTTGAAGTGCTCCGCCAGCCGCTAGAAGAAGGCGATGTGACCATTGCCAGAGCGAGTATGACAGTAAATTATCCAGCCCGGTTCATGTTGGTGGCCAGCATGAACCCATGTCCGTGTGGACATCTGAATGACCCCGGAAGGGCCTGCATCTGCGCGCCAGGGCAGGTTCAGCGGTATCTCGCCAAGGTTTCGGGGCCCTTGCTCGACAGAATCGACCTGCACGTTGAAGTCGCCCCCGTGCCCTTCGACGATCTCAACAAACGCGCCCCGGCGGAAGCTTCCCTTTCGGTTCGTCAGCGCGTGGTTGCAGCAAGAGAAATGCAAGCCGCACGCTTCAAAGACGACCCGAAGGCGAAGAGCGTTCATGCGAATGCCCAAATGTCGAGTCCGCTGGTGCGGAAGTACTGCGAGCTTGACGAGGCAGGGCAGTTGCTCATCAAGACGGCTCTCGTTCGTCTGGGACTCTCCGCTCGCGCCTACGACCGCATTTTGAAGGTTGCGCGCACGATCGCAGACCTGGCAGCCTCAGACAAGATCTCGCCTGAGCACCTCGCCGAGGCTATTCAGTACCGCTCGCTGGACAGGAGTGGCTGGGCGGGCTAGTTGCTCTCCTCCATCACATCCGTAGCAATGGCCACGCGCATGCCCAGGAAGCTACCTGTGCTGGCAACCGTCGCGAGCTGCGAGATCGTGGCCTCCTGGTCGGCGTAAACAGCCAGAGCCGTACGATCGGCACGAATTTCCGTGATTGTTAGTGCGAGGTCCTCCTCTGTCGTTTCCTCCTGGTCGACAAAAAATCTGCCGTCATCCGTAATCGTCACGGCCACGTATTGTTGCTCAAGCGGCGCTGTGGCGTTTACGCGTGGTAGGTTCACCTGTAAGCCGTACTGCGTTACGAACGACGAGGTGAGCAGGAAAAAGATGAGGAGAAGAAGCACGATGTCCGTAAGCCCGGCGAGGCTGAAGACGGAGAGTGGCTTCCTGCCTGTTGAGAAATCGAGCGGCATGGGTCAGGAGGCCGGAGTTTGAAGCAGATCGATGAACTCGGTGGAGGCGCGCTCCAGATCGTTCACCGTTCGGTTGATGCGGTTGATCAGGAAGTTGTAAGCGAAGAGCGCCATAATGCCCACGCCAAGGCCAAAGGCCGTGGTTACGAGGGCTTCCCAGATGCCTTCTGCCAGCACGCTTGGATTTACCGCGCCTTGCAGCCGCTGAATCTGCTGGAAGGCCTGGATCATGCCCGTCACGGTACCCAGGAAGCCAAGCATCGGCGCGATGGCAGCCGACGAAGCGATGAGGTCGGTTCGCTTCTCGAGCATGTACGTCTCGTGCTTTCCTGCCGTCTGCACGGCTTCCTTGATCTCGTTGATGGGGCGGCCCACGCGTTCCAGCCCGCGTTGAATAATCCGGCTGGCCGGAGAACTCTGCGCGCGGCAAAACCCAATCGCCCCGGTCAGGTCGCCGGACCGCACGTACTCGCTGACAGCCTGTGTAAGCTGTTCCGGATTGCTCTTCGCGCTTCGTAGAGCGAGGAACCGCTCAACAAAGAGATAGACCGTCAGAATCGACAGGAACAGAATCGGGATCATCACAAGCCCGCCCTTCGTCAATAAATCGAGCATATTCAGCGATTCTGCGGGTGGAATAGATGGCAGAACCACCTGCGCAGCCGTGTCTACGGTGGAGGTGTCCTGGAGAGCCAGGAGCAGAGCAGTGAGCGGCATGGGGGACGTAAGGAGTGGAGAGAGGATTAAAAGTTCAGAACCCAGGTACTGGCCGGGGCATCAGCTGGAAGGCGGGAGCGTAGACTACG
>JAHEJB010000033.1:0-19829 GCA_024639085.1 Rubricoccaceae bacterium | reverse complement strand
TCGGCAATTGCTGAATCGGCATCGTTGCCGCCGGAAATGCGGGGCCACAAGACGATTGCCGCGAGTGCACAGAAGACGATCAGGGCTGGAACCAGCATGACGCCCATTCCTCGCCGCCTTTTTGGCTCAGCATTACGATCCTTTGCTCGCCGCTCAGCCGACATCTTTACGGCGGAGGAGTGTGTGTTGCCGGCACCAGTAACGACTGCCTCGACAGGCACGGCAACATCTTCTTCTGATACGTCCAGAGAATCTGAGATCTCAGCCTGCTCCTGCATATCCGTAATCCTGGACTGGCGATCATAGTTGATATCCCCGGAAGCCGTAGCAACTGGTGCCCAAACGCTGTCCAGAAGTGCATCGATATCCTCATCAATCGTGGAGTCGTCCTCAACCGAGTCAGAAGAAAGCACTTCCCCAGTTTCTCCTTTGGATTGATTTGCAAGCTGATCCAGGACGGTTGGAGCAAGCGTGTGCTCGCTCTCGTCAACATCGGCGGATTCGACTGCAACTGACTCATCTTCATCGTCAACAGGGACGATTGCAACCGAATCAACCTCAACGTCGGCAGTGTCCACCGTGACCGGCTCAATAACCTCGTCCGCAGGTTCGTCGATCAGCTTGGTCACGACCACTTGTTCCGAAACCTCCTCTCTTGGTGCAATGGGAGGAAGTCCCGCGAATGGTTTGTTAACAAGCTTGATTAGTGCTTCCGCAGGTTCAAAGGAAATCTTGCCCTTGTGGGACGTAAAGGATCCAACATCCTCTAGAACTAGCTCTCCAGTCTCCTCTAACTCCTTCCGGAGTTTGACGATCATTTCATCAATCGTGTCGCGAGGATTCTCGATATCCGCTTGTTCGGAGGACGAAAACGAACTGACCAGAGCCTCGTCAAACTGCTCAGAGAGTGACTTGTTAGCTGTGAACTGGATTGCTTCCTTAGGTGGAAGTAGCACCTTTTGTCCGTCATCCCTTGTTTCGACGCTTGCGGGCTCATGAACTCGGCGGAGCAGTCCCACACCAGTTATCATAACCTCACCACCTTCAGAGAGACGTGACTGGATCGCCGAAGCAAGCGCCGAAATGTGGTGTAGCGGAGGATTCACGGTTCGGGTGCGGTTACGAGAGAGGAGGTGTAGGAAAATAGGGGATTTGCGCCCCTAGCGCACAAGGCGAATACCGCCAAGAATGGTAGTGGATGCCTGTGGAAATCCTTCCCATCGCTCGGCGTCGCCGACGAGCCGCTCGCCACGAAGAACAAAGCTGATTCCCTGAGTGAACTCGTACGCCGCGTCTATGCCGAGCATGCCAAATCCAGGGAGCATTCTAGTCTCAAAGCGGTCGGCGGGGCGTTCTCCTTCAAAGTAGGCGGAGAGGCCAACACGAGCACGGCCATCCGCGAAAGGGACTTGCGCGCCTACACGCCCAACGAGTTGGGCGAAGTACGGAATGGATTCATTCTGTTCGGTCAATGCCCCGTTCCGAAAAGCTCCGCCTGCCGAAAGCTCGATACCCTGGGGCGTTGTATACGAGACGTCGCCCCCGGCAGACAGAATCCGGGCCTTGTCATAAGCCGTGCCGAAAAGCCCTGTGCCCGTATTTCTCTCGAAGACCTGATAGGTTGGGCTAATCGTGGCGCCGCCGTACACCTTCAAGCCAACGGAGCCGCTCCGTAATTCGATTCCTCCTTCGCCGTCGACCGTATTGATGTTTGGTGCCAGAAAGCCGATCTGAGTAAATGGATTGGCTTCCATCAACTCAAACAGCCCGCGTTGCTCCACGTTTGGGTCCGTGAAAGCGAAGAGCCGGCCCGAGGCACCCATAGGTAGTTCCACGCTGGCTACTGGGGCGAAAACCGTAGTTGAAACGTCACCATTTAGCGGGGATGTGCTGTAACCAAGCACACGGGCACCAGCCTTGAATTGCATGGCACCAGCGTAAGCCTGCAAGATCAGGCCGCCGTTGTAATCATACAGGTCCGTGCCATCGGAGCCGTCGATGAACGAACTCATGCCGCCGCCGCCTTCTATGCGAACGAGGCGTTTGAGAAGTTCTGAAAACAGGGCCGCTTCGATTCGCGTATCCGATGTGGAGAGTGGGATTGTGCTAAGATCCGTGTCAACGTTGGTGCGAACTACAGAAAAGGACACACCGCCCGGAGTTTGTACCAAAGCACCGGTGCCAATTTCAGCCTCAGCGCCAAACATTGTAATCGTACGCTTGTCGTTTGGCCCCGGCGTCGCCGGAAGCGAATAGTCGTTGTAATTGGCGAGGCCTGTGATAGAGGCGGTCACGTCACCCGAGGTTCTCAAACCACCCCGTGCATCTAACCGGTTGAATGTGACGAAGGGGTCTGGCGTGCCATTCACGACGTCCGAAGTGCTGCCGAGGCCGTCATAGTCGACGTCGGCAAACAGCAGTGCATTCGCAAAGTCAAATCGACCATATCGAGCTATTTCGGTGCCCAGGCCGCCTTCAACGCGGAATATCCGTCCATCTGCGAGAGCAAAGTCAGGATCTGCAGGAGTTGGAAGCGCATAGCCGGGAAGCCCATCGTATGCCAAGCGATACGGACGTGTTGACGCCTGCCTTTCTGCCGGGACCACGTATGTGCGGGGTGGAGGACCAAACCCGGATAGTGGTTGCCTCTCCAATTGGGGTAGGTTGATTTCCAGCTCCCCCGTAATCTCAAACTCTGTTGGTGTAAGGTTCGGGAGGCGGTCCGGGCCAGGCTGAGCGAACGCCAGCGCAGGCAGCGCGATCAACGTAGCGAGGAAGAGAAGTCGAAAGGCCATCGCTATCAGGGGGGCATAGTTGGATCGATGGTACATGCTTAGTTGCCGTCCGAGGGTGTGTTCATAGAACGCTGGGCTTCAGCAGCGGCGGTTGTCTCCGGGAAGGTGTTTAGAAGGCGTTGAACCCGCTCATCGGCCTCAGCATTACGCCCAAGAGCGCGCAAAGCGCTCGACTCGGTGAGCAGGGCCGCGGCAATCTGCTCCGCGTTATCGGGGAAGCGTTGTTCATAGTTGGAAAGCACGGCAAGAGCGCCTTGCGGATCACCAGCATCCAGTAGCGTTTCGCCTTGGCGAATTACGGCTTCCGGTTGAAGAGGGCTTCCGGGAAACTCCCGCGACAGTCTCGAAAACGTTCCCGCCGCATCGTTGGGACGACCTAGTGCTGCGTACGAACTTCCCAGCGTCAGGAGCGCGGAAGGAATCAACGAGGTGTCTGTTGCCTCGCTCAGAAAGGCGGTGAGACGATCTACAGCAGTCTGGTAATCGCTGTTCTCAAAGGCAAGTTCGGCTTGGCGGAGGCGAAGCCGATCGCGCGTGGCTGGATTGGCATTCCGAACCATTGAGGCTTGAATGGCCTGAAATTCGGCACCACGCCCCAACCCCTCCAGAGCATATTCCAATCCATCTAGCGCATTCGCGACGAATGGGCTAGATGGGTATCGCCGTAGGACGAGTTGATAGGCCGCGGCCGACTCCTCCAGCCGATTTTCGTTGTAGTAAGCGTCACCGATTCCATACAAGGCTTTTGGAGCAATCGGGCTCGCCGGGTGGTCATCGACAACCTGCTGATACTGTGCGATAGCCGACGTGTGGTCGCCGGCATTGAAGTAAAGTGACCCTTTGGCGTAACGGGCCTCAGCACGCAGGGCACTTGTTGGAAACTCGGCAAGGAGTCGATCAAGGAACGATTGTGCTTCTGAAGTTCGGCCCGCGCCGGTGTGAGCCTGGGCTGTCTGGAAGAAGGAATAATCGAGCCCTTGCCCATCCTGCGCAACTGAGCCCATCCGCGCGTAGACGGCAATGGCTTCATCATATCGATGCAGGGCGTAGTAACTGTCTGCGAGGCGAAGGTGAGCATCCGCGTAGTAAGGAACGGATTCAGCACTGCGTCGATATGCGGAAAGGAATCGCTCGAAACCGAGTGCCGCGGCAGAGTAGTCGCGACGCTTAAAGTGGGTCCACGCCAAAACATATCGAGCAGCATCTGCCTGCCGATGGTCACTGAATCGACCTAGAAAGCGACTCATTATCTGCTCTGCCTGACCGTAAGTCCCAGCCTGAAAGGCGCTCTCGCCTGACCAGAAAAGAGCTTCTCCGGCACGCGGGCCGTTAGAATCTGACTCGTAGACGCGCGTCAATGCGGGTACCGCTTCATTGTACCGGCCGCTACGGAAAAGGCCGTAGGCTTCCATGAACTCAACTTCGACGGCCAGTTCTGGCGATGCTGCTCCGAGGTCTTCGGCACGTAGATAAGCGTCGCGAGCACGCTCCGTATCACCAAGTGCGGCGTAGGCCTCGCCGAGCATACGGGCTCCTTCTCCTGCGTAGGGCGAGTTTCCGTAGTCGTTGACTAGCCTGTCCAGTACAGAAGCGGCCTCCTGGTATTGTCGCCGTTCGAAGCGCAGGATTCCGAGTTCGAGCAAGGCTGCATCAGCAAACGCTCCATTCGGGCGCCGAAGAGTGGCTGCTGCAAGGCGTCGTTCGGCTTCGCCGAGTTGCCCGATGTTCTTCAGGGCGAGTCCTTCGTAATACGTAGCCTCGTGACCCAGTTCGTCGGCCGTACTATCACCTTCGGATCCAGCGCGTACTTCCGCAAATCGCTCGGCAGCTACATCAAAATCCCCCTCGTTAAAGGCAATACGACCTAGCCCAAATGTGGCGTGGCGGTGGTAAGCACTGCCGTGGGGAACGGCTTCAAAGCGTGTTCGAGCTTCGTCGTTCCGGTTTTGGTGGAGGAGGGCATCTCCCCAAAGCCACTCGCCACGTGCACGCTCTTCGCCTGCCAACTGTGGAACGCGTTGGCTCAATTCGGCAGCGGCGGCATCGTACCGACCCAGACGTGCTAGCGCTTCGCCGAGCCCAGAGCCTACCATCGCATTCTGTTCCGTGTTTGCGAAATCCCGAGCAAGCCGTCCAAACGTCTCGGCTGCTCCCGCCCAGTTTCCCTGCTCCGAATAAATCTGTCCGGCAGCATACAAGGCAAGAGGTGCCGTTGCACGACTCGGATCGTTCTGAGCCGCCAGCTCGAAGTGTGAAAGCGCCTCGCTGGCGCGTCCCTGTTTCAGAACCGTAAGACCAAGGAGGTAACGTGCTCGAGCTTGCGTATCCGCCGATTGACGCGCATTGAGAGCATCCAAAAAGGCCAGTTCCGCTTCTTCGTAACGGTTTTCGCCGTAGTAATACTCGCCAAGCGCCATGCGCGCACGCCCCGCAAGAATGTGTGCGGGGTACGTATTATGGAATGACGCGAAGAGTTCAGCAGCGAACGCGTCGTCGCCGGAAGCCAAAGCGGACTCTGCCTGATGGAACAGCGCTTCCGGTTCGCGCGCGTGGTTGGGGTACGTTTCCCTGAATGTTCCAAATGCTTCCGCTGCCCTGGCAAAGAGACGGGCATTTAGAAGCGTGCTGGCATCCTCGTAGTCAGCCTCTGCATGGGCCGGATCTGAGATTTGTGCGGATGCTAGAGGAGCCGCGAGGCCTAGTAATAGAGAAAGCGCGTACGGGCAGAAGGACCGAACGGACATGGGCGGGGGGACGAACTTGGCAGATACGGCCTGCGCAACCTTGTTGGAGGCCGGAATTCCTAATAATACGCGCGACTCGGACCAATCGTATATGATGTGCGAAACAATTAGCGGTTGCGACTGTGTACGTCGTCGCGTCCGCAGTGGTGAAAGAGAAGGCCGTGTTGGCGCGCTCCGTTTGGTTTTCACTTCTCGATTTTCGAGATCATCATGGCTCCAACAAAGAAAAACGGCGAAACATCTGCCGCTGAGCAAACTCCGGCTCCCGTCGTCGAGGCCACCACGTCCGAAACTGCTACCGCTTCAAATGGAAGCGCTACTGCACAGAGCGGTTACGAGGTTCTGGATGACTACGCTTCCGACACGCTAACCTCCATTAAGAACTGGGTTGAGGAGAATCCAACATTAGCCGTTGCCGCCGCCGCCGGCATAGGCTTTATCGTGGGTAGGTTGATTCCAGCACTCTTCCCTGACCCCGAGCCGCCTTCACTTGCCGAACGGGTTGAACAGCGAGCTCGTGTGCTTCGCAAAGAGGCCTCACACTACGCGGATGATGCTGGGGAAGTGCTTTCCCGCAAGCTGAAAACTGCAGCCGACGCCTTGAGCGACGCCGCAGAAACAGCCGCCCACAAAGCTGAAGCAGGCTACGAACGGTCCAAGGATCTGGCTGACGTAGTCACAGATGCCGCGAAAGCTGCTGTTGCAGGTGCCGTTGCAAAGAAGGCTGATTCGTGGTTTGCTCGACGGAAGTAGAGCAATCTTTCTTGTAAAGCGGTATTGACTACTGCTTGCGTTGAGCTTGCTGGCGCTTGTATGTAAGCCGTCGGAGGGTAATGAAGTTCCTTTAGATGCGGCTACTCCGTGGGCCGACCAGACGTTGGTCTACCAACAGCACTTTAAGTCTGAAGCCCGTGCTCAGCGGGCGTCCATTCACGTCGCTCTCAGGTGCTGCGGAACGAGCGATAGAGTTGCTGATACGGCGAGACAGGCTGCTCTGGATTCCGTGATGATTTTCGCTGAACTTGATTCACCGCCTGCTCTGTACACGCTGGCACTTCATTACGCGGATAGTCTCATGCTGGTGCTCCCTTACATGAGCCGCGCGGCTGAGTTGGGCTTGCCGACAGCCATTGAGGGCCTGAAGCATTTCGAAGAGTTCATCTCCTCAGACGGTCAATAGTCCTGCCGTGTGTTTCCCGTGAGGGGCATCTTCCTCTAGCCGTGGCTTTTTATCTTCCGCGACGCCACGTTTTGTCTTTTGCAGCATCGATCCATGAGTCTTCTCGCCGTAGGTACGGTTGCCTTCGATACCGTTGAAACGCCGTTTGGCAAGGCCGAGCGCATTCTTGGTGGCTCTGCGACGTACATAACGCTCGCTGCGCGTTTCTTTTCGGATGATGTGCGACTGAACGCTGTTGTTGGCCGCGACTTCCCAGACACGTTTGTGGAATTGCTTCGAGAGCGAGGCGTCAACCTGGATGGACTTGTCCGCGATGACACGGATGATTCGTTCTTCTGGGCGGGTCGCTACCACTACGACTTGAATCAACGAGACACGCTGGCAACGCATCTCAACGTCCTGGCCAATTTTGAGCCGGACCTGCCTTTGTCGTACCGGACGAGCAATGTTGTTTGCCTAGGCAATCTGGACCCGACCGTCCAGATAAATGTGTTGAATCAGGTAGAGAAGCCGGATTTGGTTGTGCTCGATACGATGAACTACTGGATCGCCAACACGCCCGATGCCTTGAAGGAGGTATTGCGCCGCGTTGATGTTCTCGCGATCAATGACGCGGAAGCGCGCGAGTTATCCGGCGAGCCAAACCTCGTTAAGGCGGCACGGATCATTCGCTCAATGGGGCCGAAGACGCTCATAATCAAGAAAGGTGAGCATGGCGCGCTGCTTTTCACAGGAGATACAATTTTTTCTGCGCCCGGATTTCCTTTGGAAGACATTCACGATCCTACCGGGGCGGGCGATACTTTCCTCGGAGGCTTTGCCGGATACCTCGCACGAACAGCAGAATTTAGCCCGTCGTCTTTTAAACGCGCCGTCGTGATGGGTAGCGCGCTGGCCTCGTTTGTCGTTCAAGCCTTTGGGCCCGAGCAACTTCTTGGCCTGACGCACGAGCAGGTTGACGACCGCGTTGCAGCCTTCCATCACCTTTCGTTGGTTCCGGAAGGGCTGCTCACGGGAGCCTAGCGGGCCTGCCGAGCGGTTTGGCGAGCCATTCTGTCCTGGAAGCTGTCGAACAGCGCAGACTGAGCCTCAAAGATCCACTGATGCATGATCGTTTCTTCGGAAACGCCGACCTGGGAACTGACACGGCGAGCATCAGCTCGGCTCCATCGGGCCATTTCGTCAAGTGTAGTGATGCCCAATTCATACAGTTGATCGTGAACTTCCGGCGTAATGCTGGAGATCGTCGTGAGGTCATCGCCCTCGGCATCAGCCCTGGTTGAACTGCTCTCGGGCGCAACGGGTGGACGGTCTTCGTTAGCTGGCTTGTTCTCTGGAGCTGGTTCGGGTGCAACTTCGGCCAATTGTTCTGGCTCATCCTCCGTTTCGATCGTGGGAACAGCTTCACCCACCATTTCGAACGCAGGGGGCTCGTCGATCTCGTCAAACGGTGACCGAGGATCGAATCTAGGATCACCTGTAAAGAGGGAATCAGCATCGAGGACAGCCTTGGGTGCCTCCGCAGGTGACGTTGGTTCGACTTCAACGTCAGCTTCGGGCTGGACGGAGATGCTATCACCCGACGGGGAAACAACGACATGCTGAATAAACGACGAGTCTTCTTCTGTTGGCGCTTGGTCTTCGGCAGTTGGTTGGCCTTCTTCGTTCATGTCGTGCAGTTCGTCGTTCGCTTCTTCAGGTTCGGTGAACGAATCGTAAGGCGTGGGCTCCGTCCAGCCTGCAGCGCTCGTCCAGATTGCCTCTTCCGATGCATCCGGCTCAGCATCCGGCGCTTCCGGCTGAGTGAACGAATTGGAATACTCTTGAGCGAGCGAAATTGGGTCTTCGGTCTGCTCTTCTGCTAAAGGTTCGTCGGGAGTTTTTACGTCCTCAACGCCAGGAGTATCTCCTGCGTATACGGACGCTATCGGCTCAATTGGAGCAAAGACCGGAGCTTTGAATTCAGCATCTGTCGAAGGCTCCGTGCGATCCGGTTCAGGATCTGTGTCAGTCCACGATGGCGCGAATTCTATGGGCTCAAAAATTGGTGCTTGGAAGGGGACTTCACTTTGCGGAGGTGCAGGCGCGACTGGCTCAGAATCCGAAGGCATTTCGGCTTCCATCTGCGTCTCCTCAGATGAGAATGTGATTGGCTCGAACGTGTCAGCGATGGGCTCAGGATCGGAATCCTGTGATATCGGGGTTATCGTTGCCTCGTCTGGCTCAAACGGAGCGAAAGTGGCAGACTCTGACTTAAAGGGTGCGAATGTCGCCTCCTCCGGATCCGGAACGTCAATCTCCTGAACAGACTCCATTGAAGTGAAGGGAGCGAACCCTCCTTCGACTGGCGTAAACGTTGCTTCTTCTGGCTCCTGGGCTTCGAATTGCTGTACGGGCTCGACGGGCGCGAATGCTTCAGGCTCAGGCTCAACAGGTGAGAATACCGTTTCTTCTGGCTCCTGGAGTTCGAATTCCTGCACAGATTCAATGGGCGCGAATGCCGCAGGCTCAGGCTCAACAGGTGAGAATACCGTTTCTTCTGGCTCCTGGAGTTCGAATTCCTGCACAGGTTCAATGGGCGCGAATGCCGCAGGCTCAGGCTCAACAGGTGAGAAAACCGCTTCTTCTGGCTCCTGGACTTCGAATTCCTGCACAGGTTCAATAGGCGCGAATGCTAGAGGCTCAGGCTCGACCAGCGGTAAAGTTGTCTCCGCTGATTCCCGAGCTTCGACATCCTCCACATGCTCGATGGGCGAGAACGCTTGAGTCTCAGGCTCGACCGATGAGAACGCTGGCACGTCCGATTCCTGCATGAGCTCGATTTCTTCTGCAATCGGCTCGATCGGCTCGAACGTTGGCAACTCCGCTTGGGGGGAGGAATAGGAGGCTGTAGCCTCAAACTCGCCATAAGTAACGGTCGACTCCTCGGTGACCGATTCCTCAAGCGTTGGCCCAGCTTCATTGTCGGGCTGCGGCCCAACTACCGGCGGGGAAGAATCCGCTTCTGAATATTTGTCGGTGGGTTCGCTGAAAGACTCAGCAATTGTCGCTTCATCGGCAGTCTCGTTGGCGGGTGGCAAGGCCAACGCATCGCCACCACCTTCGGCGATTGCCGGCATGGCTTTCCAGAATGAGTCAAGCGCCGCAGCAAGTTGTTGACGAAGCTCGCCAAGCTCGGAGTCCCGGCTGCGAATTTCGTGACGCAGCTCGCTCTTGAGGCCATCCATCTTCACATCCTGCTGGCCCATGTGGGTGCGGATCTCATCCAGTTTTTGGCCAAGGTGCTGGTTCTGCGTCTCCGAAGCCATTTGTTGTTGCTCCATCAACGCTTCGATGCGGGAACGAATCTGTGCGATCTCCTCGGCACTCTTGGCACGCTGCTGCATTCCGGCGTGATCCGGCTCTACAGTATCAGTGTCTGGGTCGTACACAAAACCCTGATTCTCACGAAGTCTGGCTTTCGCGTAGTGATAGGCCATCAAGCCTGCCACGGCCGCGGCCATGATAAGCGAGACTGCCAGGATGAGATTTGTGAGAACGCTGCCTAGAATGAACATGTTGAAGGCGGTTTGGCGGTAAGAGGTGCTTAAGCCGGATCGGCCGTGAGACTGTGGATGCCCGTACGGGGCACAAAGGTGATTCGACTGGAGACGACTCCAGCCGATTCAAACAGGCGACCGAGAACTTCGGCGCGAGCTATCGCGAGGTCCTCCCTGGGCGAGGCAACGCGAACGCGAAAGGCACCAGGGCGGATGTTCATGCGACCGGCGAGACGGAACGCATAAGGGCGAAGGGAAGGGGCAATCTGAATGCTGGATTCTCCAAAGCCTTGCTGGATAGCATCCAGGAGGCGGTTTAGCTCAACCTCAAGTGGCTCTTCGGCCGCTTGTTCGAGCGCCATGATTATTCCTGAGGGAATCGGGTTCGATTCTGCCGCGAAGACCGAAGTGTTCTTTGGCGACTCTTCCTGAGTCTCTGCGTTCGAGTCCGGGCCTGCACTTTGCTGGGAAGCTTCCTCTGTGGGCACGTCCAGCTGAAGCTGAGAGCCTCTCGCATCTCTTCCCGATTCAAAGACAAGAGCAGTGAATAAGGCCAGGCAGAAAAGTGCCATCCCACCCACCATGAGAATGGCTCGACTGGACAAAGGAGGGCCAGATGGAATCTTTTGGGGCAAAACAGTAACGCGAGGTGGTCTAGATGGTGAATTTGGGCACGAAAACGCGCCACTTGATAGATGTGGCAAGGCCTGTTCCAAACCGAACCAGACATTAGCTACGCTCTAAAAAGACCTCAGAAATACCCGTAGGGAGGGCTATTATCAGCCGGGCCGTAGTTAAGAAAGCCGTTTCACGGCAAGAGCTGCTCACAAGCACCGGCGTACGGTAGATATTCTACCGCCTGCAAGTCGAGATACTGCGGTTGGGTAGGACTTTACATGTCTCACTCAGTTGTGCAAAAACCGCCAAGTGTAATCATGCCGTGCATATCAACTCTGCCTGCCGTTAGGAATCTTGCTGGCAAGCCTGATTTAATTGAACTCCGGCTGCCCGACAATTTTTCGGCGAGGCTCACTACACATTGAGATGCAAGTGTTATATCGGATGAAGACCTTACAGTCCTAGAAAGCCCCGGCACCTAGCATACATTCAACGTTCGTGTTTCATCCTTCAACCCTTCTATAATGCTCGCCACCGTCCGCCTCGTCGATGCTGTCTTTTATGCCCATCACGGCGTCATGCAGGAAGAGCATCGCATTGGCGGTCGCTTTGAGGTCGACGTTGCGATGGACCTGGATGTGGACGAAGCTGCGGCAGACGACGACCTCACAAGAACCGTCGATTATGAACGCGTGTACGCGTTCATCTCCGAGGTGATGATGGGAAACAAGTTTTATCTGATCGAGAAAATTGCCTACACGATTGCCCACGAGGTTCTCAACCACTATCCGAAAGTGATGCAGGTCGAGGTCACTGTTCGCAAACCGAACCCACCGGTCGGCGGCCCCTGCAACCGTGCTGATGTAACGTACAGGGCTTCAAGGGACCTGTCGTGAGTGAGAGTTTGTTGACGACTGCCTTCGTGGGGATGGGAAGCAACGTTGGTGATCGGCTCGCTTCGCTTCAACTGGCAGTTAGTGGCTTGAGCGAGTTTGAGGGTGTTGAGCTAGAAGCCGTATCGCCCGTCTATGAAACAGAAGCCCACGTCCGAACCGATCAAGATCTGCAGCAAGATCATCTAAACGCTGTGATGCAAATCAGAACGTCTCTGCCGGCAGCGGATTTCCTTTCCCAATTACAGGAATTAGAGTTCAAGGCCGGAAGAAACCCTGAAACGCCATCATGGAGCCCTCGCGAACTTGATCTCGATCTACTGCTTTATGGAGATGCGTTGTTTGAGTTGGAAGACCTGATCATTCCACATCCACGGATGGCCGAGAGGCGGTTTGTTCTGCAGCCGCTGGCAGATCTTGTCCACAATCTCGTGATTCCGGGTGCAGATGGTGCCACGGTTTCCGATCTTCTGAAACGCTGTCCAGACACAAAGCGCGTTGAGCGCACAGAGTTGCGTCTGGATGTTGATCCTCGGCCTCGTCAATGAATCCGCTTCCAGAACATCTCCGCTATGTTGCCGTCGAGGGCGTAATAGGTGCGGGGAAGAGCACGCTTGCCCGGATGCTTGCTGAGCGCACGGGCGCACGACTGGTTCTGGAGGAGTTTGACGAGAACCCGTTTCTGCCGCACTTCTATGAAGACCCGAAGCGATGGGCGTTCCAGACGCAGTTGTCGTTTCTTGCGAGTCGATTTCGCCAGCAGAAAGCCTTTGCCACGCGTGATCTCTTTCAGCAATCCGTAATCGCAGACTACACGTTTGAGAAGGACCGCATATTCGCCCACGTCACGCTCTCAGGAGACGAATTGCAGTTGTACGAAACACTGTTCGCTTTGATGGAGGCCAACGCCCCCGCGCCGGATCTGGTCGTGTACTTGCAGGCGTCGGTGGACCGCCTGATGCACAACATTGCGCAGCGAGGCAGGGCGTATGAGTCCAACATGGATCGAGGCTATATATCCGAACTGACGGAAGCCTATGATCAGTATTTTTTCAAGTACATCAAAAGTCCGCTGCTCATTATTAATGCCTCTCAGATGGACTTCGTGAGGCAGCCGGACCACTTCAACGAGCTCGTTCGCCAGATTGCGCATCCTCCGACGGCTACAGCGCATTTTAACCCACCGTCGTCTATGCAACTAAATTTTGGCGTTTAGAGGCCGAAGTTGCAGGTAATGGTCGTGTAGCTCTGCACAGCACGCCCTTGATGACGGGCTGGTCGGAATTGATAACGTTGCGCTGCGTCCAGCGCGGATCGATCCAGGCCGTGGGGGAGTGAGGAGACACGTTCTTCGCTGTCGCCGCGTCCAAGCCGGATTCGTTCTACGATGCGCGTATTCTGCACGCGCCCACGCTCGTCCACCAACACCTCAATTCGAATGCGGGCTCTAACGCCATCCGAGCGGGCTGCCTGCGGATAGGCTGGCTCTGAAAACCGCACGGGAACCGGGCTTCTATCCGGGCTCCTAACTAATGTTGGTTGAGGCGGAGGCGGAGGTTGTGCGGGTGGCTGTGGCGGTCCGGTCGGTCCACTAGGTGGAGAGGGTGGAGCAGATGGTGATGTGTTCACACTGGGCAGCGACGATTCCAATTCAAGTACGCGCTCTTCGATGATTCTGGAGTCGGGCACTTCGACCGGAGGAAGAAGTACCTCCTGCGGAGGGGGTGGAGGTGAAGGAGGAACCGCGTAGTCCTGAATCGTCGGCTGGATGAGTTCAAGTTCAATGATCTCCTGCGGACGAACTTCTGTGAATCGATCCGACGGGTTGTCATTAAACGTCGGCATTGGCCAGAATCTGAACATCCCGACCACGAAAAGCAGACTCACGGCAAGGCTACCCAGACTGCGCAGACGCAGTGTCTGGTTTCTTTCGAGCAATGTGGGGGACATCCGTGGCATAAGAAGAAAACGCCGGAAGTGGCTTCTTCGCGTCCGTAACCCAAAAGAATACGCACAGGATCGAATGACGGGCAGTCAAAGAGCGATCCCCGTGAAGACAGAAAAAATCCCTTGACCCCCGGTTCTCGACTTCCTAATTTCAAACTCTGAAAGCATGCCGTACTTCCGGCCCATTTCAGACAACGACGCCCTCCCCATGCGCGGCATCGCCACGCCCCACAACTTGCAGCCCCTCCACGGTTCCGGCCGAAGCGCCGCCCGTTTTTGAGCCTTTCCTGTTCAGGAAGGGCCTTTTTTTTGTCCATACGCTATGTCCGAACAAACCGCAAAGCTCGCTCTCGAAGACGGTACTATCGTTGTTGGTCAAGCGGTTGGCCATGCTGGCGAAACGTCAGGTGAGCTTTGTTTCAACACATCGATGAGTGGTTATCAAGAGATCCTGACGGACCCGAGTTATGTCGGCCAGTTGATGATGATGACCTACCCGCACATCGGCAACTATGGCTGTTTTGAGGAAGCAACCGAAGCAGACCGTCCGATGGTTAACGGTTTGGTCGTCCGCGCGTTTACGGACCAACATTCAAACGAGAGCGCAGAAGAGTCGCTGGATGCCTACATGAAGCGTCACGAGTTGGTGGGGATCACGGGGATTGATACTCGAAAGCTTGTACGGCACATCCGCTCGAAGGGCGTGATGAACGCGGTGATTTCGTCGGTCGATCTGGACGATGCGAGCCTCGTTGCAAAGGCCAAAGGCGCTCCGAGCATGGCAGGCCTCGAACTCGCTAGCCGTGTTACTACTCCTGAGGCCTACGACTACAGCTTTGGCGAAGGCCCGCGCGTGGCGGTGTACGACTTCGGCGTGAAGCGCAACATCCTGCGCTCATTTGCCAATCGCGACTGCACGGTCCGTGTCTTTCCAGCCAGCACATCACTCGAAGGAGTTCTTTCTTGGAACCCAGATGGCATCTTCTTCTCGAATGGCCCTGGCGATCCACGAGCCATGGAAGAGGCCATAGGAATTGTTCGAGAGGCAACGACGAAAGACATCCCACTTTTTGGAATTTGCCTCGGGCATCAGTTGATGTCGCTCGCCGAAGGTTTGGAAGTCTACAAAATGAAGGTCGGCCATCGGGGTGCCAACCAGCCGGTCATCAACCTCGAATCTGGCCACGTTGAGATCACGACGCAGAACCACGGCTTCGCTGTAAAAGGTGAATCGATTGGCGAAGAGATCGCTTTCATCAACCATAAAAACCTGAACGACGGAACGGTTGAGGGGCTGCGGTTCAAGCGCTTCCCCGGATTCTCTGTCCAATACCACCCAGAGGCTTGCCCCGGTCCACACGACAGCCACTATTTGTTTGATGAGTTTCTGTCACTCGTCCAGAAGCATCAGGCAAAAGGAGCGGTTGCGTCCTGATCTAGATGTCCGATCCATCATTTCTGTAGGGGCGTTTGGCGATACGTTCTTACCACACACCAGACACTGAAATCCCTTGCCCAAGCGCACCGACATAAACAAGATCCTTCTGATTGGCAGCGGCCCGATCGTCATCGGCCAGGCCTGCGAATTCGACTATTCGGGCACACAGGCGTCTCGCGCCCTTATGAAGGAAGGTTACGAGGTCATCCTGGTGAACTCGAATCCGGCGACGATTATGACGGATCCCATGACAGCCGACAAGGTGTATCTCCGAGAGCTCACGCCGGCCTCAATCAAGATGATCGTTGAGGAGGAACGGCCTGATGCCGTGCTTCCTACGATGGGCGGCCAGACGGCGCTCAATCTCGCCGACAAGCTTCATCAAGAAGGCTACTGGGAGAAAGAGGGAATCGCCGTGATCGGAGTGGACATCGACGCGATCCACATCACGGAAGACCGACAGGCCTTCCGTGACCTGATGGAGTCGATTGGGATTGATCAGGCGCGAAGCCGTGTAGCGAAATCACTGCTGGAGGCCAAAGAAGTCGCGCAGGAGTTGGGAGGGGAGCCTATCGTCATTCGCCCTTCGTTTACGCTTGGTGGGGCAGGCGGAGGCATCGTGTGGAGCCACGCAGATTTCGACTCCATGGTGACACGTGGACTCGAACTCAGCCCGATTCACGAGGTGCTGATTGAAGAGTGCCTGTTTGGCTGGAAGGAGTTCGAACTAGAGCTTCTGCGTGATGCCAACGACAACGTCGTCATCATCTGCTCCATCGAAAACGTCGATCCGATGGGCGTACACACCGGCGACTCGGTGACGGTGGCACCGCAGCAGACGCTGACAGACCAACAGTATCAGGCCATGCGCGATTGCGCCATCAAGGCAATGCGCTCGATTGGCACATTCGCTGGCGGCTGCAACATCCAGTTCGCCGTAGAGCCTAAGACGGGACGCATGGTCGTGATTGAGATCAACCCGCGCGTCTCTCGGTCGTCAGCACTGGCATCAAAAGCGACGGGCTACCCGATAGCAAAAGTTGCCGCCCGGCTGGCAATTGGCTACACGTTGGATGAACTGCCCAACGAGATCACAGGCACAACCTCAGCCTGTTTCGAGCCCGCGTTGGACTACGTGGTAACCAAAATCCCGCGCTTCAACTTCGACAAATTCGAGGGCGTGAAGGAAGAACTGACAACCCAGATGAAGGCTGTCGGCGAGGTGATGAGTATCGGGCGGACGTTCACCGAGAGCGTTCAAAAAGCATGGCAGAGCCTCGAACAAGGGTTTTCGGGCCTCGGCGCAGACCGTGAGTTGCCCGATCGTGCAACCGTTCGTGATCGCCTCGCCAAACCGTATTGGGATCGCCTGCTGCAGATTCGTAATGCCTTCAGGTTGGGCGCGTCGGTGGAAGAAGTCGCCGACATAACGAAAACTGATCCGTGGTTTCTATACCAGATGCAGCGGCTCGTGGAGATCGAGAAGCGCATCGAAGCAACGTCTCTGGACGAGATTGATCGCGGCCTACTTCTGGAGGCCAAGCAACACGGTTTCTCGGATGTGCAGCTGGCCTTCTTAATGGGCGAGAACGATTTGGAAGATGACATTAGAGCCAAGCGCGAGAGCTTCGATCTGCGGCCGACGTTTCGCGTCGTGGATACGTGCGCTGGCGAGTTCGAAGCACAAACGCCGTACTTCTACTCGACGTATGACCAGGGAGACAACGAATCGGAGCGGAGCGCACGAAAGAAAGTGCTCATTTTGGGCTCCGGTCCGAACCGCATCGGCCAGGGAATAGAGTTCGACTATTCGTGCGTCCACGGTGTGCTGGCGGCGCGCGAGATGGGCTACGAAACCATCATGATCAACTGCAATCCGGAGACAGTTTCTACGGACTTCGACATTGCGGACAAGCTTTACTTCGAGCCTGTTTTCTGGGAGCGTGTCCGTGACATCATTGAACTGGAACAGCCGGAAGGCGTCATTCTTCAACTAGGTGGCCAGACGGCGCTCAAGCTTGCCCAGCAGTTCGTCGAGTATGGCCTGCCGATCCTTGGAACGCCGTACGAGCAAATGGACCTCGCCGAAGACCGGGGCAAGTTCAGCCGTGTACTGAAGGAGCTGGAGATCCCGTTTCCGCCGTATGGCATGGCCCGGACCGTCGAGGAAGCAGTCATCGTAGCTGAAGACATCGGCTACCCGATTCTGATTCGTCCGAGTTATGTGCTGGGCGGGCAGGGCATGCGCATCGCCATCAACAAGGACGAAGTGGCGGAGTACGTCGCTAACATTCTGACGCTCTTTCCAAAGAACGAAATCCTCCTCGATCTCTTCCTCGAAAACGCCATCGAAATCGACGTGGATTGCCTCGCCGATGGCGACGAAGTCCACATAGTCGGGATCATGCAGCACATCGAACCGGCGGGCGTTCACTCGGGGGATTCGACGGCCGTGCTCCCGCCATACGACCTGCCGGAAGAAGTGCTCGCGACGATCCGTACGTACGTCACGGACATTGCCAAGCGTCTCGGAATCGTCGGGATGATGAACACGCAGCTCGCCGTGAAAGAGAACACGGTCTACGTTATAGAAGCCAACCCTCGCGCCAGCCGAACCGTGCCATTTGTAGCCAAGGCAACCGGTATTGCGGTGGCGAACGTCGGCACCAAGTTGATGCTTGGGGAGAAGATCGCAGGCTTCCGCGATCGTGGCGACCTGGAATCGAGTTTGGTAGGCTACGCCGTCAAGGAGCCTGTTTTCTCGTGGGACAAGTTCCCGGAAGTCAACAAGGAGCTAGGTCCCGAGATGAAGTCCACCGGAGAGGCTATTGTATTCGTTGACGACCTTAACGACGAGCACTTCGCCAAGCCGTACGAAATGCGGAATTTGTATTTGAGCCGGTAGGGGCGGTGCATCATCAATCTCGATGATAAGACTCTCCGACCTCGGTATCCAGCCACTAGAACGCTCCGAGACCATCCCTTCGGCGTGGTACACGGATGCGGAGATGCACGACTTCGACGAGGAGCACGTCATGGCAACGACGTGGCAGTGCGTTGGACATAGCTCTCAACTCAAAGAACCCGGCGACTATGTGACGGCGACGGTTGCCAACAATCCTGTAGTGGCTCTACGGGACAAAGAGGGGGGCGTCAAAGCCTATTACAATGTGTGCAAACATCGTGGTGGGCCATTGGCGACGGAAGCATGCGGTCATCTGAGGAAAGGCGTCCTGCAATGCCAGTACCACGGCTGGACGTATCTGCTGGATGGCTCGCTTCGCGGGGTGCCTCGTTTTGATAGAACGGATCTGTTCGACAAAATGGATTTTGGTTTGACATCGATCAAATTTGCTGAGTGGGAGGGATTGCTGTTTGTTAATCTGGATGATGAACCAGATCCGCTAGAAGATCAGTTGGCTGGGATCCGCGAGCGCATCGCGCCGCAGCAGCTTGGCACGAAGCAGTTTCACAGCCGCGTCGCGTACGACATCGCCTGCAACTGGAAGGTCTACGTGGACAACTTTCTGGAGGGCTACCACATCCCGCTCGTCCACCCCGAACTGGCGACGATGCTGGATTACCGCAACTACGTCACAGAAACGCATCCAAATTATTCGTTGCAGCACAGTCCGCTAAAGGGTGAGAACAACCTCTACAGCACAGACAGGGGAGAGGTCTTCTATTACTGGATCTTCCCGAACATCATGCTCAACATTCTGCCGGGGCGTCTACAGATTAACCGTGTGGTGCCAGTAGCAGCGGATCGCTGCGAGGTAATCTTCGACTTCTACTACGACGACGTCACATCGCCGGAAGGCTTGAAAACAATCGCCGAAGACCTCGATTTCAGCGAAAGGGTCCAGCAGGAAGACATCGGCATCTGCGAGCACGTCCAGCGCGGACTAGCCTCACGAGCATACGATCGTGGGCGATTCTCCGTCGATGCCGAAGAAGGCGTATACCATTTCCAGTGCTTGCTGAAGGAGGCCTATCGGCAAGCACTGGAAGGGCAGGACTAGGCGTTGCGCTCAGTCAGCTCGGCTTCGATCTCTTCAGAGTCCACATCAAAGCGGAGATCCGCATCATTGAAGCGGCCGCGCATGATTGAAAGCGCAAGGGCGGGCAGTGCAATGGCTGCAAGGAAGAGTGATTTATGGCATCGCATGGGGGAACCTCTTTAGTGAATGACGCAATGTGTCGTGCCTATGCCGCAACGCGGCAAAATGTTTCGATTGCTCTGTGAATCCTATGTTGGGTTCACAACCGCGCGTACTGAGGCTCGTACTCAACGCCGCATCTCAGCCTGACCAGCCATGACAGAAGTTCTTCAGATTCGAAGCGTAGACGCTGCTCCTGCTGCTGACGGGATGGCTCCCAGACCGCGCGTAGTGGTTGTTGGAGTGGGCTACGCTGGGTTGTATGCCGTGCGAGCGTTGCGTCGCGAGGCGGTTGACATTCTTCTGATCGACCGAAATAACTTCCATACGTTTCAGCCGCTGTTGTATCAGGTTGCCACGTCGGGACTCCAGCCGGGCGACATCGTCCAGCCGGCTCGCCACATCCTGCGCGGGCAATCCAACGTCGACTTCCGGCATTCCACAGTTGAGGGCGTCGATCTTGTCGGGCACGTGGTTTTCGTGGACGACGGACCGCCAATTCCGTACGACTATCT
>JAHEJB010000032.1:13682-23093 GCA_024639085.1 Rubricoccaceae bacterium | reverse complement strand
TGATCTCCACGACGGCTTCCACCACCTAGCTCAGGAATACCACGACCCCGCATGCGGAGCACACGCCCTCCCTGAATGCCCGCATCGATCTGAAGCTTCGCACGACCTTTTAGTGTGGGCACTTCTACTTCGGTACCCAGTGTGGCATCTGGAATCGAAAGATAGAGATCGTAGGAAATGTCGAGGCCATCACGGGTGAAGTATTCGTGGGGCTTCTCCTCTATCTCAACGCGGAGGTTTCCGGCCTGGCCTCGTCGCAAGCCAGCGTTTCCAGCGCCTCGGATTTGCAAATAGTGGCCATGGCCGACGCCGGCGGGTACTTCAATCGTGATGGTCTCTTCGCCTTTCACGCGACCATTACCGTCGCACGACTCACACTTCACAATGATGGTCCGCCCTTCACCCTGACAAGCAGGGCATGGCTGCACGTTCACGAACTGGCCGAAGAACGAATTGGAAACCTGGCGCAGTTCTCCAGAGCCGCTGCACGTCGTACAGGACTCATAACCTTCTAGTCCATTCTCCGCACCTGACCCCTTGCAAGGCTCACATTCCACGAACTTTCGGACTTTCAACTGGCGCTCCACGCCCTCGGAGACTTCTTCAAGGGATAGACTAAGACGAACGCGCAAATCGGAGCCGGGACGTCCTTGCCCCCTGCGCCGTCGCGTGCGACCGAAGACGTCATCGAATCCACCTGTAGCACCGCCTCCACCACCAAAGATGTCGGAGAAGGCAGAGAAAATGTCAGAGATGTCTGTGAAGCCTGGTCCAGCGCCTCCACCGGCCATACCACCTAGCCCGGCCTTCCCGAAACGGTCGTACCGTGCGCGTTTGTCGGAGTCAGAAAGGACCTCGTAGGCCTCAGCGGCCTCTTTAAACATGCCTTCGGCTTCCGCATCGTCCGGATTGCGGTCCGGGTGATACTTCATGGCCATCTTTCGATACGCCTTCTTGATCTCGTCGGCGTTAGCCGTACGAGCTACGCCTAATACGTCGTAGTAGTCGCTTGTGGATGTATCGGTCGGCATGGCGGATTACAATTGGGGGACTGAAAGGCAGATTTACTCGGCAACAACCACCTTTGCATGACGCAAGATGCGGTTACCTCGACGATAGCCGGGTTGGATCTCAGCAAGCACTGTGCCCGAAGATGTTTCGGGATCGGGCGCAGGTTGTTGCATCATTGCCTCATGCAAATTCTCATCAAAAGGCTGGCCGACGCATTCCAGTGGCTCAACACCAAATGAGACGAGGACATCCGTAAACTTCTTGAAAACGAGTTGGACGCCATCATTTAACGCTTCAAATGCTGGGCCTGTCTCTTCTGACTTCGCTGCCTGATCGGCCGCTCCGATTGATCGACGCATATCGTCAAAGACATCCAGCAAGGCGAGTACGACGTCCTCCCTTCCTCGCGCAGCCGCCTGGCCCAGCTCTGTTTCCGTGCGACGACGGTAATTCTGGAACTCAGCGGCACGGCGCAGAACCTGCTCCTGAAGATCCTTGACCTCTTGCTGTAGCTCATCTACGTTAGTTGAGAGCTCCGCAAGCTCATCAACAGTGCCCAGAGCCACATCTGAGGCCTCGGCGTCCGCGTCTTTATGCATTTGTTGCTTCACGTGATCCTCGGTTTCCTCTGATGTCTCCACAGGAGTATCGGCAGGGGCTTTGGATGATGTAGTTGAGGACGGCTGAGTCATCAATCAGGATTCGCCGGAATGGTTAAGGAGTCGGGCAACGTGCTCTACAAGAGCCACTGCGCGAGGATAGTCCATACGCGTTGGGCCGATAACACCTACGGTGCCGGTTGCGTTTCCGTAATGATAATGGGCCTTGACAACAGAAAAAGGCGTACTCGCCGCCTTCTGATGACCCAGATCTCTACCGATAAATACAACAGCACGTTCGGGATGCTGCGGGTCCAACATCTTCGGACTTTCCAGAAGATGTACCACTACGTCTTCGCTCTCTGCGAGTTCTATGACATTGCGAATCTCCTCGGGCTCTTGAAATTCGGGCTGGGCAACAAGGTGCTGCGTTCCCCCAATCGTCGTCCGACTCACGCCCGCTGCCTCGCTGAACAACACAGACGAATCCCTTAGAACAACGCGTACGATCCCCGTCTGGTCGGATGCATCGAGATCCTTAACGCGCGCTGCGCCGGTCTCTCTTATCTCATTGAGCGTGAGGCCAGCCAATCGCTCGTTTAGGCGTTGCACGATCGTATCAAGGCCGCGAGCCGGTACCTCGCCGTCTACTTCTGCAATGACGGTCCGGGCTAACCCGCTCCGTATGGCGATAACAAACATGACCCGTGTAGACGACAACGGAACGATCTCCAATCGCTCAAGGACTCCGGTGGCAAGACTCGGGGTGAGGACAACTCCCAGCAAATGCGTAAGTCGTCCCATCAATCGGCTTGTGTCGCGGGCGATGCCATCAAGATCGCCCAGACGGCGCTGAACGCCTTCGCGGAGTAGCGTCGCCTCGTCGTTTGTGAGGCCGGTTACATCCATCAACTCGTCCACGTACGTGCGGTAGCCTTGCTGCGTGGGCACGCGCCCCGCCGACGTATGTGGGTGGTTGAGGTACCCCTGCGCTTCCAGCGTGCTCATTGTGTTGCGGATCGACGCGCTCGATAACTCCAGCTCGGACTCCCTTGAAAGCGTTGTCGAGCCAACGGGCGCAGCCGTATCTATAAACCGCTGCACCACGAGGCGCAGAATGTCGCGCTCGCGTGGGTTCAGGGAATTTTCGTTAGGTGATCCTGCTCGATCCATGATGTGACTTCTTGAGGAGGCCTATCCGCGGACAGCCGCTTTCAACAAAATAGCTGCGCGTGAGGTTCTCCGGTTAAGGCAGTCTTGATGGTCGATCGATCGAGAGCAGAGCATTCTCCCAAGCAGCGAATCCAACCGCCTCAGTAACTACACCCCCCAAACCATCACACCCCCAACGTGCGCGGTGTAGGCCACTAGCAGCGCCACCGTGCCAGCAAGCAACAGGAGCAGGAGTCGCATTAAGAGTGGTTCGGACGAGGATTGGAGTGGTTTGGTTGTACTCGCGGTTTTCCTTCGCCACCAGATGGTTAAGCCGATGCCCACCAACACTGCTAGGATGCTAACGCGAACGGTCCATTCGGCAGCCGTTTCGTGAAATTCGACCAACTCTTCAACAATCGGAGTTTCCTCCATTTCGTGCTCGAGAGCCTCGCCCGTGCGTGCCGCCCAAATGGCTCCGATTGCACCGAGGGCAAGTAAATAAGCAGAGCCCGCCTCCATACAGCTGTTCCTCTGATCGAATAAATCAACGCCACACCGCCCGCAAGCAAGAGGAGCACCAACGGGAAATGCACCGAAAGGGGGTGCATGAAGGGAATAGAATATTCAAATACGGAATCGAAGCCCATGGCTGGTTACGTGTTATCAGGCACCGGCACGAGATCCACAAGTATGTTTCCTGTCATGGTTTTCGGAATGTCGAGCCCCATGAAAGTGAGGATCGTGGGCGCGATGTCGCCCAGCTTGCCGGGGCGGATAGGCCCATTAAAACCATGGCGGATGATGAGGTGCGGAACGAGCGCCGTTGTGTGCGCCGTGTTCGGTGAACCATCCGAGTTCATCATCTTGTCGGCGTTACCGTGATCGGCGATGATTTCGACCGTGTAGCCGTGCTTCAGGGCCATTTCGACAACGCGTTTCGTGCAGGCATCCACGGTTTCCACGGCCTTGACAGCAGCCTCGAAGACGCCCGTGTGGCCGACCATGTCCGGGTTGGCAAAGTTCAGGATGATGAGGTCGGGCGTGTGCTCCTTTATATATAGGGCGACTTCCTCGGCCAGCTCCGGTGCGCTCATCTCTGGCTGGAGATCGTAAGTAGCCACCTTGGGACTCGGAACCAGAATGCGGTCTTCACCCTCATACTGCACCTCGCGCCCGCCATTAAAAAAGAAGGTGACGTGGGGGTACTTCTCGGTTTCAGCGGCTCGCAACTGCGTCAATCCGTTGCGACTGATGACTTCTCCCAGCGTATCCGTCAGATCGAGCTTGGGGAAAGCCACAGGGTTATGGAAATCTTTGTGGTAGGACGCAAATGTCGTGTAAAGGATATCGAGGCGGCGGTCGCGTTCAAATCCGTTGAAGTCGGCATCAACGAAAGCGTGTGTCAGTTGGCGCGCCCGATCCGAGCGGAAGTTGTAGAAGACGATGGAATCGCCGTCCCGGACGCGCGGCGTTCCTCCGATCAAAATGGGCTCCAAAAACTCGTCGGTTACGCCTGCTGCGTAGCTCGCTTTCAGGGCTTCAACGGGGTCGGTAAACACGCTGCCGACGCCTTTGGTAAGCAGATCATAGGCCTTTTTCGTACGAGGCCAGCGGTTGTCGCGGTCCATCGCGAAATAGCGACCCACGATGGAGCCAATTTGCCCTACGACAATCTCTGCTGCCTTCTCCTGAAACTGTCGGACGTAGTCGACACCCGCATGTGGATCCGTGTCCCGACCGTCCGTAAAGGCGTGAAGCACAATCTGGTCTTTGCCCAAGCCCTCTCGCTTGGCCAGTTCGAGCAAAGCAAAGAGATGGTCAATGTGTGAATGAACGCCGCCATCCGAAAACAGCCCGAGCACGTGCAGACTCGATCCGTTGGTCTTCGCATGATTGACGGCATCCAGAAGGACTTCGTTCTGGAAGAACGACCCGTCTTCGATGGCCTTGTCGATCCGCGTGATGTCCTGATCCACGATTCGCCCGGCACCGAGGTTCATGTGGCCGACTTCCGAGTTCCCCATCTGACCGACCGGTAATCCAACGGCCCGACCGGAGGCCTCCAGCGTCGAATGCGGGTACGTCGCAAACAGATGGTCCAGAAACGGCTTTCGGGCTGCATCAATAGCTGAAACGGAGGGATCTTCGGCGATCCCGTAGCCGTCGAGGATCAATAGTAGATGTTTATGGGCGGACACGTCGTGGATGTAGTAGAAGTGAACTTTCGTACGTAAAGTTACCTGCCTCCTCCGCCCAACCCTCACGGTTATGGATCCAATGAATGGAGCCCAATTTCACGTGATCGTTAATCACGTTGCTATCATCGGTGTACCTGTTGCCGCTCTCGTCCTCGGATGGGGCATTGTTCGAAACAAACCGGACGTGGCCCGAGTCGGCTTGGGCGTCCTTGCGATGGTCGCAGCCTCGGTTCTTCTTGCTTATTTAACTGGTGAACCAGCGGAAGAGGTTGTTGAGAGTTACAATGTAGACGAAGAGTATATCCACGCTCACGAAGACTTCGGAACCATAACGACCTGGCTTACGGGCGCGCTCGCTGTACTTGCTCTTGGCGTGCTTCTGGCCGTTAGAAAAACATACCGGCGGGGCCTGGCGATGCTTGTCCTCATTGCCGTACTGCCCGTATCCGGTATGCTAGCGTGGACCGGCCATCTAGGCGGAGAAATCCGCCATCCGGAGATTCGGCCCGGCACGTCCGTACAGGGCGACGGAGGAGGGCATGAAGAAGACGAAAGTTCTGGGCGCGATCGAGGACGAGGTGGCGATGATGGCGACTAACCATCACACGCGATAGTCTTTCACTCTCTTCGTCGTCTCCCCGGTTTTGCTGAAGAAAACGTTCATGGACTTGGTGCCCGGTTCAGCAATCTGTTCCACCCCATTGCGATCTACTTTCGTAACGGGCTGATCGAAGTAGCGCCCAGAGGTCTTCGAGTAGTATTTGCCGCGTTTAGGATCAAGGCCCGTGAGAGGCTTCGGGAGTTTTTGAAGGGATGCGAAGTAATCGCAATTCTCGGTGATTGGGCATTTCGAGCAGGACGGATTCCGTGCTGTGCACGTGTACCGTCCGTGTAGGATTAACAAGTGGTGAGCTTCCCCCCATTCCTCTCGGGGGATCACCCGCTGCAACCCCTTTTCAACCGCGTGGGGCGTTTTGGCATTGTTCACGATCCCAATCCGATTGGCTACGCGGAAGACGTGTGTGTCGACGGCAAACGCGGGTTCTTCGAACGCTACGGCCATCATCACATTTGCCGTTTTTCGACCAACGCCGCGGAGTCTCATTAGCTCCGCGTGTGTGTTCGGAACCTTGCCGTCGAACTCCTCCACCAGCATGCGGGATGTAACAGCCAATGCCTTTGCCTTGCTGTTTGGGTATGAGATGGATCGTATGTATTCGAGGATCTCGTCCGCCTCGGCCTCGGCCATAACTTCCGGCGTCGGGAAGCGCTTCATCAGCTCCGGCGTCACGATGTTGACGCGCGCGTCTGTGCATTGCGCCGAAAGCATCACGGCAACGAGCAGCTCGAACGGATTGCGGTATTCGAGCTCGGTTTCCGGGGCCGGGATGACCTCGCGAAGGAGATCGAGAACGATTCGCGTTTTTCCTTTTCTCGTCACGCTTAGTGATGTGTCGGCAATCAGGGGCGGGAAGCTAGCGATGAGGCACGGGTATCTTCGTCGCCATGCTTCGCTTGCTCGTTATTTCGGGAATCCTGCTGCTTTCTGGTCGTGCATTCGCACAGCCAGCAGATTCCCTTTCTGAAGCGGCGACGGTGTCGCTCCTTACGATGCTGCCGGGCGATGAGGTCTATAGCCAGTTCGGACACAGCGGCTACAGGATTCACGATCCGCTGACAGGCCTCGACAAGACGTACAACTTCGGCACATTTGATTTCGAGCAGCCATTTTTCGTTTTCCGTTTCGTTCGGGGCGAGCTGGATTATGTCCTCGACACGGCCCCCTATGAGCTGGAACTGGACAAGTATGCCTACCTACGGCGCCCAATGATTGAGCAGCAGCTGGCCTTGCCCCATGAAACGGTTCAGTTTCTCTACAGCCTCCTCGAAACCAACGCCCTCGCTGAAAACCGCGCCTACCGCTACGACTTCTTTTTCGACAATTGCTCAACCCGACTCCTCGACATTCTCGATGATGCTCTCGAAGCCAGCGGCCACGAGCGGCTGAGCCTGCCTTCCGAAACCGCTACGGAGTCATTTCGAGAGCTGATCGCTCCTTACATCACGGACACACCGTTTCTGCGTTTGGGAATCAATCTCGGCCTCGGGATGCCTGCCGACGCGATAGCAACGCCGCGCCAGCGGTCCTTCCTGCCGATGGAGTTAATGAATCAGTTCGATGGAGCATCCTTTAACGGCCAACCTCTCATTGCAACCACGGATACCGTAGTCGTGGTCCCGGACTATTCGGGCGAGCGTACTGCAGTCGACTGGCCGAAACTTGCATTGTGGCTCGTGTTCCTGGGCGGGGTTGGGATGACCCTTCTCGGACTCCGCACAAACCGCAAGGCTTCTCCAATAGGAAGACGAGGAGATTGGCTGCTTTTTTCCGTTCTCGGCTTCGTGGGCCTGATCCTCACCGTCCTCTGGTTTGGAACGGAGCACGCCGTGACGGGTCCAAACCTGAACCTGCTCTGGGCCTGGCCAACGCATCTGTTTGTGGCACGCTGGATGCGAAAGCCGACGTTGCCGCGCTGGATGAAAGTCTACCTCGGTGCGTCAGTGCTGGTCACAATTGTGACTTTGATACTCTGGCGATTCCTCCCACAAGCCCTCCCGTCATCTGCAATTCCACTTCTTCTACTGATCGTCATCCGATCTTTCGTTCGCAGTTATCCAAGCGTTCAGACATCGAACATTCCCCGCTGATCATGCCTACTGCTTCCTCCGTTCTCGACGCCCTTCATATTGGAAACGGTCACGCTCCGACGCTCCCAGACTCTCTGTCGCCGGATCGATTGCGTGAGCTCGCGAAAGTTGCCACCTATAATGAGAGGACGCAGGAACGCGCCAGCCTCGTTGTAAAAACGCCGTTCACCGATGAAACCGTTGCGTCACTTCCAGCGGGTTCGCCGTCCGATGTGAAGGAGGCGTTTCGGCGTGCTCGGATTGCGCAGAAAGTGTGGGCCACTCGTCCATACCGTGAGCGCGCGCGGATCTTTAAGCGCTACCACGACCTCATTCTGGAGCGCAACAAAGAGGCTCTCGACCTCATCCAACTCGAAAGCGGCAAGACCCGGTACGACGCCTTTCTGGAAGTAGCCGATGTGGCGCTCGTGGCCCGCTATTACGCCTATCACGGAGCCGCTGCGCTGGCGAAGTCCCACCCGCTGGGTTTCGTCCCGCTATTGACCAGCGTTGAAATCAATCACGCACCAGTTGGGGTAGTCGGCATCATCGCGCCGTGGAATTATCCGCTGACGATGGCCATTACGGATGCCATCCCTGCGCTTTTGGCGGGCAATGCGGTCGTCGTAAAACCAGCCGAGCAGACGCCGTTCACCGCCCTTCTCGCAGCCGAACTGCTCTTTGAAGCCGGGTTGCCACGAGACCTCCTCCACATGATTCCCGGAGATGGTCCGACGCTTGGTCCGACGCTTATCGCCAACGCCGATTACGTCCACTTTACAGGATCGACGGAAGTGGGCAAGCTCATTGCACAGCAAACGTCTCAGCGCTTGATCGGCTGCTCGCTGGAGCTTGGGGGGAAGAATCCGTTCATAGTTCTGGAGGATGCGGACCTTGATAAAGCCGTCGGCGGAGCAATGAAAGACTGCTTTGGATCTGCCGGACAACTCTGTGTATCGGCCGAGCGCCTGTATGTACACGCCTCTCTATTCGACGACTTCGTGGAGCGGTTCAAGTTCAAGATCGAGGCCTTGAAGATCGGCCCAGGCTTTGGCTGGGATATTGACATGGGCTCGCTGGCTTCGGATGAGCAACTGGAGAAAGTGACGAAACACGTCAAAGATGCGAAGTCGAAAGGCGCGACGGTGGTTGTTGGAGGCCATCCTCTCCCCCACCTCGGTCCGTATTTCTACGCCCCGACTGTGCTGACTGGCGTAACACCGCAGATGACGCTGTTCGCGGAAGAAACTTTCGGGCCGGTCGTTTCCATCTATCCATTCAATCAGGACGACGAAGCCGTAGAACTAGCCAACAGCACGACTTATGGGCTAAACGCAGGCGTCTGGAGTGCTAGTACGAGCCGCGCGCAGGCGGTTGCTCGCCGGCTCGAATGCGGCACGGTGAACGTGAACGAATGCTACGTGGCCTCCTGGGGCTCAACGGCTGCCCCCATGGGCGGACGAAAAGAATCTGGCCTTGGACGACGCCACGGCCCGGAAGGCATCCTGAAGTACACGGAAGCACAAACCATCGCTACACAGCACCTTCTCCCAATTGGGCCAATCGGCGGTATGGCGGTCGAAGCCTTCGCTGGAACCATTCTTACTGGCCTCAAGATTTTGAGACGACTACCGGGGTTGAGGTAGACCGAGCGTTCCTTAAGCTAGATGGTCTTGCGATAGCGACTTGATCTAAGGCACAACTCGTTCGAGGGGGGAAATGTGAATCCAGCCCTCCTTTGCAGTCCGCCGGCAAAGAAA
>JAHEJB010000032.1:0-13672 GCA_024639085.1 Rubricoccaceae bacterium | reverse complement strand
TGCGTCAGCCAAAGCGCCGCCGCATGACTGCTGTTCGATAGGCAAAGACCCGGCGCAGCTCGTCTTCTATAAACAGGTAGTTGGCAATCTTGCCAAGAGGACCGGCAGGCGGTGTATAGAAAACGCGGTCAAACATTTTTGTGGTCTCGCCATTGGCTTCAAATCGATGCTCGTGCCACCAAGAGGAGTAAGGACCTTTGATCTGGGAATCCACGAAACGCACGCGGTCTTCCCATACATCAATACGCGTTGTCCAAGAAATGGGAAGCGGTCCGACGCGGAGTTTGTATCTGATTTCGACTCCCTCAGCTATTTCTCCTATCGAACTCATCATTCGGAATTGCATTCCGGGTGGAGTGATAAGTCCGAGGTTTTCCGGACGTGAGAAAAAATCGAAGATCGTATCGAGAGGCTGCCCTAGCGTCGATTCTGCCTTCAAGAGATAGGACGGATGGTTTTTTGTTAGATAGTCGGATTGCGGAATAGGACCATCCACCGTAGTGATGTGGATTTCGCTTGAGTCGAGGATATCGGCGAATGCCGACTCAATCGTGGCGTGAGCAAACTGAAAGCCATTGACGCTTGCAACTGTCGGAATCGCTCTCTGGCTATTCAGTAAAACGTCCGCCGCTTCACCAAACAACACACGAAGTGCCAACGACGGAACGGGCAGAAAGGCAGGTTTCGATAATCCAGATCCAAGAGCGGCGGAGAACTGCTTAAATCGGACGGGTTTGGGTGCGGTGGCATTCACGGCTCCCGCGTAGCGCTCATCGCGGATCATCGTAATGAGCAATTCTACCAGATCGTCGACATGGATCCATGGTACAAATTGGAAGCCCGAGCCGACGGGTCCTCCTAATCCAGCACGGAATGCAGGAATCATCTTGGAAAGTGCTCCTTCTTCTGGACCGAGAACGACGCCGAGGCGAGGCGTTACAACTCGAACACCCAGACTCTCTGCCTTCCTTGCAGCCGCTTCCCAATCCACACACAGCTGCGATAGAAAATCATCTCCCGCTGAAGAGTCTTCTTCCAGGATGGCATCTCCGCGATTACCGTAGTAACCAACGGCACTGGCAGAAACGAGAACAGTTGGTCTTTCCGAAATGGCGGATAGGTGGCCAACCAAATCATTGGTGAACCCTACACGGCTCTTCCGAAAACGCTGCTTCTTTTCTTCTGTCCAGCGACCGCCAATAAGCGGCTCGCCCGCGAGATTAACAACTGCGGTTGAGCGTGCAAGTGCCTCACTGATCGCTTCATCCCCAGAGTTGGAATCTAGAAATTCTGCCTCCTTGCCCAGAAGCGAGCTTGCGCGATTGACATTCCTTGTCAATACGGTCACGGTGTGACCATCACGCCTTAGTCGTAAGACCAATGCGCGGCCAACGAACCCCGTTCCGCCTGTAATAAAAACGTTCATAGAGTGAATATAAACGTTATGGACGCTTCGAATTTGCATAATCGTCCATATCGTCCGATATTCATGGTATGAACGAACTCATAACTACTACAGAAGCCGCAAAGATTGCTGGAGTTGGCGTTAGCAGTATCAAACGATGGGCTAACCAGTCGCTAATCGAAGTGGTCAGGACTCCCGGTGGCCATAGACGCGTGGTCAAAGCAAACCTGATGAGGTTCTTGAGCGACGCTGGATCTCCTTCCAGGAATCCGGGATCTTCTCAATACGGTTTGTTGGATGGAGCGATGTCGAACGACGCAGCTACGTCGGAATCGGAGTCACATGTCTCTCCTGGTGTCAAATGGGCTAACTGTATATTAGGTGGAGACGTTCATGCAATTCAGTCGGGATTACTACAGGCACGCAGCCGTTTAGGATCGTGGTTTCCTGCAGCCGATGAAGCATGTCTCGGATTACGAGAGATTGGCCTTCGATGGGTGCGTGGCGAAACAAATATTCTGGATGAGCACGTCGCGTCAGAACGTCTCAGTCGCTCCCTCGCCATGATTGCTGAGTCTATGCCAACGTCACCAGAGAATCCTGTTTGTGTTCTGGCGTGTGCCGAAAAGGACTCTCACACGCTAGGCCTCTCCTTCCTGCAGCTCTGTCTGCGCGAAGCGGGTTGGCATCCACTTTGGGTGGGTGCCAATACACCAATTGAATACATCTGCGACGCAATGTCGGCAGAAGAAGTGCGAATGGCTGCAATATCTGCATCTTCCTCCTCGAGCGACGCAGTCGAACTGTCCGATTACGCGACGCGACTTGAGGAATGCTGTATGGAAACGGATACGCTCCTCGTCCTTGGTGGCAGCGGGGCTTGGCCAGCGACCCTCGATATCGCCTACCGACTCAACAGCTTTTCAGGACTTCGCTCGTTGTTACAGGGATTCAAATGAACTCGCTTCCACCCTTTTCGGATGCCATCGTCGTCGGTGCGGGCTTCGCTGGATTATCCGCGGCCGCGACTCTCGCCTCGTCAGGCAAAAGTGTCACTGTGCTTGAACGGCATGAACAAGCCGGTGGTCGTGCACGGGCCTTTTCGCACGAGGGGTTCACATTTGATATGGGGCCGAGTTGGTATTGGATGCCCGATGTCTTTGAGGATTTCTTTGGGGCGTTGGGTTCTGAGGTCAACGATCATCTTGATCTCATCCGGCTAGATCCATCATACCGGGTGTGGTTTGACTCAGGACCGGTTGATATTCCAGCTGGCTCCGCAGCTGTCCAGGACTTATTTGAATCCATGGAGGTCGGTGCCGGCGAGAAATTCCGACGCTTCCTCATCGAGGCCGGGCGTAAATATAAATTGGGGATGGGGCGCTTCGTCCGACAGGCGGGGCATACTCCATTGGAATTGCTTCAGCCATCGATTCTGCCACACGCGGCGGGTCTCTCCTTGTTCGGATCGCTCTCGAAGCATGTGCGGCGCAACTTCAGTGATCCCCGAATCATCCAAATCCTTGAGTTTCCTGTGCTGTTTCTCGGTGCACGCCCGTCGAATACGCCTGCGCTGTACAGTATGATGAATTACGCAGATACGGCTCTCGGAACATGGTATCCCATGGGAGGAATGAACAGAATCGTCAACGCGATGGAATCCGAGGCGACCCGGCAAGGTGTTCAATTTCACTATGGGGTTGACGTAGAGGAAATCCTTGAGTCGGGCGGCAGAGCGATCGGGGTGGTAGCGGAGGGTAGAACGTGCCTATCGGATACAGTTGTAGCCGCGGCCGACTACCATCACGTGGAACAAGATCTCCTGTCGAAAGAATGGCGCCGATACGACGAATCGTATTGGCAAGGTCGAACAATGGCGCCTTCCTCCCTGCTCTTCTATCTGGGAATCGAAAAACGAATTGACCATTTCGAGCATCACAACTTGTTCTTCGATTCGCCATTTGAGCCACATGCAGAGACCATCTATGACGACCCATCGTGGCCAGAGCACCCTCTTTTCTACGTTTGCGCGCCTTCCCGAACGGACGCGTCTGTTGCCCCTCCGGGATGCGAAAACCTGTTCATTCTTATCCCGCTGGCTCCTGGACTTGCTCACGATGAAAGCGAGCAGGAGCGCCTATTCGGAGACGTGATGGATCGTATCCAAATGCGAACAGGGGAAGATCTGCGACCGCATATCGTCTTCCGCCGCGACTACGCGCATCGCGAGTTCGAAAATGACTACAACGCATTTCGTGGAAACGCCTATGGGCTGGCAAACACCATTGGTCAGACCGCTTTTCTAAAACCCAAGATGCGCAGCAAACTCCCCGGGCTCTTCTTCGCGGGGCAACTCACTGCACCCGGGCCTGGCGTTCCGCCGAGCCTGATTAGCGGCCAACTTGCTGCCGAGGAAGCAAATGAGTGGCTCAGTCAATTCGCACATGGCCAAGCAATACCAGCATGAACGCTCTCAACAAACGACTTGCTACCTACAATGATCTTTGCATTCAAAGCAGCATTGAGACGACTAAGGCCTATTCGACGTCGTTTTCATTGAGCATTCGGGCCCTCGCCCCAGATATCCGGAACGAAGTTTACGCCATATATGGCTTGGTCCGTTTCGCGGACGAAATTGTTGACTCGTTTCACGGGTATGACCAGACCAAAATGCTGGAGCGCTTCAAACAGGAAACATTGATGGCGTTGGAGGAAGGCATCAGTACGAATCCAGTCATCCAGTCATTTCAACGGACGTTTCGTTCATACGGGCTAGAATGCGAACATGTGCTTCAGTTCTTTAAGAGCATGGAGTGGGATCTAAATCGGACGGCGTACGACCGTGACGGATTCGACAACTACGTAGTGGGATCTGCTGAAGTGGTTGGCCTGATGTGCCTCAAGGTGTTTGTCCGCGGAGATGAAAAGGATTACGAACGACTGAAGCCAGCGGCCATGCGTCTCGGAGCCGCCTTCCAGAAAATCAACTTCCTGCGCGATCTTCGAGAAGACTACGTAGACCTCGGGCGCTCGTATTTTCCGGGTGTCGATGTGGCACGCTTCGATGACGTAGCAAAAGCACAACTAGAACGTGAAATCGACGAAGACCTACGTGCCGCTCACGAGGGCATCGTTCTACTTCCTCCGGATGCTCGGTTTGGCGTACAACTAGCATTTACGTACTTCAGACAACTACTTCGGCGTATTCAGCGAGTCAACAGTAGAACGATCTTAGAGAAACGCGTGAGAGTCCCTGATTTTCAAAAGGCCCTACTTCTCGCGTCGACCTATACGCGGCATCGATTGCGTCTCATTTAGCGAAGGATCGCTCACAGTCGAGCCACGCTACATTTTGAATAACCGGAGTTCCATATGCCAGCATCTAAGCCAGGAGATCTCGTTGTACTAGTGGACGCTAGCGATCAACCTCTTGGAGAAATGAACAAGCTTGAAGCTCATGTCCAGGGCAAGTTGCATCGGGCGTTTTCAATCTTCGTGTTCAACCACCGTGGCGAATTACTTCTTCAACGCCGTGCTTACAACAAATATCATAGTGGAGGGCTTTGGTCGAACTCCTGTTGCAGCCACCCCAGGCCAAGTGAAAGTGTAATTGACGCAGCCCATAGGCGATTGGACGAAGAAATGGGGTTGACCTGCAATCTGGTACCCGCGTTCTCCTTTATTTACCGAGCCGTTCTTGAAGATGGACTGGTAGAGCACGAGTTGGACCATGTGCTCATTGGCCATTCGAACATGTTGCCAACGCTAAATGAAGAGGAGGTTGCCGACTTCCGTTACGCGTCCATGGTGAACATCCGGGCAGAGCTGAAACAGGATGATGGCAGGTTTACGGCGTGGTTCCGACTTTGCTTCGAGCAAGTTGCCGGGATCCTAGCTGAATCGGCGCCTCAGCATCGGGTAGCTGCATGAGTGTGCTTGCATACATAGGTATTACGGCCGCGACATTTTGTTTGATGGAGGTTGTTGCGTGGTCAACGCACAAGTACGTCATGCACGGAGCCTTGTGGTTTTTTCATAGAGATCATCACAACCATGAGCCTGGCTTCTTTGAAAAGAATGATGCCTTCTTTCTAATATTTGCGATACCCAGCGCGTACTTCTTCTACGCAGGCGCGCTTGCTGGTGATTTTCGATTTTGGATTGGGCTTGGGATCGCGCTGTATGGATGTAGCTATCTGATTGTGCATGATATTTTTATACACCAGCGTATCAAATGGTTGAGACGGACCGATAACGCGTATTTGAGGGCAATTAGGAAAGCCCACCTCGTCCATCACAAGCATCTCGATCCGGAAGACGGAGAATGCTTTGGAATGCTTTGGCCACCCCTGAAATTCTACCGAGAAGCGAAGACCCAACTCGCTGCGAAAGAACGGACTCGCTCTACTGCACCCGGGCAGCGAAGCTGAGGCATGGAAATTCGGAGTTAGGATGTTGTACCTCCTGATAAATATGTGTGTGCTCTCAATCCCCCTTGCCTTCTCTTGGCGAGGGGAACGTTTTGCGAGTCGCTGGTCTTCCTTTATCCCAGCGTGCCTAATCGCGTGCATCGTTTTCGTTGCCTGGGACATACTCTTCGCGCGCCTTGGAATTTGGGGCTTCAACAGGGATCACATAATTGGCACTCACATTTTAGGCCTCCCCCTGGAAGAGTGGCTTTTCTTTGTGTGCGTTCCTTACGCATGCGTGTTTACATATTACACGCTGCGCGAAGCTCGATTTGGCAAGCGTCTGTACGCACTTGCCCCGCTCTTCTCCGGTCTTCTCTTGACTCTCACTTTCGTCTTGGCATTCAGCTACCAAGACCAACTTTATACGTTTACTACCTGCGTCCTGTTGGGCGGATTCCTATTGGCTCTCCTGGTGGCCCGTCCGCCGTGGGCTGGCCCACTTTGGGTGGCATTCGCAGTACTTCTAATCCCGTTTGTGGCAACGAACGGCCTGCTGACTGGACTTCATTTTTGGGACTATCCCCTAATCAATCTGGATCCAACGTCAATCAGCGATCAAGTTGTTTGGTATGACAACGCCCACAATATCGGTGTTAGAGTAACCAGTATTCCCGTTGACGATTTCCTGTATGCCTTCCTGCTAATCGGGTTAAACGTAGCACTCTTTGAACAATTTTCGAAACCACTCGCTGGACGAAAGTCGACTCACCATAAGAGCCATAATTGAGGTTCCTGGGCCCATGGAGAATCAACAACAAGAAAACTCTCCTCTCATACTCTTAACCGGAGCCTCCGGCTACGTTGGTGGCAGATTGCTCCCTGAGTTAGAGGCGCGCGAAGTTCGTCTACGCTGTCTTGCGCGCCGTCCGGAATTCCTGAGGCCTAAAGTTGCCGATTCAACAGAGGTGGTTAAGGGTGATGTCCTTGAGCCTGATAGTTTGCGAAAGGCGCTGGAAGATGTAGACGTTGCTTACTACCTAATTCACTCCATGGGTGCAGGCGGTTCTTTCGAGGAGAAGGACAGAGAAGGCGCACAAAATTTTGCCCGCGCTGCGGCCGAAGCCGGTGTCAAGCGGATCGTGTATCTCGGAGGCCTCGGCCAAACAGAGGAGGAATTGTCTCCCCACCTTCGAAGTCGCCACGAGGTTGGAGAAATCCTTCGACAATCGGGCGCTACCGTAGTCGAGTTCCGAGCATCCATCGTCATCGGTTCGGGGAGCCTTTCATTTGAGATGATCAGGTCCCTTGTTGAGAGGCTTCCATTCATGATCATGCCCAAATGGGTGTCCGAACTCGCGCAGCCTATCGCGATCGAGGATTTGATCGAATACCTCGTTACGGGACTCGATGTAGATGTCAATGAATCCACAAATTTTGAGATCGGAGGAGCAGATCAGGTGTCATACGGAGACATCATGCACTTGTACGCGCGGGTGAGAAACATGCGCATCCTGGCGATTCCTGTGCCCTTTCTTACACCCTACCTGTCCAGTCTCTGGCTTGGCCTCGTAACACCACTCTACGCACGGATCGGCCGCAAACTCATCGAGAGCATCGCGCATTCGACGGTGGTTCGCGACTCAAAGGCATTGATTGCGTTCGACATTGTCCCGATGGGAATTGAACCTGCGATCAGGCGTGCACTTGAGAACGAAGACCTGGAGTACGCTAAAACCCGGTGGTCGGATGCTCTTTCGTCTTCAGGAGATCGATTGAAAGGATCCACATCCAGCTTTAAAGCAAGACTCGTTGATTCGCGGACGGTCACAGTTTCAACCTCCCCCGAAAAAGCCTTCAATCCCATTGCGCGAATAGGAGGAGAAACAGGCTGGTACGCTTGGACGTGGCTTTGGCGTGTTCGAGGATTCCTTGATTTGTTAATAGGAGGAATTGGTACGCGAAGAGGTCGACCCTCGCCCGACTCGCTTCGGGTTGGAGATACCCTCGATTTCTGGCGCGTTGAGATCTACGAGCCCAACGAGCGGCTTCGTCTCGCCGCAGAAATGAAATTGCCCGGACGCGCGTGGTTGGAATTTGAGGTTTCAGGAAAGAACGACTCATCTACCATCCGGCAGACGGCCAGTTTCGACCCGGTTGGCATTTTTGGGCGCGTGTATTGGTACTCCTTAATACCGCTCCACCAACTTGTATTTGGCGGGATGCTGAAGGGGATAGCGCGTGCAGCAACGTCCCTGGAGGTAGATGAACCAATCGATCCAGAACGTTCAGCCGCGATCGCTTCATCTCTGGCGTGACCTGCCCCGCAATCCCTAGCTTTCACGTCATACGGGCCAACCGACCATTCACTTGAACTATCACCCTATGAAACTCAGTAAACTCTCGACTGCCGAGCGTCTTTTCAACGCCTCCGCAGCTATTTCGCTCGTTATGTCCCTAATACTTTGGTTTGTGGGATTCCAACTAGAGGCAGTTTTTATAGGATTGTGGGTTCCCTCAATCCTTGGCTGGATGAACTTCCTGACGTTGAAAGAACAGTCAGCATCTGCTAGGGCTCATTCTAAAACGGCAGAGGTCTAGCCACGAAATGCAAGCTTTCATTGGTGGCTTTGCCGTCTTCATAATTGTCATGTTTCTCTTTGGAGTATTGTATTCGCCGTACTTACGTGATTGATTCTCAACACTGAAGGCTGAACTGTAGGGGCCCCGCTAAGACGAGGTGGTAGCGCCGGGATTGGGGCACGTTACCGCTTGCGGTTGATGAAGCCAGTCCAAGTCTGATAATCGGAGGCATCCATCCTGCCAGGGCGCTGATGTGCTCGGCGCTGAAGGTATTTGATTGTCGGCGTGGAGGGATAGGCGCCATGAAGAATGGACGACTTGGACGATAAAAATAGTATTATTCGTCCGAAACGTTTATATTGGCAGTAGTAATCGTCCAACTCGTTTATCCTTCGCTCCTCTATCAATCACACAGGTGGATCCCATGCGACGCATCCGTTCAGTATCATTTTTCGCTCTTGCCACCGCTATTACGGCATTTGCTCCCGGAATAGCGAAGGCTTCTTCCATTTCTCCTCATGACGACATTATCGATGTAGCGGTGCAGGCGGGTTCGTTTCAGACACTCGTCGCAGCGGTAGAAGCTGCGGGTTTGGTTGAGACGCTCCGGGGCGACGGTCCGTTCACCGTCTTCGCGCCGACCGATGAAGCGTTCTCGCGCTTGCCCGCGGGAACCGTTGACAATCTGCTCCGGCCAGAGAACAGAGATCAATTAGTAGCCTTATTGACGCTTCATGTGGTCTCAGGAAAAGTTGAATCCCGTGACATACTGAATGTAGGTGAAGCGCAAACGCTAAACGGGAAGCCGCTATCGATCGGACTGCGAGTAGGCGGAGCCCAAGTTATTCAAGCAGACGTACTGGCTTCGAATGGAATTATACATGTTATCGACGAAGTGTTGATCCCACAGGAATCGTCGGCTAGTACATCAATGGCTATGAACCTCATTCGTACTGCGGTAAGTCGTGGAGCACCGCTCTACAACCAGGGTCATATAGCAGCTTGCACGGCCTTGTACGTAGATACCGCCCACGCTTTGCTCGGTATGGACTCACGCGTGCGAGCAGCAGTTCAGCATCCTCTATCCCGCGCAATAGAGCAAATGAACGATTCCCATGACGCAAGCGAGCGCGCCTGGGCAATGCGTCGAGGATTAGACAATGCCTATGCCGCTCTTTCGCACTCCTTAATGTCCTCGAATCTGTCTGGTCACTGAATACGAGCCATAATCTAATCCGCTACCACTTACTGGTTTGTCTAACATGCCATCATCAGAAACTCCAGTCTACATCGTTCTTGGGGCAACCGGAGGCATTGGTTCCAGCCTTTGCCGACGATTGTCCGAGGACGGTGCTAAAGTCGTTGTCGGAGCCCGCACCGAGGAGACGGTTGGAGAACTCGCGGCCGAAATAGGTGGTGTCGGCCTGTCTGTTGATGCTACAGAGCTAAACGACGTTCAACTAATAATTGATCATGCGCTATCCAGGTTTAACCGCCTGGACGGGATAGCAAACTGCGTGGGATCTATTCTGCTCAAACCAGCGCATCTGACGTCGGTCGATGACTACAAAGAAACTGTAGCGAAGAACCTGGATACTGCCTTCTACACGGTCAAAGCCGCGTCTCGTGCCTTATATCAATCCGGTGGATCGATTGTATTGTGTGCATCTGCGGTTGCACGTACCGGTCTGGCCAATCACGAGGCCATAGCGGCCGCAAAGGCTGGCATTGTGGGGCTAACTAAATCCGCAGCAGCGACCTATGGCAGCCGGAACATCCGCATCAATTGTGTAGCCCCTGGGCTAGTTAGAACACCTCTCACAGCAAAGCTTACTAGCACGGAGGCTGCTGTGAAGCAATCCGAATCCATGCATGCCTTGGGTCGCCTAGGGCAGCCCGAGGACGTTGCTGAGGCGATCCATTGGTTGCTTGACAGTTCTCGCAGCGGCTGGGTTACAGGACAAGTGATTGGCGTCGACGGTGGGTTGGGAACGGTGCGGCCTAGATAGAAATGGATGACCAACGAAATGAGCTCACCCTAATGGCAAAAGCGCTTTTCTTGTCGTTTCTACTCGCGTCCGTTCTGAGTGCGAATTCACGGGCGCAGGACTCAGGCGCGATACCGCCGCCTGGGCTCCTCGGACGATGGTCAGGCGCAAGTATCGAGAAGGGAACGCCGCAGTTGTTTGAGCTTGAATTTGATCTTGGTACAGATGGAGAACTGGAAACAACGCTCACGCTTCCCTACAACGGATATGATCAGTTCTCTTACAGTTTTAGTTATGAGAAGGGAGACAAAGACGGCACTTTGACATCGGGGTTATTTGGTGACGAGATGCGCTTGATTGTGGATCTTGACGAGGGTCATTTACGAGGTGTTGTAACAGAGGCGGACTCAATTACTGCCCACGTTCATCTACAGAGGGTGGTTGACTTCGACCTGCCGTCGTTTAGCACGGAGGAGATTCGATTCAGGGCAGGGTGGGACACACTGGCGGGTGCCCTTCACTTGCCAGTTGGCGTTGAGAAGCCAACCACCGTCGTCCTCGTTGCCGGACGCAGCTACGGCGATCGAAATGACACGTCGATGTGGGCGAGGTTTCTTGCCAGGAATGGTATCGCTGCCGTCGCTTTCGACGCTCGTGGCACAGGAGCCTCCACTGGGGAAAACGGCATCGTCACAGGTGAGGATCGCTTCGAAGACGTCCGTGGGCTGTTAGACGAGTTAGCAAAAAGGGACGATCTCGGACCAGTCGGGTTGCTCGGCAACAGTGCCGCAGGATGGATCGTGCCGGACATCGCCGCAGAACGTGAGGATGTACAATTCGTGACCACCTTCGTAGGGCCTGCCGAATCCTTAGAGGATCAACAAGGCCATGTCACGACGGCATATATGAGAGCATCGGGTGAACAATTCTCCGATCTAGACTTTCGGGAAGCATTTGAGTACCAAAGGCAAACTGTCCGACTCGCCCAAGCCGGAGCATCTTGGGCAGAATTCGCGCCAATCAACGAAGTCGCGCGCTCGTCTAGCTGGGCAGAGCATGCACTGATCCCAGACAGCCTTGAGCTCCCAGACCTCGACTATTTCAGGCGAAGAGCCCGATTCGTTGCGCCAAATTGGTCGGAGGTAAGCGTGCCAGTTCTTGTCGTTTTCGGCGAGAGCGACCTGATTGTTCCGCCCGAAAACAATGTTCCGTTGTTGAGAGATGCTCTGGCCGACAACCCCGACGTTACAATTGTTGTTTTGCCAGGCGTCAACCACGCGCTCGCTCGTCCATCCGAATGGGTTGGACAAGGAGTCTGGCCCGACCGGTTTTATCGACCGTGGACGCGAAGCCCATTCCTCTTCAACACCCTCGTTAGCTGGATACAAGATCGATTTGGGCGCTAGCAAATCTATCTATCCAGTCAATTCGTCGACCCCTTCCACTTATTTGTATCAAATCACATAGCAATGATACGTCTTCTTTTTGCCGCCTGTCTGGTCTTTCTGTATGGGATGGATGCTTCTGCTCAAACGACAGTTGAGATTCAACCAACAAAGGACACGTCTTTATACGAAGAAGGCGACATATCCAACGGTGCGGGCCAGTTTCTTTTTGCGGGCAACAATAACCAGAATAACAGCCGGAGAGCTCTTCTTTCCTTCGATATCGCCGGTAAAATTCCAGCAGGATCGACCATCGAAAGTGTAGAATTGAGTCTGCTGCTTACGAGAACCATGAATGGCTTTCAACCAATGGAGTTGTATCGCCTTACAGCCGATTGGGGGGAAGGCCTGTCGAATGCACCTGGCGAAGAGGGCATGGGCGCCCCCGCGGAAGTTGGAGACGCGACGTGGTTTAGCAGGTTCTTTGACACAGAAGATTGGACGAACGCGGGTGGAGACTTTGCGCCAACACCAAGCGCTTTGCGCGTGGTCGATTTCGAAGGCCGGTATGTGTGGGGCTCGACTGAAGAAATGGTAGAAGACGCCCAACGCTGGCTTGACAACCCGGCAGCGAACTTTGGCTGGATATTGATCGGAAATGAAATAGGTCCGGGGACGAGCAAGCGATTTGCAAGCCGAGACAGCACCGTAGCTGAGACCCGTCCCTTCCTGACCGTCACCTACACGCCATTTACGACAGGGAACGCAGATGATGAACAGCCGCAGTTGACCCTCCTTGGTCAAAACTATCCTAATCCGGTAAATGGTATTACCACGATCTCGTTTTCGCTGGCAGAAGCACAACACGTTAGGCTTGATGTCTTCGATATGCTTGGCCGTTCTGTTGATACGCTGTTAGATGCTCAACGCAATCAAGGACAGCACGAAGTCATGTTCGATGCAACGTCGCTGCAACCGGGCGTCTATTTCTATCGGCTCACGTCAGGCTCGAACTCAGTAACACGACAGTTCGTTTTTGCCCCCTAATCCACGGAATGTCGTGGCAAGTGGACCGCTGCATTTCGCCATTTACACTAGCCACCTACCCTTTTCTTTTCACGTTGTCATCAGCAGCAAATGAACTATTTCGTCTTGGTAATCATGACTCTCATCCTCGCCTGTAGCGAACGACCTATCGGGGAAGTCCACGTTCCGCCCGTTCCTATGATGTTATTCGATTTCAATACACCTAACGAAGCCAACTGGCAAATCGTTAACGATGGAGTTATGGGAGGACGTTCCCAGGGATTTGTTACAATTGAGGACGGAACGATTCGGTTCACGGGCACGCTGGTCACACAGGGCGGAGGCTTTACGTCCGTCAGGGCCAATCGATCTGTCGACCTCTCGGGATATGACGGCCTCGAACTTCGTGTGCGTGGAGGTGGGCGAACCTTTGAAATTGAGGTAGACGATGACACTCGTCGACGAGGGAGGTCAGTCTCTCGCCGCGCACCGTTTGACACGCAGGCGGACTGGGCGTTGGTTCGCGTGCCATTCGGTTCGCTCAGAACAACAGTGTTTGGGGAGCCCGTAACCGCGCCGGCAATCGACCCTGCCAATGTCAAACGGATAGGCCTGTACATAGTCGACGGACAAGACGGACCATTCCGTCTGGAAGTAGACCATATCCGAGCCTACCAGGCAGATTCTGACTAACTAGTGTATTTGAATGAATATTTTCGTTCTAGATTCGGATATAAATAAATGCGCCGAGTATCACTGTGATCAGCACGTTGTGAAGATGATTCTTGAGAGCGTGCAACTTCTCTGCACGGCTCTGAACAAGAAGGGGTTCTCTACTCCTTACAAATCAACTCATGCAAAGCATCCTTGCGTGCT
>JAHEJB010000137.1 GCA_024639085.1 Rubricoccaceae bacterium | reverse complement strand
TACCGGCAGATTGTTCGTCTCTTGCTCGCCAGGCTTTTCTATAACGATGGTCTCGTGACCATCTTTGCCATGGGCGGAATATTCGCAGCGACAGCCTACGGTTTCTCTGAAACGAAGATTCTCCTCTTTGGGATCACGCTCAATCTGGCAGCGGGAATCGGCGCGTTCATCTTCGGTTTTCTTGATGACAAGATGGGCGGAAAGCGTACCGTGATGATCTCGCTAGCTTTGCTTTCTGCCGCAACTGTCGTTGCCGTATTCGGACCCACACAGGCATGGCTTTGGGGAGCTGGCGTATTTATTGGGATTGCCTCTGGACCAAACCAGGCGGCGAGCCGATCTCTTTTGGGTCGATTCGTACCCAACGACAAGGAGACGGAGTTTTATGGCTTTTTTGCCTTTTCTGGCAAAGCAACGGCATTTGCCGGGCCAGCACTATTCGGCCTAATGACTGCAGTTTTTGGAACGCAACGCGCTGGCGTGGCAGCCGTGTTAGTGCTTTTTGCAATCGGCGCAATCATCCTCACAAAGCTCGATGAAGCAGAAGGCATTCGCGTTTCGGGGCGAGCCGCAACGGATCCTTCCGTGGCCAATGAGCTTCGCGACCTCGAGAACTAGCGACCATGCCTACCATACGCGACATAACTACTGCCCTTGAAGATTGGGCTCCGCCGGCCTCCAAGTTCGATTACGATAATGTCGGATTGCAAATTGGACGGGCAGAACGGGCTGTCTCAAAGGTTCTCGTCGCACTTGATCTCACACCAGCTGTCATCGACGAAGCCGAGGAAATCGGCGCGGAACTGATCGTGACTCATCATCCGTTATTCTTTCGACCCCAAAAACGGTTGGTTGGCGATGACCACATTGGTGGAATGGCGCTACGAATGGCGGAGCAAGGAATCGCCTACTACACCATCCACACAAACCTGGACGTTGCCCACGGCGGCGTTTCGTTCGGACTGGCCGAGAAGCTCGGACTTCAGGACATTCGCTTTCTCTCGCCATCGATGGGCAAGCTGGTAAAACTGGTCGTCTTCGTTCCTGAAAGCCACGCGGAACCTGTTCGATCAGCCGCTGCCAATGCGGGCGCGGGCCAGATTGGCGACTACTCCGAGTGCTCGTTCCAAACGAAAGGAATTGGACGGTTTCGGCCCGGTGCAGATGCCGATCCGCATATCGGCGAAGCCGGGGGTGAGATTCAATCCGTTGAAGAAGCCCGCCTGGAGATGGAGGTTATGCGCTGGGACCTTCATCGTGTGTTGAACTCAGTACGAGCGGTTCATCCTTACGAGGAAGTTGCCTACGATGTCTTCCCGATGGAAAATCCAGCGAGTCGGATTGGATCCGGCGCCATCGGCGTACTCCCGTCGCCAGTTGGTCTTTCGTCTTTCCTCGATACGATTTTGGATCGGCTCGACGCAGCCTCGCTTCGCTATAGCGGAGATCCAGATCAGTCCATAAAAACCGTCGCTGTTTGTGGTGGCTCAGGCACGAGCCTGTTTGAGGAGGCGATGACTCAAGGAGCGAATGCGTTCGTAACAGGAGATGTCACCTACCATAAGTTCTTCGAAGCGATGGAGGCGAAAGGGAGCCACCGCATGGCAATCATCGACCCTGGGCACTACGAGACGGAAGCCCACACGGAACAACAAATCGTGGACTACCTCTCCCCTCGTTTCAACGATGTCACAGTTCGACGAACAACCGTGCGAACATCGGCGATGAGTACGTTCGCGAGATCGTGACCCGTTCACGATCTCACTTCAAATTCGTCTTGAAAGCGAACCTTCCCCGTGGATATGAGGTTTATTTGGACTGACGTTTTCCAACCCAGACAATTCCACTCCGGATGGCCACCGAAACACTTTCACCGATTGAAGAGCAGCTCCGCGCGCTCATCCGCCTACAGCACGTAGACAGCCGGATAGATCAAATTACGAAGCTCCAGGGCGACCTCCCCGACGAGATCCGCGATCTCGAAGACGAGAAAGCCGGACTTGCAACGCGCATCGAGAATTCCAAAAAGGAAGCACAGGACAGCGATGTGCAGCGCAAAAAGCTGAAAATGGATATCGCTGAGTGCGAGGGCCTGATTCGTAAGTACGAAGAGCAGCAGTTGCAAGTCCGCAACAACCGCGAGTACGACGCCTTGACCAAAGAAATCGAGGCGCAGCGTCAGCGCATTACTGCCGCAACCGAGCAGATCGAAGAGCTTTCAACCCACGACACTGAGAGCGAAGAGGCCGTTGAGGCTGCTCACCTGCGCCTGAAAGAACTGGATGACCTACTCGTTGGGAAGCAAGAGGAACTTGAAAAGGTTGTCGCCGACACGGAGAAGGAACAGGCCAAGTTTCAAAGGCATCGCAGGAAGGCCACGAAGGCAATTGATGACCGCTATCTGCGTGGCTACGAGCGTCTTCGCACACGTATGCGTGACGGCCGCGCCGTTGTACCGATTGAACGTGGCGCAGCTGGCGGTTACGCCGTTCCGCCCCAGCGCCAGGTGGAAGTGCGCCAGCGCAACCGCCTCATTGTCAGCGAGCATGACGGCCGCATCATTGTGGACGACACGCTCTATCAGGAAGTCACGTCTGAGATGAAGATCTAGAAGCAGGGCAGTTTCGCTGTATTTTGCCCTTGCATCTTTCAAATACACGAACTCGGTTCGTGCCGGTCGGATCATCGCTCCGCACTTGTTGCGGGGAGGAAAGTCCGAACACCACAGAGCACTGTGCCCCGATAACATCGGGGGCTTCCCGCTTGCGGGAGGACAGCATGTGCAACAGAAAGTAAACCAGCCGATGGTCCCGCTTGCGGTTCACAGGTGATGGGTGAAATGGTGGGGTAAGAGCCCACCGGCGTTTCCAGTGATGGAGGCGGCCAGGCAAACCTCACGGGGTGCAAGGCCACGTAAGCGTCTGTTTGAGGGCTGCTCGCCCGAGGACGTGGGTAGGCCGCTCGAGATCCTGAGAAATCAGGTTCCCAGATAGATGATGATCGCTCAGGATGCAGCACGGCGACGGCTGCTCCAGATGCACAGAATTCGGCTTACAGACCGGCACGTGTCGCCATTCAATCCCGCCCTTGCTCATACCGAGTGAGGGCGGGACCATTTTGTGGCCGTCCCATCAACGAAAAACGGCGTGCCCAATCTGGACACGCCGTACAACTGGGTAAAAGTCGAGCTCGCGTCTATTCGGTAGCAGGCTCTGGAGGTGCAGCACCGTCGCCACCTCCGGCTGGCGCAGGTGTGCCTGGAGCAGGAGTTCCCTCAGCCGGAGCGTTTGGATTCAGGGCTGGAGCTTCAACTGGGGCGCTGCCTGCATTCTCTTGTAGAATGCTGCGCTGTTGCTCGCCGCCTATTGTAAACGGCGCGATGAAGCAGAGGAAAATGAGCGCTCCACCGAGAGTCCAAGATGCTTTCTCGAGCAAGTCCGGGGCCTGACGGGCCCCAAGAATCTGCGTGGCCTGTCCGCCGGAAGCAATCCCAGCCAATCCGCCTCCTTGTCCGCTCTGCAACAGTACGACGAGCGACAGGAGAATGGCAACGACTACAATTAGAACTACAAGAAGCGTGAAAAACATGGATGCGCAGTTTCGAGGTCAAGCTGTGCCAATCGCACAGAACGCGGAAGTTACGGCGCGATAGACCCAGACTACAAAGCTAAAAGCAGCTTGAAATCAGCAATCAGCGTGAAATCGAGCGTGATCTTCAGCCACTCCTTTTGTCCAGATAGGCTTGCGCGACCAGCAACGCAACGGTGCTTTTGGCGTCAGCGATCTGGCCGGCTCGCGCCATCGCGACCGCCTCTTTAAACGGCATCCGAACCGGAACGACGAACTCGTCATCATCTGTTGCCGCGGTACATTTTGAGAGGGCTTCCGCCAGAAACAGATGGATGACCTCATTCGCGTAGCCGATACATGGGTAGGTCTCTCCAACCTTCGTCATCGTTGCTGCCGTATAGCCGATTTCTTCTTCCAACTCACGCCGAGCAACAAGTTCGGGTGATTCCTTGGGTCCATCCAGTTTCCCCGCCGGAACTTCCAAAAACTCAAGCCTAGGACCATACCGATACTGCCGAATAAGGATCGTCGAGCCGTCTTCGAACAGGGGCACAATGGCAGACGCGCCGGGGTGGTCGATCCATTCTCGGACTGATTCGCCGCCGTCAGGAAGTGTAACGGTATCGCGGTAGGCTTTGAGGAGCACACCGTCTACGAGAAGCTCGCTTGACTTGGTCTTTTCTGTCAGATCCACAGTAGCGTGTTTTGGGAAGGGTTTGAGAATTGGATGGCGGACTCTACAATCCAAATGAAAGGCCTGCGTGGACTTTACCCTGACCGATGCCAATGTCGGGGTTCAATGCATAGGTAACGGTGACCAGCCCGAGCGGCGTTCGGTATTGGACGCCGAATCCATAGCCAGGCTTTACGTCACGCTCGGCCTCGAAATCGGCCAGTAAAGGACGGTCTACGTAACCGACATCCAGAAAGGCGAACGCGAACGACGTGCGATCGAGCTGATAGCGATACTCGGCTAACAAGCGCCCGACAATGTTACCGAGGAACTGATTCTCGTCGTAGCCACGGAGCGTTGTTGCGCCACCAAACTGGAACAAGTCGCCATCATCGTAGATCGCCTGTTGGTCGTCGCCCGCGCTCCGTCCTCCAAGAAGTACCCGCGCATCACCGCCGCCCACGAAGACCTGCCTGCTGAACGTGGGAAGGAACACGCGACCAGAGGCTACAAGCCGTTGTTGTTGGAGGTTGACGGGCTCGGCCACTCCGCCATCTTCTGCCGGAGGGAGCGTTCGGCGACGAAAGCCTTGTTCGAAGAGCGCTTCCACGAGAAGCCCACTGCGCGGATTGGTAGCGTGGTCAATTCGACGAAAACGGACGCCTGCTCCCGCAAACAACGCATTTGACTCAGACACGCGCGGCCGACCGTTTACAATCCTCGAACCAAATATTCCCGGCTGAACCAACTCGCGTGCGCCCGATGCAATGACTTCTAGGCCAGGTGCGATCCGATACCCCGCTTCGAGGCCATATCGTTGGCGCGAATAAGTGGAGTCCTGATTGTGACCTGCAAACTCTGCGGAGACTCGAAGTGGAAATCCGAAGAGATAGGGATCGCTGACACGCGCTTCCACAGACGAAACCAGGCCCGGATTGCGGACGAGCCGAAGCCTGATCTGCCTTCCTCCGCCAAACAAATTGTGCAACTCCAACAGGCCGTTGCCTACAAACGATCCGTCACGGCCGCCGCCTCCCGGCAAGTAGCCCACGAGCAGATCAAATGTGCCTGGGGGGCCCTCTGTAACAGGAATGCGAATTACGGCTCCGCTATCCACAAGGGCGATTGTTGGTATTCCAATCGTCTCAAACAGTGCCGTAGCTTCCAAGTCTTGTCGAATGGCCTCGGGGTCATACCTCGCAAGTGGTTTGCCGAGCTGAAGCCCTGTTGCTCGTGTCGCAAAGACGTCGCTGGTCCGAGTCTCTCCGTCCAATTCTACGCCGACCAGGGTTAGCGTCTCCCCTTCAATAACGTCAACGCTGATGTCCACTGTTGGCGCACCATCATCGCCGAAACCATACTCCAGATATGGTCGAGCGTGAGCCAGTGGGAAACCGTTCCGCTCATACTGTACGAGTAAGTCGTTCAGGTCTCGTTCGAGTTCCTGTCGATCGAATCGTCGCCCTTCCTGCGTGCCCAATATTTGTCGAAACGAAGAGGAATCCAGCGACCGCACGCCACCGAATTCAAGCGATGTAATAATCGCGGCTGGCCCCTTCGTCGCGTAAAGCGTTGGAGGGCTGCTGGCAGATCCGGCCGAGTCAATCCTAGCCAGGAAGTAACCTTCCCGTTGAAAGTGCTCGAGAGCCAACTGAGCTGCGGCTTCGAGACTATCCGTCGGAATTGTTCGGCTGGGCGTCCAGTCAACCGGCTCTCCATCTGCGACGAGTCGCCACGAGTCGTTCGGCTGCGCCGAAGCCACGCTTCCAAGGAACGCTGCGAGACACAGCCACACGCTGGCAGCACGGCGTATCTTCGGCCAGCCTAAGCCCCAACATGCTGGCCTCTCTTCCGCTATGCGTATCCTACTCTCGTTCGCTATCATTTGCGTCATGCTCTGGGCCTTGCCGCTCTCGGCTCGTTCGAGCTTGCAAACGGCTCCGAGCGTAGAGCGTTCCACTCCTCAGGCTGACACACTTCGCTATTCGATCACAGCAGGAGAGCCGCTCATCGTTCAGCTCCCAAGTGAAGTGCGAGGGCGTGAGACCTCGTATCGCCTGCTTCGAGGCCCCGCGCTGAGCTGGTTAGTGGACCGTTCGTTCTTCTGGCGGACTCTACGGACTGAGAACGGAATGATGCATGTTTTGATTGAGCAGAGGGCATCTGGAATGGACTCCAATACGTTGGTTCTTG
>JAHEJB010000136.1 GCA_024639085.1 Rubricoccaceae bacterium | reverse complement strand
GGTTTGTCGGTGGTCAGCGAGACCTACGAGATCAACAACGAGCCCGTCCGTAATCTGGTAGCAACCATAAGGGGAGGAATTCGAGCGGATGAAATCATTATAGTCGGTGCCCATTATGACTCCATATTGGGTTCGCCTGGCGCCAATGACAATGCCAGTGGGGTAGCGGCGCTGCTATCCATCGCTCGCTCACTTGCTGCTGAGGAAGTCCGCCCCCGGACCATCCGATTCGTCGCGTTTGTTAATGAGGAACCGCCCTACTTCAAGACGGGGGATATGGGAAGCCATATTCATGCCCGTCGCGCCAAGTCTAGGGACGAGAACCTTATCGCTATGCTCTCTCTGGAAACGATCGGTTATTACAGCGAGGAACTAAACAGCCAGTTTTTCCCCTATCATCTAGGGCTGTTTTATCCTTGGACGGGCAATTTCATCGGCTTCGTAGCCAACCGAAATTCGACGGACTTATTATTTAGGTCGGTAGCTGCTTTCCGCCAACATGCAAGATTCCCATCGGAAGGGTTGGCTGCCCCCGCCTGGGTCACCGGCGTGGACTGGTCGGATCATTGGTCCTTCTGGGAGGAAGGCTATGCCGCTGTCATGGTCACAGACACAGCTCCTTACCGCTACCCTCATTACCATGATCGGGAGGATACGCCGGACAATATTTGTTTCGATTGCTTAGCGCGGGTTACCGGGGGCCTAATCAATGTGGTCAAGGCGCTCTCGGAATAACAACTTCGGTCCAACCACGACACAGGAATTCGTGGTCTCAATACCAAATCGATTCACGAGATCGCGCAATGACTATGTTCAGCGGATATGTTCAAAGCCGCACCTACCTTTTGCTAGGTGAAACTCTGGTGACACGCGGTTAGGGTGGATTTCGACAACGTGCTGGTCGGGGAAAATACGCCCTTGAGGCCAATGAACTGACCAAGGCCCGTAAACATCTCTAGGCCCGCTTCGGGTCGATAAGGGAAATAGCTGCTGCAAAGCAGCGAGAGTATAACCTATGTCTTCTGTTGGCTGATAAGCAGCCGCTGATTTTTCCGGCATTACAGAGAGTCTGTGCTGCGTTTCAGGATGCTGATTGCGGCCAATACCCGTCATTTGAAACAGTAGGAATCTTGGCATTTGGGCGTCCGCTTCCAATCGACAACCAATTGCGAACTGGGAGGTTTTAGGTCAACATTTTGGCGAGTCCGATGGATTTTCCTTCAAGGCGACTATTTCTAGTACAGATACGGGTTTGGGGAATCCCTTAAGTGTGAGGTCCCCGGTGCGCCGGGTGTCCGCTAGATGATCGACTTTCGCGTATACCGACTCAGTGACTAGGATCTGCCCGCTTTGAGCCTCATCGCAAAGACGAGAAGCAAGATTCGCTACGGAGCCGATTGCCGCATAATGAAACTGTTCTTCAGATCCAATGCGTCCAAGTGTGGCGTAACCAGAGGAGATACCAATTCCAAATCCCAGCTTGATGCCACTCTTACGCCACCCGATAATTAGCTCTTCGACATCCCTTTGCATCTCAATTGCCATACGAACCGCACGTACCTCTGGATCAGGGCAAGGTACAGGGTCATTAAAAAAGGCCATCAGACCATCCCCAGCAAAATGCTCGATGGTAGCTTCATAACGTCGTAACAACGCACCAATAGCTTGGTAGTATTCGCGAAGCACTTTCATCGCCTCTTCCGGTTCAACGAGCGAAGAAAATTCAGTAAAGTTCCGAAGATCACAAAATACAATGGTTATCTCGCGTCGATGATCTTCCATGAGGTCCTGTTCCTCAGAAGATTCAATCGCCTCAGCGAGCTGCGGGGAAAAAAATCGCTCTAGATGACTAACCCGTTCGATGCTGGCGTAAGATTCACGTAGCTTTGCTGTCATGTCATTGAATTCACCAGCAAGCGTTTCAAACTCATCTCCGGTTTGAATGTCGATATGATGATCCAACTCGCCGTCACTAATTCGAGCCACGCCCTCACGCAGGGTTTGTAGCGGTCGCACGACCCGAAAACCGATCAGAAGGCTAGCCAGGACTGCCATACCAATACCAACTAAAAGGAAAAACCCGCTTCGGAATAAGGACGAGTATAGAGATGCATAGGCTTCGGAGGTCGGGCGTTCGACCAGCACTATCCATCCAAGGTCAGGAATAGAGGCATACGCCGCTATGACTTTCTGACTAACCAGGTTGTCTGATGCAGTGAATGGGCCCTGTTCACCAGCCAAAGCGATTTGGACTTGATCAAGATCCATTAAATTTTGCCTCGCAAGTACGAGACTGATATCAGGGTGTGCAATCAGATCGCCATTACCTGTGACAACATATGCATAGCCTTTTTCTCCCGCTTGAATATCTGAAACAACATCCCAAATGTATTTCAGATTTACTTCAGCAATAAGAACCCCAAGGATCTCTCCAGCAAAACGTTCAATGGGTGTGGCGATACTCGCGTAAGGTTCTGACTCTCGCACGAAATATACTGGACTGAAATACGGCACGCCTCCTTTGGCCCGCAAGAAAGCTTCGTCATCACCACGGAATATCAAGTCTCCCGGCTGGATTAGCTCAACTCGTGAGAGCTTGAATTGTTCTTGGCCACTCAAATCCAGTGCAGAAACAACGGTTATTGCAGGCACAGCTTTCAGAAGCTTAATAAGCTCAACTTCGAATTCCTCTGTCAGCCCGCTGTCGACAATTCGTTGTGACTGTGTAGAGATGCGCATTGTCTTCTCTATTCCCTGCATGAACTGATGAATCTTAAAGGCTGCTCCTTCAGCCATCTCCGTTTGAAGTGACCAAATACTGCTCACACTTTCCTGGTAACGGAACCAAAGCTCCATCGCCCCGCCAGCGATAAACCCGCTACTTAGCAACACAAGAGCGATTATGAAGCTTCGTCTAACAAGGCGACCACTACCTCGACGGGCGTTACCATAATCGGTAGTTTCGGTAGAGTCACCCAACTCACTCATAGAACAATTCTCATCCGAGTCGTGACCTACTATTGAATTACCGCATCTGCCAGAATTAGGATTGGCTTAGGAAGATCAAGGCCAAGGAATGTGGCTGTCTTTTTGTTGACCACAAACTCGAAGTGTATGGGTTGTTCCACGGGAAGTTCGCTAGGAGTCGCACCTTTTAGAATCCTATCCGTGTAGACAGCCGCTCTTCGAAATAGCTCGGAGAAGTTCGGGCCATAGGACATCAGACCACCAGCCTCTACGTACCCACGTGAACCATACATCGCAGGTAGTCGGTGCTCCAAAGCCAGTTTTACGATGAGCCGTCTTTGCCTTACATTGATTGGCGTCTCCGGTGCATAGATCGCATCAGCGCCGTCCCTTACCATCTCAGCAAATGTGTCTCGGAATTCTTCTGGTGACTCCGTCTCACCAGAGAAAAGTAACGTGATGCCCAATGCGCGAGCCGCACTCTGTAAAGGCATTGGGTCGAGTCGGCCCGTTGAATCCAGTATGACGGCAACACGCGTGACTCCTCCCGGGATCGCTTGTTGCAAAAGTTGCAGCCTTTTACCCTCGAGTGCACGACCTGGCAGCGCAGCTACACCGGTCACGTTGGCATCGGGATGGGCAAGACTGGATACAAGCCCTTGCGCAACCGGGTCGGGAGCACCCGCGATGACAATGGGAATTTCCTTAGTCTCGCGCATGGCTGCTCGAACTGCACTAGCCCCCGAGGCCACAATGATGTCTGGCTTGACCTCAACCAGCTCAGACGCCAAAGCAGGTAATCTGTTCAGACGCGCCTCTGCCCAGCGCTCATCGAGAACAAGATTCTCTCCCTCGACATATCCTCGTTCACGCAAAGCTTGTCGAAATGAGACTAGAGGAGAGGTGATTGTCGAACCAACGGGACGCGGTCCAAACGCGAGAAAGCCTATCCGATAGACCTTACCGGTCTGGTCCGGTTGCCCGAATGTCTCTACCGGCGCAACCATCGTTAGGACTGACAGCGCTAATAGTGCAACCTTCGACCAATCAACGACTGCCATTTATCCTCCCGAATGATTCGCTACTAATTGCGTTGTAGCTTCTTGGGATTCTTTTTGGGACTCAGTTGCTCGTATATAAATAGAGCTTTTCGTCCTTGATTTCCCAAGCTTGCGGACTTGATCCATGTCGTATTTGAATGGGATGCGCGCAGTAGCCGCCTCTATAAGGAGTATACTTGGCTGGATCAGAAGCGAATAGATCACGGTGCTCAGCGTTCGCGAAGTGCCAGGTCGCGTTCTTCCATTCATAGGTGAATTCATCCGAGCCCTTTACTGCCTTGTCCATGGTGAAGTAGGCAACCGGATCGTAGCCCCCTATGGCTAACCCATCTATGATGTAGATCTCTTCGAGCGGGAACTCGAGGTCAGTTTCGAAGGCAGCTGGGAATGTCTCGGTGACAACGACCGTGAATAGCTTGTGGTATTCATCTCGACTGAAAGTAAGGTTCTCTGAAATGTCTGTTGGCAGCCCTAGTTCTTTAAATATTTTCGGCATCTGCCGCTTATGAGTGACAACCAAGACTTTGTCGCCGGCATGCTGCGTGCGGATTTCGTTCACGAGCCGAGTAACTTCTTTCCTGGGTATGGACATAATCGGGATATTCAAAGCCTTAGCAATATGCTCACCGGTCTGTATCGTGCGTCTTTTCTTACTGGTGTAGACCGCATTGATACCATATTGATCTAACATGGTCCCCCAAGCTTTTGCTCTCATTTCCCCTCTCTCTGTCAAGGGTGGGTCCTCCACGTCGAGTGCCTGTTCAGCATGTCGTATTAGGTAGATAAAGGTGACCTCTTCACCGTGTGTCAGTTGGACAGGAAGGATGAACAGAACCGCAATGAGTAGTCGATATCGCATAATTAATCACCTCGCTGTGAATAATAGCATCGCCATCAGCTCACCTATAGAGACCGCGATTTGATACAACACAGCCAAGCATACTCCTGTTCTCAAGCCTGTGGAATCCGTTCAGATTGTGACTTGCTAGATCTTCAAAAACCCGACATTCACAAGTTACGCTTGGAGTGGCCGGTTAGGGTCGTAAGCTGTCCGTTAGGAAAGGCTTATATTACCTATGTTTGATCGCTAATCGAGGGGCTGCTGTAAACCCGAAAGCGGCCGATTCAAGTGTGTTGGTCTGACAGCGAGAATCGAAAGTAAGCAAAGCGGGGTGGGTGGTTAAGTCACTTCATTCGGCGTTTCTATAAAATTAACGAACTTGCATGAAGAACAAATAGCCCGGGTCGCAAAAGTAATCATTGCAGAGGTATCCTTCTCTGCGTCGAGCAAGGAAATGAGTGAGCTTAAATTGGCACTCTGCGACACGCTGCCTGATCGGGTGGCGAGAGATTGATTCGGAAACGTGCTGCTTGTTCCAAACCGGCTGTGTAGTGGGTCGAAAAGTTGCCGGTCAGCGACCGTAGTTCATAACATCGCCAACCGGCTGAAGCATTTTAGATCTCTGTCTGCTCCGCCATTTCCAGGGCATCGTCGACCTCTATTCCAAGATAGCGGACAGTACTTTCGAGCTTTGTGTGGCCGAGAAGCAACTGAACCGCACGCAGGTTCTTGGTCTTTTTATAGATCAGAGACGCCTTCGTCCTGCGCAGGGAATGGGTGCCGTATTCTGATGGGTCTAGACCGATACTGGTGACCCATTTTTTGACGATCCGGGCATATTGCCGGGTCGATAAATGCAACGAATGTTTGATCCGGCTCGGGAACAGGAAACCGTCGTAACGTAATCCCGCGGTATCGATCCAGTTTGCAAGCGTTCCCCGGGTCTGTTCGGTAATCTCGAACTGCACTGGTGTATTCGTTTTCTGCTGCATCACGATGGCGCGAGTCGCAATCCGGCCCCCGTGCGAGATGTCGCGGAGTTTCAGCCGCACCAGATCACAGGCGCGAAGCTTGCTGTCGATGGCCAGGTTGAACAGCGCCAGGTCCCGCACACGATTCGCTAACTGGAGTCGAATCCGGATCGCCCAGATCTCCTTGGGCTTGAGCGGTGGTTTTTGTCCAACCAGTTTACCTTTGTTCCAGGCAACTTTGGTCGCGTTTTCGTGGGTGAGTAGATTCATGAAATGGACTCCTCTGTCATTCAAATGGAGAACACATTGTGTAACCCGAATCCACGAAGAGACCTGGAGCATTGACTGCAGCGGGGGATACCGGCAGCGAGGCATAAAAAACCCCGCACGGTCCAGACTTGATTTTTCGTAGCGGATTCTCGCCCTGATCCTCCACCATGCGCGCCATGAGCGATACGGGGAGGACCACGATGCAAACCTTTGTGCTACCGATGCTGGTGCTGTTGGGCGCGGCGCTTCCCATCCAGTTTGCCGCGGCCGATGCGGACGGCGAGCGGGCGGCCCTTGCCCGGATCAACCATGAGCTCAACGCAATCGAGCCCCTGATCGCCGAAGCGGCGTCGCAGGCCAATCCGGATGCCCGCATCCGGTTTCAGTATGACTGGTTGCGGCAGGATCTTAATCGGATCCGCCTCGGGATCCAGGAACACATCGATGTGCCCCGCTCGGAACCCCGAACCTTCCCGCCGCTTCACGGTGACTACCGCCGGTGATGACGGGTCATGACGGCGGCACAAAAC
>JAHEJB010000031.1:11688-23754 GCA_024639085.1 Rubricoccaceae bacterium | reverse complement strand
TCAGTCGCTTTCCGAGCCACTCAAGCACGTGAGGCGCGCGGGGAAAGATGTTGACCGGTTCGAAGTTCTTCTCTAACAGGATGGGATCAAGAAATACAGGAGGACCAGCCGACGGCAGGTAGGCGCCCGGTCGAACGGTCTCGATGGCCTGCGCCACCGCCTCGAATTTGCTCATCATCTTCTTGCGAGAGATTCGTTCGTACTCCTGCAGCGGATAAGCATAGCAGGTGGGATGCCACGTAGCTCCCGAGAACTGGGCCGCGAAAGCATCCAACGCTCCTTCCTCTTCTGCAATACTGTGGAGCTGATCGTGCAGCTTGCAGTCGTTGATATTGAAGAAAGTCTGGCCATCCAGGCGGACAAAAATGGCCGAATCTCGGTTGAGCTCGGAGTCGTCGAGGAATAGTCGTGCATAACCGCCTGGGAGCGCTACGCGCTCGCCGTGACTACAGTGAACAAACGCTTGTGAAGGGATTTCAGCCAAGCGCTCTCGCAACACAGGCCTTCGAAAATGTGGCACGAGAAACGTGAACTCTTCCGAAGTCAGCGTCTTCAAAAACGAGGCGTCGAAATGATCCTTGTGTTCGTGGCTCACATACAGGAATCGCTGGCGCGTGCCGTCCGCCAGTTTCTCTCGAACCAGATCGGCGAGGTGGTGATTACACGGATACTGAAACCACGACGAATCGAAGGCGCCGTCCGGCGAAAGCCACGGATCCATGACGAGAACAACATCGCGTGTCTCGACAAGAAAGCCGGCGTGGCCGAGGTAAGTAATCTGCATACTTCGAAGTTAAACAGATTGAAGGCCCGGCCTTTTTCGCAGACCGCTTAGTAGCAAAGCCACGAGAAATCCTAGTGTGACGATGAGAAACCTCGCGTGCAGCATCTCAGAGAATAGACGCGGAGCGTGTTCCAACAACGCTGCGACGATCGGCTCAGGGGGTTTGGGAACAAAGAAAATGAGCGCTCCGAGGAAAATCGAAATCTGCACTGATGCCTTCGCGTAGGAAACCCGTAGCAGCATCCACCAGACTAATGGGAGGGCAAGAATGTAGGTGTGCTCCCATCCCAGGACTGAAACAACGGGAAGCAGCGCCATCAGCCCGACGCCGACTGTCTCCATCTTCAGCCATTCCCGCAGGTACATCCACAAAAATGCCAACCCAAACCCAAGTCCGATAACGAATGTCAGCACTTTGGGGAGTAGCGGTATCACATGCCCGGAATACGTAGTGAACGCCTCCGGTGGTAATGTGAGCCGAGAAAGCACCGCCGGAATCCCCTGGTTCATTGCAGCCACGTTCGACAGGTTGCCGCTGCTTGTCGCGAACGTGAAGTATTCGGCGTACAGACCAAGGGGAATGAACGGCGACAAGACGATGGGGACAGCAACGAGACCTGCTGCGAAGCCCACAGCGAGACGGCCACGACGCACATGTTTTATCGCCAGAACGGCTAAGACCATCGGATACAGTTTCAGCCAGAAGCCCGCCAGCAGTGCTCCAACTGCCGTAAGCGGTCGCCCAGGAAGGAAGTTCAGGAAAGCCAGACACGACAACAGAACGATCCCACCAACCTGCCCCATCTTGATCGTCTGAAAGAAGGGGGCCGATGCAAACGCTACAGCGAAGAGCGAAAAGCGTGGCCATGGGTCCGTTCGCACTCGGTTTGATCGCTCGTACAACCGAATGAAGAGCCACACGCTGGCAGTCATCGCCATCATGTTGAGTAGCGCGAGCGCGGTGTATCCCCACGCCACGGGAAGTTGCACGAGGGGGACAAACAGAACGACACTGGGGGGCGGGTACAGAAAGTCGGCCCCAGCGTAGGTCGTCGCCGGATCTGCTAAGAAGCGGAGCGTGCCCTCTACGAAAAACGAGAAGTCACCCGCGTGGTTGACCTCCCCGCTAAACAGAGGCACGAACGTGGCACCGTAGAGATACACCATTTCGGCCAGGAACAGCGGCAGAGCCACCAAACCGAGGGCGACGAGAGGTGTAATGCGTCTTGTTGATTCCGCTACTGCGCTGCCAATCATGGCGCAAGTTATTGCAGCGACATCCCTCTCCCTGCCCTACTTCTGCTTGAACGAAAGCGTTAACGGGACGCCCTCAAAGCCAAACGCTTCGCGCAGCTGGTTCTCCAGATAGCGCCGATACGACTCCTTGACGCCCTTTGGGTAGTTGCTGAAGAATGCGAAAACAGGAGGACGATCGCGCACCTGTGTCGCATAATTGATCTTGACGTACTGCCCACGGTAGCTCGGCGGATACTGAGCCTTGAGTGCCGCTTGCATGACCTCGTTGAGCTTCGGCGTTGGAATACGCTTGGCTCGCTCGTTGAAAACCGCAAGCGCGACATCCAGCACTTTCGTTGATCGTTGTCCTGTAAGCGCCGAAATGAAAACGACAGGAACGTAATTCAGCAGGCCGAGACGTTTATGGATCTGGTTGGTAAAGTCCCGGGCCGTGTTGGTTTCCTTGTCTACCAGATCCCACTTGTTCACTGCGATGACGAGCCCTTTTTTCATCTGCTCGGCCTCGTGCAGTATCCGCGCGTCCTGCGATTCAAGACCCATCGTCGCATCAATCAACACCACGGCGACGTCGCAATGTTGAATGGCGCGCTCGGTTCGCAGTGTAGAATAAAACTCAACGTTTTCGCGAACGCGGGCTTTCCGGCGAAGTCCCGCTGTATCGACCAGCACAAGCTCTTGCCCATTGTATTCCATCCGTGCGTCAATCGAATCGCGGGTCGTTCCGGCGATCTCCGTTACAATCGTTCGTGATTTTCCGAGAAGCTGGTTTGTAAGAGATGACTTCCCAACATTCGGACGTCCAATGAACGCGATGCGTGGCGCATCATCTTCCTCGACTACATCCGGTTCATCGGGAAGCGCTTCAACGACAGCATCCAGAAAATCGCCCGTCCCCGTGCCATTGATAGCGCTAAGTGGGAAGACGTGCTCGAAGCCGAGACTGTAGAACTCAGCCGCGTCCATGCGACGAGTTGGATTGTCGGATTTGTTGGCTACGACGAAAACGGGCTGTTCGGCTCGGCGCAATCGCTCCGCCACTTCCTGATCTAAATCTGTGATACCTACCTCAGTATCCACCACGAACAGGATGACATCCGCTTCTTCCAGGGTGAGCATGACCTGTTCGCGGATCGCTGCTTCAAACCGTTCTTCCGAACGCGGTACCAGTCCGCCCGTGTCTACGATATCGAACTCCACGCCCGTCCACTCCACCTCACCGTAGATCCGATCGCGCGTGACGCCAGGCTCATCGTGCACAATGGCCTGCCGCTGTTCCGTAAGCCGGTTGAACAGCGTGCTCTTGCCCACATTGGGGCGACCTACGATGGCAACGAGTGGCATTCAGCGAAGCGGGAGGTGTGAAGGGCGAAAGGTAGGTGAACGGGCGGCGGCGTTCTCCCAATCCTCCGCGAACTATTGCGAAGCTCCTTCGCGGTCCGTTCATTCTATTGTGATACAACCGTTACCGCAGAGTGCGTTCCTCTGCGAAACAGTCTGACAGCGAACTCCGTTTTGTCTGCCTGTCCGACCAACTTCGTTCATGAATCGTCTACTCTTTTCATTCTTCGCCGTCATTGCGGTGCTCACGCTGGCGGCTGTTGGCTGCTCAAACGGTGGCAATGCCGCTAACGACGAGATGCTAATGTCGTCTGGCATTGTTGGCCCGGCCATAACTGTAGCCAATCCCGACACTGCTGTCTTTGCAATGGGATGTTTCTGGTGTGCGGAAACCGCCTTTGAAGAGCGCGAAGGCATCGTCAGTGTGATATCCGGTTTTTCGGGAGGGCACCTTGAGAATCCTTCGTACGACGACGTGACACGTGGCGGAACAGGCCACTATGAAGTAATTCAGGTCATCTACGATGCCGATGTCGTCAGCTACGAAGATGTCCTGTACATCTTCTGGCGCAATGTTGATCCGTTCGATGATGGCGGCCAGTTCTGCGACCGCGGCGATACGTATCGTCCCGCGATCTTTGCTACCGCCGAACAGCGAACTGCTGCGCAAGCTTCCTACGATGAAGTGGAAGCTCGTTTTGATGCCCCCATCGCTGCTCCCGTTCTTGATGCAGCCTCCTTCTATCCTGCTGAGAACTACCACCAGGACTTCTATCTCAAGGACCCTGATCGCTACTACTCCTACCGCCGTGGCTGTCGCCGTGATGCTCGGCTCGAAGCCGTCTGGGGCGATGAAAAACTCGAGGACGTTGCCCACGCTCCGGGTCACTAAAACCAGTCCTGAACCCAACAAACCATGCTGAAATCAAAAACACCGACACTTCTCAGCCTCACGCTGATCTTGATGATTGCCCTCGCTGGTTGTGTTTCGAGCACGTCGCCTTCGCAGGCTCAGTCGTCAGGCGAGCATGATCAAGCCAGACAAGACTCGTTGCGAGCGGTTCTTACGCCATTGCAGTACATGGTCACGCAGGAGGACGGCACCGAACCACCGTTCAACAACGAGTACTGGGACAACCACGAAGCGGGCATCTATGTGGATGTGGTATCGGGCGAGCCGTTGTTTAGTTCATCGCATAAGTTCGAGTCCGGCACGGGCTGGCCGAGCTTCTGGCAACCGCTTGAACCCGACAACTTCCAGATGGAAGACGACATGTCTCTTGGGATGCTGCGCGACGAGCTGCGCTCCGTCGAAGGCGATTCTCACCTCGGCCACCTCTTCAACGACGGCCCAGAGCCGACGGGCCTGCGTTACTGCATCAACTCGGCTGCACTACGGTTCATTCCCGTGGATCAGCTTGAGGCTAAGGGTTACGGTGAGTATGTGGGGCTGTTTGAATAACCCTCACACCCTCTCTTTCCTTTCCAGATACAGTGCCCGGAAGAGCATGAAGGATGTTTTGGCGGTCTGGTCGGTGAACCAGTAGTTGACGCCAGCGCCGACGGCGGCACCGGCAACGGGGATGAGTTGCGCCAGTTTGCGAGCGCCGAGGTTCTTGGCAATCTCTCTCGGAAAGTGGCCGATCTGCTCGCGGAACGTGCCTTGCGCCTGTCGGCCCTTGTAACCTGAACCGTGGGCCGACGCAGCCGCAGCTACGCTCAATTCGCGGAGGGCATCGCTCTTGGCATCGCGGCTGCCTGAGGCCGCCACATTGAAAATGGCCATGACGAGCGGCTTGTATTCCGGCCCGTTCATCGGGAAGCCGTACGCCGCTCCGATCTGCTGGATAAGGCGGAAATTGATCATGAACAGGATCGGGATATCCGCGGCTATGAATAGCGCACCGCCCAAACCAGAGCCCCCACCAGACAACGCGGCCATCAGCGAATTCTGCGAAACCATCGAATCGGCCAGTTTGTCCAGCTTCTCCAGATCAGCATCGCGCAGATCAGAGACTTCCTCCGCTTCGATCTCCATCTCGTGAGCTTTTTCGATGAGATCCGAGGCGTCGTACGTCCATTCGGAGGCGTCGCTGAGCGTGCCGAGCACACCATTCAGAGCATCCGTGAGCGCATCGACAACGGAATCCGGCACGAACTGGTCAAACACCCAATCGACGGGTCGCATGACAAACCCGAGGGCCTGCGTTAGGAGGTTGTCGCCAGCGCCGCGTTCCCAGCGGTCGATGTCGCGCTGGACGTTGCGTTCGTAATCAGTAAGGCGCATGAGAGGCTTCGCGTAGGGCTGTGTGGATGCTCAGAATACGCGAAACCCGCCTTGCAATGCCTACTCGGCTGCGATCTCGTACTTCTTAAGCAGTCTGTACATCGTGGCCCGGCCTATGCCAAGCTCAACGGCGGCGCGATCAACGCTTCCCTCGCAGAGGTCGTACGCCCGAACAACAGCCTGGCGTTTCAAGTCTTCTAGCGAAACGATCGCATCACCATCCCCAAGCACCGAAGAATCCTTCGCCTGTTGTGGCGATTCTGCCGGAGCAGAAACGATCATGGTGGGTTCGGGACTGGATGTACCGACCGGCCCTATACCGTCGCCTCCGGGATTCGGTTGCGTTTGGGCGGCGGGCTCGGCATCCTTGCGTGTCCGCTCTGTCCATGGCGACACCGCCTGGAGTTCATCCAGCATGAGGTCGGCGAGTTCGATGACCTCCCCATCAGAGATAAGCACGGCGCGTTCTACGGCGTTTTTCAGCTCGCGGACGTTGCCGGGCCACGCATACGATGCAATGGCGCGCGTAGCCTCGGCCGAGAGATGTTTGCCGGCAAATTCTGACCGGTTCTCTGTATACTTATTGAGGAAGTCGTGCGCGAGAATCAGCACGTCCTTGTCGCGCTCGCGCAATGGCGGAAGCTGGACAGGAAACTGGAAGAGGCGATAGTAAAGGTCCTCGCGGAACGAACCGTTCGCCACCATCTTCATGATGTCCTTATTCGTGGCCGAGATTACGCGGCATTCAAATGTGATCGTCTCGTTGCCGCCGACGCGTGTAATTTCGCGGTTTTGAAGGGCGCGAAGAAGCTTGGCCTGAAGGCCGAGGTCGAGCTCGCCAATCTCATCAAGGAAGATTGTACCGCCATCAGCCTGTTCAAACTTGCCGATCTTGCGCGCATGGGCTCCGGTAAAAGAACCTTTCTCGTGCCCAAAGAACTCGCTCTCCATCAACTCGGATGGAATCGCAGCGCAATTCACAACGACGAACGGTCCAGGGCCTTCTATATCCGGCGCGTGGGCCGAATTGAAGTGAATGGCGCGAGCAACGAGCTCCTTGCCAGTTCCACTTTCGCCCTGAATGGCTACGGTAAGATTGCCACGCAATGTTTTTCGGATGAGGCGGTACACCTCTTCCATCGCCGGGCTGTCACCTACGATCTCATCTAACCCGTATTTGCCGGCCACTTCTCCCCGTAGATTCTCAACTTCGCGCGACAATTTGATACGTTCGCGGTGACTTTTTACAACTGCATCAAGCTTCACGAGGTCATCCTGACCCTTCGTAATGTAGTCGTTGGCGCCGCCCTTCATGGCCTCAATGGCGACGTCAATTGTGCCTTGTGCGGAGATCATCACAACGGGCAACTCTGGTCGAAGCAGACGGATTCGCCGCAGTGCCTCCATCCCGCCGATGCCCGGCATCATAATGTCGAGCAGAATCAGGTCGGGCTCAGTGCCTTCATCAAGCGCGTCCAAGACGTCTTCGCCGCTGTGGTACACGTGTACCTCGTGCTCCGCGTCTTTATCCAGGCGATAGGAAAGTAGCCGGGCGTAGTGGCGGTCGTCGTCGACAACAAAGAAGCGGTAGGTCATGAATCGCTGAGTAACGGGGAGTGGGGAACGGGGCTCTCGGTATCGGCTGAAAAGGCCTTCCTGTAAAGCTGCTAACCTTCTAACAGAACCCACGCCACCCGTACAAATCGCCGGTTCAGCGGCACACTCTGCCACATCCACCCGACGCGACGCCTTGTTATATCTCATAATGATACGCGCCACGCGCCTACGTCCGAGCCACAAACCGGAATATTCGGTGGACTTAGTTCACTAGGAAAACAGAATGAGTCCCAGAATCCCGACTGCGAAACAATAGAAAGCGAAGTACTGCAGCGAGTGCCGCTGAACGAGAATTACGACGGCGCGAATAGCAAAGATGCCTGAGACGTACGCGACGGGCGTTCCAAGGACCAGCGGAAGGACATCTGTCGTGACGCCCGTCTCCAGCATGTCGAGTGTTTTGAGCAGGGTTGCGCCGATAACGACAGGCAGAAGCATCAGGAAGGAGAAGTCGGCGGCCTCCTTGCGGTCTACATTTTGATAGAGCGCTGTGCAAATCGTAGAACCCGACCGGGAGATGCCCGGAATCATGGCAAACGACTGGGCGATACCAACAACGAACGCTTTCAGTGGCGAGAGCACGCCCGATGGATTGGGGCGTAGTCGGGTTAGCAGTAGAAGGACGCCCGTAACAATGAGCATCATGCAAACCAGCCGCGGATCGCTGAATGCGGCTTCCAGTTGATCCTTGAACATCACGTACACGATTCCCGTCGGGATCATTGAGATGAGCACGTAAATCGATATCCTGACCGATGCCGCGCTGCCTCCCTTTTCGGTATCAACTGTTCCAGCCAGGACAGCTGCTCCAATCGTCGAGGGACTGCGTATCGCCCCGAAAAGATCACCAAGTATGCGAATAATCCTCTTTCTGTACACCGTGATGATGGAAAGCGTCGTGCCAAAATGGACGAAAACCTCAAAGGTTATATCGCCCACTGCCGTCTCGCTGAGGCCCAAAACGTGTTGGCCAAGTACCAGGTGCCCGGACGAGGAGATCGGAAGGAACTCGGCGAGGCCCTGAACAAGTCCGAGGATGATGGCTTCCCACCAGGTCATGTTTCGGGTATGAGGGTGTGGGTGGTTGAGAGGATGCGGGAAAGACAACCCCATGTGGGGCGCAAAACTACACCCTCATTCCCGCATCCTCTCATGCCCTCAGACTTATGCCGAAGGCAGTCCTGGCTCCACCATCACCACATCTTCCCGATCTACTCGGACAAGTCCCGGCGGTCCACCTTTGACTGGACGAACGTATTTCCGCTCAGTCACGATAACGGGCGCCAGCGGCTGCGATTTCGCATCACTGAAGTGAGCGGCGATTTGCGCTGCCACCTCAGTGATGCTCTTCGGCACTTCAGCCGTTTTGTTTGGCCGGCGGATCACTACATGGGACCCTGGAACGCCTCGCGCATGCAGCCATAGGTCGTGAGGACCTGAGTGCTTTGTCGTCAGCGATGCGTTCGATTTCGCGTTCTTCCCAACGCGGATTTCCCAGCCCTGAACCTGAAATAGGCGATACGGCAGTCGTTCTTCGCCCATTGTTCCAGGCCGTGTGAACCTTGCCAGCTCCGTCTTCTTATCGCGGAGGAAGGCCTCCATATCCGAATAATGCTCCAGCGCTCTGAGTTGATTCAGAAGTGCGTCAGCTTGGCTCGCCTGAGTGTGAACTCCTTCCCATCGATCCTCGGCATGAGTACGAGCGGCACGAGTTTGCCGTGCTTTGGCGTAAAAACGTTGTGCATTTTCAACCGCTGTCAGCGCCGGATCGAGCTTGATTACAACCGATTCGCCGTCGTTCAGAATGTCAGGCAATGTGATGGCGTCTTGCCCCGCCGGTTGATCCACCGCTTGCGCCATCAAAAGGTGCCCCCAAGCCTCGTAGATATCCGCCCGGCTCGGATTCTCTAGCTCAGTCAACATGGCATCAGCACTACTCTTTGCTTTTCGACGTGCTTTCGCCAAGGCTGTTTCGACGGGCTTATACACTTCCATAAACCGCCGCTGGGCGAGACTTCGTTTCGCGTACACACCTATAGCGGCATCCACCGTTTCGAACGACTCAGCGCGCCACTCGTCGGCCGCAGATTGTAGAGGGAAAAGCGAAAAGGCTTCAGCGAAAGACCCGCGCCAGTACACAATCGGCTTTGGCGTATCCAATTCCACTCTCAGTTGTTTCGCGGCCACAAACAACCGTTCGAGCCCCTCAGTGCCCAAGTCGGAAGGAGAAGCCTGTTGCTGCAATTCGGAGCGTTCAACGACTTCCTCCGCAAGTTGCCTACCAAGCAGCGGAACGGTAGCCGAAACAGCTTGAACCAACGTTTTTCTGTCCACCCGCCAACGTTCTTGAAACAGTTCAAACGTATCCACGTCAGGAGCGGCGCGGGGTGAAGGTGCGGGCGTTCCTAAAAGACTGTCGGTCATCAAAAATGAATTCCGAACCTCCCCACCTTGTACCCAGAACACATTCGGTCGCGATCCGAATAGCAGAATCTGAATTGCGGAATCATCTTCCATATCAATGAAGACCAAGCGATCCCGCTCGGCGGCTCGAATGCCGGTTATCGCCAATCCATGCACCTCTTCAAACAACGTCGCCGTGTTTTTGCGAGCCCGACCATATCCGTCCGAGCGAAAAAGAAGGGGCAGTTTCGGATCGCAGTGAATGCGAATTGTGTGCTGCTCCTCGCCCTGCTCAAGTGCAAAGCTCAACTCGTTAGCGCTCTGTGACCATGCATCTAGGACGACTGCGCTGTTGAGCATGTCGTTCCACTCAGCGCTGAGTGCCCGGAGGGTGAAGTAATTCACGCGCGTTCTCCCAACTCTCTCGCCAGAATCTGCTCAGCGGCTGCCACAGAGCGGACATAGTAGTGCGCCCTCAGAATCGCTTGATCCTCCTCCGAGAGATCACCGTGGAATCCTTGTCGGCTCAAACGGTCCTGTCGTGCATGATAAAGAGCCAGCGCAGCGGCTACCGATACATTGTAGCTCTGAATGAACCCGTCGATGGGCAGTACGACATTGGCATCTGCATGGGCAAGAAGCACATCGGACACGCCGTCCTTCTCGTTTCCGAAAACGAGTGCCGTGGGTTGCGTGAAGTCCCACTCAGCTATTGGCATGGCGTCCGTGGTAAGATGCGTGGCCAGGATTGCATAGCCCCGCGCCTTGGCTGAGCGAACGAATTCATCAGCCGTAGCCCATGCATAGAGATCCAACCACTTCTGTGCACCCTGAGCTGGCCTTGTACTCCCCCGCCGTCCAAGTTCTTCGGCCGATACGTCTTCGCCTACGAGATAGGGCTCAAGTAAGGCAGCCGCATCGCCTTCTGGACGGACAACAAAGGCGGAGCCGCATCCAAGTCCTTCCGCACTTCGAAGCACCGCATGAAGGTTGCCGGGGTCGTGCAGTCCTTCGATAACGGGCACCAGATTGTACGTTCTCCCTCCAACTACCTCAGCAATTCGATTCTGGCGTACCAGCGAAATGAACGCTTCTAGCACATTTAGGGCATCCTTTGCCGTGTATCCCACACCGCCAACGTCGACGGTTGAGGAATGCGGAAAGCGGTTGATGGTGGCCATTCGTGTGGCTTTTGGGAAGACAGTAAGAGGTGGCTGGAGGAAGGCTAAATTAGCGGCCTTATGAGCCCTCACGATCATTGCACCATGCGCAACGTCTGCATCTTCACTTCTTACCTCCTACTTTTCTCGCTAGCGATGGCTGGCTGCGGCCAGGCTGATCCTACCGATGTTATTGATGCGCTTGAGGCCAACTTCCAGCAAAACATGGAAGGCGTAGAGACCTTCACCGTCTATGCGGCTGGAATGGAGATACACCACCGATTGAATACATCGGATAGCCTCACGGCATTCGATTTAGGTGTTACGCAATCGGACTCGACACGATCTATCCCTACGAGTGCGAACCTGATTCCATTCCTCGTCCCGGACGTTCCCAAGCTGGTCCGTGGACTTCGCTCAGGAGCACACTTACTCGACAACGAGACATTTAATGGACAAAACGTCTACGTTATCGAAGCAGACAATCCGGCCTCGCTGATCGTTGGTGGCGCAGGTCCTATGAACGACATCTCTGCGGCTCGCGTTTATGTGGATGCAGATACCTATGAATTGCGGGGGGTTACGATGGAAATGCTGCCGCCGGATACATCACTCACAGAAATGATCGTGCAGCAGGTCCGCTACGAGCTATTCCGTGACGTTGAAGGTTTGACGCTGCCGTTCAAAGTCACGACGATGACGGAAGGCCTAAAGCAACTCATCCCCGATGAGTTGCGAATCGTCGAGAACGGTAATCTGACTATTGCGCGCTCACAGGCACAGCAATTACCACCCGGCGAACGCGAAGTGGAACTGGCCAGCATTGCGGCCCGCGAGCGCTTTCTGAATGAGGGAATCCAGGAAGATGTGCTTACAGTGGATAGCGTTCATGTGAATGCCGACATACCGCCGGGCGTGTTTGGAGCAGTGGGCGAATAGCAAACCGGCTCTTCCTTACACCGACACACGGCTCGTACCTACACGAATTCTAGAAAGTCAGCGTACAATCGTTAGGTGCGCAGGACCATAGTGGCGCAGGACCATAGTGCTAGTATGAATCCAGAACATTTGGTTTTGCCTCATCAAGCCTTTAACCTGTAGTGCACCATTCCAAATTCTCTTGGATCCCCTCCTTTCATCCAGACCCCCCATACCATGAAGCAAGCGTTACTTCTACTTATTGCGTTCACCTACGTTGTCGCGTCAACGGATGTGGCCGC
>JAHEJB010000031.1:0-11588 GCA_024639085.1 Rubricoccaceae bacterium | reverse complement strand
GGCCCCGTAACGATGACGCTAATCAACGCGCTGGGCCAACAGGTCCAGACCGTTTATAGTGGCACAGCAGTTGGAGGCCAGGTTGTCACTGCAACGATTGACGGAAGTCTCCTGCCGAGCGGCGTCTACATGATTCGACTACAGGGCGAAAGCTTTGTAGGCACGCAAAGCATTACGCTGCTCAAATGACCGAGTAGCGCGAGGTTATCCTGAAGGCCACAACGTGGTTCGAAGGTTTTCCTTGACTAAATCGTTTTCTACGGGAAACACAATCCGGGGGCTGCACAAGCAGTCCCCGGATTTTTATTGCTATGGCGGTGTATGTGTTGTGTGTGCGTTATTGAGAGTGAACTAGACCCGAATTTCCATGTCTCGCTGGCTCCTTGTCTTCTGCTTGCTATTCCCGCTCCTGGCCCAGGCCCAGTGGCCCACGACCGAGTGGAACGTCTACTGCACAGACGAAGCATTCCCGTATTTGGGGGAGGAAGCATGCGACGACTCCGTACCCGATAGCCCCGCCAACCTTGCCAAGACGCAGTTGCAAGGAGCCAGTGTCTGGCTCTCTGCCCAGGAGTTCCAGAGCCCACGCGCCGGACTCAGAACCGGGCAAGTTTACGAAGCGTGGATAGGCGAACGCTCAGAGATTCCAGGATTCGAAGCATGGGGAGGGCTCGGATGGTACGAGGATAACTGGCGCGTCATGCTGAACCGGGAATACTGGAACGCAGAACCCGACGCCGGAGGGTACGGAAGCTATTTGGCGGAGCGCCTTCCATTTTCCTTCGAGGCAATACACGTGCTGTTCAACGCGGTGCAGCATAGTCATCAACCACGGGACGTGGTGGCCTCTGATGAACTTGGCTGGATCATCCATGGTTTGGCGGAGCTGGTGACCCTTTACTGGTACCAGGAAATTGAAGGGGCGGATTTCATCACTCCGCCCTTCTTCCTTAGCGATCCGCTCCACATGCCACGAGATCGCCACGCTGGGTACGACGCATACTTCTTCTGGGCGTATCTGAACGAACTCCTGTGTTGTGGCACACCCTATCTCAGGGATGTCTTCGATGCCTTGGAGGATGTAGACCACGGAATAACCGGAGTAAACGACGCCCTCAAGGGCTATGACTCCGAAGGGCTGTTCAACCTGTATCCGGAAATCATCGCACGCTTCGGAGATGATCTAATGCACTACGACGATGATCGGGCAGCCCTCCTGGTAGATACACTTGATCTGGGCAGTCTTCCGGTTCTTGAGAGGTCCACCACGGGAGACGTCAATCCCGTAGCCACGAACGCCCTCGACATCACCATAGATAGCGACCCCGGCGAGCCGGTTGGCGTAACTGTAAAACTAGAGCCCCAAGTCGACGACCTTCACTTAATCGTAAATGGCGAACGCGTAGATGATCGAAGCAGAGGCGCCACGTACAACGTGTACGAGACCATCCTGGAAGGTGGAACGGAGGAGTTACTGCGGATTCGGATTGCAAATATCGCCGACGAGCCAGTGGACTCTGAAGAGTGGCCCTACGAGGTCACGATACGCCTCGAGCGCATGGATCCGTGTAACTCCAACTGGCTCGCCGCCGCCCTCAATCCATTTAGCGCCGAGGGTCGTGCAGAAGTTTCCCTTGCAAAGTCTCGTTGGGACGCGATGGAACTGCAGGATGAGAGAAACGTCGGAATAACCACACTCGGGCAGGCCCAATACACCTTCAATGGGGATGGCGGCGTAGCGTGCGTGAGCTTTTTCGGCGTGAGCGACTTGGAGTGGATTGAAGACCGCGATCCCAACCCCGACCCTGTAGGGGATCTGGAGCGCATCGTTCGGGAAAATATGCCGCGAATCACGCGCGAAACGGGCCTTACGGAAGCGCAGGTGTGGATGCTGCTTGAAGGAGATACGCCAGCTGGCGTCACGCCTGCGCAGATGATGCGTGCAATGCAGATAGCCCAGGAAATCGCGCAGGAACCACAATCGGCCTCACCTGCACAGAGCGGCGTGCTCTTCCACATCTTCGAACCAAACCTGATTACGGCATTGGGAGGTATTGCTCCTGAATCCGTAGTTAACAAAGACGGCGTTGCTACACGCCACAACGGCCTGGGTGGATGGCGGCCCAATTCTGCCTCCAACCTGATCGTGTATCTGCCAGGAACGCAGGCCTCCGAGATCGAAGCCGGAGGCACCTACAACGCCGTCGCCTATTCCATATCGGATGATCCATCCTACACTATACCAGAAGGCCCGGAGACAAATTCCGCTTTCTACACCTGGTGGAACGGCGACTGGAAATCTTACCGCTGCGATGGGAGGCGGACAGAGGACTTTGAAGGCACAGTTGAGACGATCTGGGGCCAACTGTCGGGTACGGTACGCATCGAAAGCGTGTCGCCCACGGTGGTTCGGGGCTCGTTCGACCTTGCCGGTTCGGGCAAGCAGGAGACGGTCAGGTACTCGGTCGAACGCACACATTTTACGAATTGCCCATGGGAGCCAGAGGTCGAGGAGGACATCGCTGATGGAATTGCGATCAGTGCGAGCGGTTCGTTTACTGCACCCAATTTCCCTCCGGATGCAGGATCGTGGGGTTTGGCAGGTGGGGCAGGCAGGGCTGTGCGTGTGGGGCGATAGAACGCTTTACCCTTCGTCGATATACCGCCGAACGCGCTTCTCGATGGCCTCTTGTTTGTCGCGAGCGCGCCATTTCTCGAGGCGTTCGCGGACGGCTGATTCGTAGCCCTGGTCGCTCGGCTCAAAGAAATACTGGCCTTGCATGCCGCTTGGTAAGTACTGCTGAGGCACATAGTGATCCTGAAATGCGTGGGGATAGTTGTAGCCCTTCCCATGGCCCAGCCCTTCCTTGTCCCGATTGCCGTCTTTAAGAGGATTGGGGACTTCACCGGAGGGCTCTTTTCCCACATGGTCCAGGGCGCTGAAGAACGCCATCGTGGAATTGCTCTTGGGGGCGGTGGAGAGATACAGACAACACTCAGCCAAATGAAACCGGCCTTCTGGCAAACCCACGTAGTCGAACGCCCGAGCGCACGAAACGGCTACATCTATCGCCCGTGGATCGGCCAGTCCGATGTCTTCAGAGGCGAAAATGAGCATCCGGCGGAAAATGAAGCGAGGGTCCTCGCCGGCATAGAGCATCCGCGCCATCCAGTAAAGGGCGGCGTCAGGATCGGAACCGCGGAGGCTTTTGATGAACGCGGATATCGTGTCGTAGTGAGCGTCGCCATCCTTGTCGTACAACACGGCACGCTGCTGAATGGAGTCCTCGGCCACCTCAAGATCAATTCGAATCAAGCCTCCTTCGGAGTCTGTGGTTTCAATAGCTAACTCAAGCGCGTTCAGCAAGCTGCGGGCATCACCATTGGACGTGTTTACAAGGTGATCTAGTGCGTCATCCTCGATCTTGATGTCCAGGTTTCCATAGCCACGATCGGGGTCATCTATCACTTGCACGACAACATTTCTTAGATCGCTCTCAGTGAGCGTCTGTAGCTCAAAGATCCGAGAGCGAGAAACGAGCGCCTTGTTGACCTCGAAGTACGGGTTCTCGGTTGTCGCCCCAATGAATGTGACGGTCCCGTTCTCAACGTGCGGCAGCAGCGCATCCTGCTGCGCCTTGTTGAAACGGTGGACTTCATCCACAAAGAGTATCGTCCGTTGCCCGTGATAACGATGCCGGTCCTTCGCGTCTGAAATGGCTTCGCGGATGTCCTTCACGCCAGCGAGCACAGCATTCAGCGTAGAAAAATGACTCTCCGTTGTATTTGCGATGATCCGTGCAAGCGTGGTCTTACCCGTTCCCGGCGGCCCAAAAAAGATGAGCGACGTTACACGATCCGCCTCAATTGCGCGGCGCAGCAACTTGCCTGGCGCAAGGATATGGTCCTGCCCTACGAACTCATCCAACGTGCGCGGACGCATCCGGTCTGCAAGCGGCGCAGAGGATTTCATAAGAGCAGCGGATGCTGAGTCGAATAGATTATCGGACATTCGTTCAAGAGGATTGCAACTCCTACAAGATCCTCAATGGGAAGCTCCTTCTGCATCCAGGCCATTGTAAATTTTGATCCCTCTGCCGTTTCTCTCACCTCGTTACGGCTCCCCTGCCGTCCCGCTGTTCTGTGGGGCGGCATTTTTTGTATATGTCTCTCAGACGTTACTCCCGGCTTTGAGGAGATCCCTGTGTTCAGGGTGCTGTCGGATGTAAGCAGCCACAAACGGGCAATGTGGCATCACCTCCAAGCCCTCATCGCGCGCATATGTCAAACCCTGTTCGACGAGCTGCCCTGCGACACCTTTGCCCTCGATCTCGGGCGCTACTTCAGTGTGCGTGAAGACGATAGTGTTTGGTTGGGTCTGCGAGTACTCCAGCACGCCTGGATAGCCGCCTAAGTCCGTTTCAAATCGTTTCGTTTCCGTGTTGTGGGTTATTGTGAGGTCTTCAGGCACGAAACGTTAGATATCGCCCAATTGAGGGCGGATTACTATCTCTTCGACGACGGCGCGCGGAGACATCTTGTGCGCTTCCAACACTGCTCGGGCAACATCCTTCGGATCGATGAAGCGTTCATCGGGGAGGTCGGTGCCGTCCCAGCTGGCGGTGCGCGTGGCTCCAGGAAGGATGCTCGCCACACGAATCCCTTGCTCTTTGACTTCCTCCCGCAGCGCCCGTGCCAGTCCAAGCATCCCGTGTTTCGCTGCGCAATAGGCAACGCCTCCAGGATATCCTCGGATCGCGGCAACGGACGCCATGAAGATGATATCTCCTGAACCCCGCTCCGCCATCCCGCCAATGAAATCACGTGTAACGAGAAATGCACTGGTGAGATTGACCGCAACCTGGCTACGGAAAGCATCCGTGCTCGTCTCGGAAAAGGTACCAGGGATAAACGCGCCTGCATTGTTCACGAGAACATCAGGCGTTCCAAATCTGCCAACAACTTCTTGAGCCATTGCCACGACGGCTGCCTCGTCCGTTACATCGCAGCAGAAGGCTTCGGCAGTCGCTCCAGGTGCTCGGCATCTCTCTGCGACATCTGCCAGCTTCTCTTCGGAACGAGCCACCAGCGCCAGCTTCGCATCCGACCCGAAGGCTGTGGCAAATGCTTCTGCCACGGCTGCTCCGATACCCTGACTAGCCCCTGTGATTACGACGACCGGCATTATGTAGTGGTGATCTCTTCGACGACAGACGTTCCTTCTGAGAAGTCGCCGCAGGTCCATTGCCACTGTTCGTGGAGGCGGAGCCGACCATCGGCGAGTAATTCGGGACAGGATAGACAAACCCCTGTCTGCAGGCTCCCATCAACGGAGACTTGGTTGTAGCGCATATCCAAACATCCTGATGAATCCATGGCAGCGACGAGGGTACCAAACCGAACGGAACCATCTTCATAAGTTGCCCAGATCACATCGCCGCGCTGGTGGTAGACAAACTGAGTTTCACCAGTCACGTCGCCGTGTGGCGTGTTGGACACTGATCTGAAACGGCGGCCGTCAAAATCAATTTTCAGCGTGGTGCTTTCCAAGCTAGCGTCCGTTTACGAGCCGCATGAACTCCGCCCGCGTGTGTGCCTGCTCGAGGAAGACACCGCCCATTGAGCTTGTTGTCGTAATCGAATTTTGCTTTTCTGCGCCCCGCATCATCATGCACAGGTGCTGGGCTTCAACGACGACAGCAACGCCTTGAGGTTCTAGTTCTTCCTCAATTACATGATGGATCTGGTGGGTCAGTCGCTCTTGAACCTGGAGCCTGCGCGCAAAGACGTCCACAACACGAGGGATCTTGCTTAGCCCCACTATCTTTCCGTTTGGGATGTAGGCTACGTGCGCCTTACCAAAGAACGGGAGCATGTGGTGCTCGCAAAGGGAATAGATCTCGATGTCCTTGACAAGGATCATCTCGGAATACTCTTCCTCAAAAATCGCTGAACGCAGAATGGCGCGCGCGTCGAGATTGTAGCCGTGCGTAAGAAACTGAAGTGACTTCGCAACGCGAAGCGGGGTTTTCTCAAGGCCCTCGCGACTTGTGTCTTCCCGCAACAGCTTGAGCTGACGTTGCACTGCATCTGCCAATTCTTCCGTTGTCGCAGAGTCATAGTGATCCTGCCGCTCGTAAAGCGATGCCGTACCGTTTGTGGTTGGGGCTTTTTTGATGTGTTCTTTCGATTCCATAAGTCGATTTGCTACTCGCCTCGGTACGTCACGCCGTTTCGAGGGGTTTCCTGCAACGTGATTTCGTGGAGCTTTCCAGGTCCAGGAATCGTAGGAGCGATCTGCTCCCAGATAGCCACCGCTATGTTTTCTGTGGATGGCATGATGCCTGTGAGAAAGTCCACATCGAGGTTGAGGTTCTTGTGGTCCAGCTTATCGACGACCCGCTCTTCTACAATGCGCTTCAGATCAGACAAATCGATGACGTAGCCGGTTTCAGGGTCGGGTTCTCCAGAAACCGTTACATCCAGCTCGTAATTGTGCCCGTGCCAGTTGGGGTTGTTGCACTTTCCGAATGTGGATTGATTCCACTCGTCCGACCTATCCGGGTTGTGCAGCCTGTGTGCGGCGTTGAAGTGAACCTTTCGGGTGATGTAAACGATCGGCATCTTGGTAGTCTTGAGGCAACGGTCTGAACCCCTTCAAACCCTGGTACGTTCCATCCTCGACCGTCTCACGTTCGATACCTTGGGAATTAGCGGCCTATCCGGGCGCGCTTCCGTTCCGACAATTGGTCGTGGCAACAACAATCAACGATCTCGCCCGATCCTTGCAAATCGGCTTTCTACCCTGGCACCATGAACGAAAAGACCCTATTCCAAAAGATTGCTGACGGCGAGATTCCCTCGGATCTGGTGTACGAAGACGATCATTGCATCGCCTTTCGAGACATCAACCCCGTTGCACCTACACATATGCTCGTCGTGCCTCGCAAACCCATCACTCGACCAGATTTGATTGAAGAAGACGACGAGACACTCGTTGGGCATCTGTTTACGGTTGCTCGTCAGGTGGCATCGCAAGAGGGACTTAGCGACTATCGACTTGTAATGAACAATGGCGCTGAAGCAGGGCAGTCCGTATTTCACATCCACCTGCACCTCCTGGGTGGCCGTCCAATGACATGGCCCCCAGGCTGATACCCACTACCACTCCCTTCCGGCCCTTTTATTTCCCGCGATGATCTCAGTTCAGCACGTCTTCGTTTCCATCGACGAGCAACCGATTCTGCACGACGTCACGTTTGATGTCAAGCGCGGTACGGTGGCTGGATACGTAGGTCCGAACGGAGCGGGGAAAACGACCACGCTCCGTTTACTTACCGGAGCCCTCGGGCCAACCAATGGAGAGGTGTGGGTTGGTGATGTGAATGTCGCAGAGAATGCGCTGGAAGCAAAGCGACGTTTTGGCTACGTGCCTGAACACGGGCATCTCTACGAGAGCTTCACGCCAACGGAATACCTCGCCTTCATAGGGCGAATGCACGGGCTGGAAGAGAGCGTTATTGCGCACAGAACCGCAGCCTTGCTCACTTTCTGGGAGCTCGCTGACGACGCTCAGCAGTCGATGATCTCCTTTTCAAAGGGCATGAAGCAAAAGGTGCTGATCGCATCTGCCCTGCTCCACAACCCTCCGGTGCTTCTTTTCGACGAGCCGTTGAACGGCCTTGACGCCCACGCAGTGCTTCAGGTCAGGGCTCTCCTTAAAGCGCAAGCTGAGGCTGGTAAGACCGTGTTCTACTCCTCCCACCTTTTGGATGCCGTTGAGAAAGTGGCTGATCAGGTCATCGTAATCCGGGATGGACGCATTCTCCGCGATGGCTCTCCGGCAGAGATCATAGCCGACGCAGGAGAAGGAACGCTGGAAAGTGCGTTTAGTAGGCTCACTGCCGCCAACGATGCTGCTTTGCAGGCCGAGCAGCTCATGGCAGAAGCGTTTGGGTAAGGAGTTCGAGTTTCGGGGGCGGAGGGGATAGTCGTTTGATGGCGGGCAGGATTCCTCGTACATCATCCTGTACATTTGCTAGCCTCCTTGATCTCTCCCACGTCCAACCGGCCTCTCAATGAAGACTATCGCCATTACAGGAGGAATAGGTAGCGGCAAATCGACCGTAGCGTCGATCCTCGCTGAAAGGCCGGGCGTGCGTGTTGTAAATGCTGACGACGAAGCTAAACGTTTGATGGTGGAAGACGAGGCCCTTCCGGCCAACCTCATCAAACGGTTTGGAGCCGACACATTCTTGGATGATGGTTCACTAAATCGCTCACGCCTTGCAGAAAAGGTATTCGGCGATCCTGAAGAGTTGCTGGCGCTAAACGCGCTCGTTCATCCAGTCGTTCGCAACTCTCTCGTTGATTCGATCAAAGTAGCTGAGAAAGATGGAATCGAACTATTCGTCTACGATGTCGCGCTCATTACAGAGATCAACATCGCTGACATTTTTGATGCGGTGGTTCTTGTGGATGCGCCATTGGAGACGCGAATCGAGCGCGTAATGGCTCGCAACAACATGTCGCAGGAAGACGTGCTTGCTAGAGTCAGTAATCAACGCCCGCCGTCCGACCTTCGTCCACTCGCGGATTTCGTCGTTCAGAATGCCGGCGAGTTAGAGGAACTAAGAAACGCCACTGATCAGCTCTTCCATACAATTCTTGGCCACTGATTGCCTTCTGTCGCTGGATCCAATTCTTGATCGCCTTGCCCTCTACTCGCTCGAAAACAACGCACGAGCCTCTCGCGACGAATGTTCTTTCAACTCTACAGCTCTATTGTAGTGCTCCTCGCAAAACCACTCCAGGCCGTCGGGGTGGCCTACCTGGCCCTTGGGAAGCGGTTCATAGTCTGCAAACCGAACCGTTCCACCTCCATCTGAAAGCGAAAACTCCTTGCGGCAAATAAAACAGATTGGAGGTCTCATACCCTCAATCTAACGCACTCGTTGCAAGCGACTATCTACGTCTCGAGGACCGAAGACGGAAAGCTCCAACTGATTTCCGAATTCCTGTGATGTGCCCGTGACAACGACGAGGTCGGGACCCCGGACATCGACCATAAAACTGCCGTCCATGGTAATGTGCTGTCCGTTGCTTTCCACGGCATAGCCCATGAACTCCAGAAATGCGGCGCCTACGCGCGGTCCACGTCTCAGGATCTCACCCCTTCGCATCTGCCTCTGGATGTCTGTACCGATGCGTCGAACCGTCTGCTCAAGAGCAGAGTAGTTCTGTTCTTTTTTCAGTTCCTCTCCTGCCGACGCTGACATGGCTTCCTGCGGTGCGGGCATCAAATCCGTGTCGAGCGATGTACTCTCTGTCGCAGTCGAATCGCTGGCGCCGCCGATCCTGTTGGCTGGAGGCGTTCCAGGCTCTTCCGCTGGTCGTCCACTTAATACGGGATTGGAGTTAAAACCGGGTTGCGGTCGGCGGTCACTAGGTAGTTCATTGTAGACGTCGTCGTACTGTCGCACCTCTGATTCCGTGGCTGCTTGCTCGGCCTCCATCTGTTGCCGTACATCTGAGGCATTCCGCCAGAAAATGACTGCGTATGCAGCCGCAACTGTTACTACAGCGGCAAGAACGAGAGATAATGGGCGCATGACGGACCAGATAGATCGTCCAAAAGTATCGCCCAGTTGAGTGCCGGCTTAAGGCTCAATTCCCGATAACCTTACGTAAAACGGTCTGGTCGTGCGTTGAAACACCGTCAAGCGCGAGTTCGTGGCCCATTCGGTCCCGCTTCGTACGGAGATACTCCTCGTTGTGCACTCCTGGGGCTATTTCAATAGGGACCTGCTCAACAATTTCCAGTCCATAACCAGCTAGTCCGATTCTTTTCGTCGGGTTGTTGGTCATGAGACGGAGTTTACTTACACCCAGTTCACGAAGGATCTGGCATCCGATACCATAGTCGCGGTGATCCATCTTGAAACCGAGAGCCTCGTTGGCTTCTACCGTGTCCATCCCTTCTTCCTGCAGCTTGTAGGCCTTCAGCTTGTTGATGAGGCCGATACCACGGCCTTCCTGTTTCATGTAGAGAATGACTCCCTTCCCTTCGCGCTCTACTTGTTTCATGGCGCGGGCAAGCTGATCGCCACAATCGCAGCGCTCGGAGCCGAAAATATCTCCGGTCACACATTGACTGTGAACACGGGTCAGGATTGGCTCGACTTCTGTGAGATCGCCTTTCACGAGCGCAAGATGATTATCACCCGTCAGCGTTTCCTCGAAGGCAACAAGTCTGAACTCGCCGAAGCGGGTAGGCAAATTGACCTCAATTAGCTTCTGAACCAACTTCTCGGTGTGCATCCGGTAGGCAACGAGGTCTTTAATGGTGATGAGCTTGAGATCGAACTCATCCGCGATACGACGTAGGTCTGGCACGCGCGCCATTGTGCCATCGTCATTCATGATCTCGATCAGGACACCCACAGGCTGCTTACCCGCGAGCCTGGCGAGATCCACTGCTGCTTCCGTATGTCCCGTTCTGCGGAGAACACCGCCCGTCTGCGCGCGAAGGGGAAAGATGTGGCCGGGACGAGCGAAATCTGTTGGACGGGCGTTGGGATTGGCAAGCCCACAAACGGTCTGGGAACGATCTGAGGCCGAAATTCCCGTCGTTGTGCCCTCTCTAAAATCGACGGACACGGTAAATGGCGTGTCAAACAACGACGTGTTGACCTGCTCCATCATCGCAAGATCAAGCGCAACTGTACGCTCGCGCGTCATTGGCACGCACATCAGGCCTCGACCATACTTGGTCATAAAATTGACCATTTCGGGCGTCATACACTCTGCGGCGCCAATAAAGTCACCTTCGTTTTCGCGGTCCTCGTCATCCACCACGATCACCAACCGGCCATTCCTGACGTCGGCAATGGCTTCTTCTATAGAATCAAAAACGATGTCGTCTCGTGTGCTTTCCGCCATGACTAGCTCTATTTCGGTTTCTAATCCAGGGTGGCTTACAACGACACAGCCTGTAACGAGTTCGGACGATCTCGTGAAAACCTAGGCTTCCGTCGACTGCGATGGAACGGCTGTAATCGCGCTCTTCTCGAAGCGGAGCTTGGTGTTGTCATCTACCTGGGCGAGGATGCTGGTGTCTTCCACCTTGACAACCGTTGCGTGAATGCCACCGGCTGTAACGACCTTATCCCCCTTCTGAACTGCGCTGATCATCTGCTTTCGCTCGTCTTCGCGTTTTCGCTGGGGCCGAATGATGAAGAAGTAGAAGACCACGAAGATCAACCCCATCATGATGAAGAAGGAGGGGTCGAAGCCGGGCGCGGACTGCGCAAGTATAAATGTGGTGGCGATCATGTGCTGAGACAAAGAGTGATAAGAGCTCCAACATACCCGTAATGCTCGTTTCGGTTCGTCAGGACACAGCGAAGAGTGCGGATGCTAAAACGGACCCCTCGCGATCACATTCCACCACCCCCAACCCCTCCTGTCGGGGAGGGGAGTTGCTACGCCGTCAGCACACGCAAATAAAACAATGGAGAGACGAGCTTCTTGCGCTCGCTCTCGTCGTCAAACATCATGGAAATGGCGTCGGCGAGTTCTTCTGAGCG
>JAHEJB010000135.1 GCA_024639085.1 Rubricoccaceae bacterium | reverse complement strand
ATGAAGGACAAACGTTAACCATCCAGGGGAAGGCAGGACGTTTGACGGCCACTCGTCAATCGTCGAAATGATCAATTACTGCAGGGATGTTGGAGACGTTTGGGCAGTGCGATTAAAAAATCCGGCAAATGCGTTGTTTATCTGCTCTATCCCGAGGAGGTTCACGACGATCGATCACCCGAAAGTTGGATTTCGTTTTGAGCTGTCGCGGAAATGGTTCTTTCGACGCATCCTGGCGGACGTTGCGAAGCAAACAAGGGTGACAAAGAACGGGACAATTTGGAAGTCATCAAAGCAATGGACTTTTTTGATTCGGTCAGATAGGAATCTGGTGACCGAGTTGATACAGACGCACACACTTTTCGTCGGAAACAAGCTGCCAGACCTTGCGTTGAACAATTCGGAACATCAGAGCTAAAATATCTTTCCGTAGCTCTTGCGCTAAACATAAAATCGACGATTCATCCTCCTGGAAAAAAATAATGCTTCCCCCATCGGATTTACGCATGAGACTGTTGGTGTTGATCGCAAGTGTTCTATCGATCGGGCTGCCGGGCATTAGTGCTGAAGGCCAGCCATATTTCCGAGCTGAATTGTTAGAGCATAAAGCTAAAGCGACAACCGGCTCGCTGCACACGGAAGTTCAAGATCTTGTAGAACATCTTGACAATCTCATTCGAGAAAAACATGTTCGCCCGTTTTGGCGACAAAACCAGAACGAATACGAAGCCGTGGTCGACCGGGCGAAAAAGCGGCTTGCCAACGAAAACCTGACCGACGAACAGCGGAACGTTGAATTGCTCAAGGTCCTCGCCGCGCTTCGCGACGGACATTCCGGGATGGCTGCCGGTTCGCGTGACAAGCTGTTTGGCTATATTCCGATCACGACTGCATGGTTTGGCGAAGAACTTCGGATCGTCCGTACGTCTATCGAATACAAGGAAACTCTGGGCGCCAGAATCGTATCGGTGGAAGGAACGGAACTTGCCGAACTGAAACAACAGCTTTTGACTGTCGTTCCCCATGCGAATCACGAGCGGTTCAAGAAGCTGTCGCCGTCTTATTTGCAACTACCCGGCTTGCTGAAGGGACTTGGTATCGCAAACAGCAAAGACCAAGCGAAATTCAAACTGCATTTGAACAGCGGCGAGACCAAGGATGTCGATTTCAAACGTATGAAGGACCAGCAATACGAAAACGCTACTTTTGTTACGTTCGATCAATTCGCCGAGTCATTGCCCCTTTGCCGCCAGCGAGCTGATGAAGACTTCTGGTACGAATACCTGCCAGAGGAAAAAACGTTTTACTTCAAATACAACCGAATCTCGGCGGGCGGCGAGCAGTCGATTTGGACCTGGGCACCGGCGATGTGGTCCAAAGTCGATTCACTGGACATTGATAAATTTGTCATCGACATTCGTTACAACGGCGGCGGCGGATTTCAGTATTCACTTCCGATCATCCAGGGCGTTCTGGACCGGCCCAATTTGAATCAACGCGGCAAGCTGTTTATTTTGACCGGTTACAAGACATTTTCGGCGGCGATTGGTTTCCTTGAGCAGATTGAAGAACGGACAAAGGCGATCATTGTTGGAGAGCCGCCGTGCGACTATCCGGCTTCACCGGGCGACCCAGACAAGTTTCCACTTGGTGATACCGGCATCGAAATTTACCTGTCCCGGATCTTTCACTCGACCTTGTTCCCGGACGACTGTCGGAAATCAATCGGCTTGGACCAGCAAATCATGACAACTTGGGCTGACTATGCGGCTGGCAAGGATCCTTTGTTGACCTATGCTACAGACTACCAGTCCGAGGAAGCGAAACCGACTCCGGAGAATGCGTTTGCCTGGGCAGGTCGATACACCTACTCCGCCGGCAAGGTGCTCACACTTTCGAAAAAGGACAATGGTCTTCGAATGGAGATCGGCAAGTTCTTTTCCACACCGCTGTATCCCAAACTGGGCGAAAGATACAAGACCGAGATCGTGGGGCTTGAAGTTGAATTAAGCGACAGCCAGCAGATTCAATTGATCTTTCCTGACGGAAAAAAGCAGACGTACACGCGATGCAATCCCGATCACGTGACGCCTGTTGAATTGATTTACGCCGGCAATTTTGAGCAGGCCAAGGAAGGATTCCACTCGTTGCTAAAATCAAATTCGAACAATGACGCGGTAACCGACTCGGCACTTGCCGACACCGCTTTGCTGCTCTATTGGGACTTGGTCAAAGAAAAGGGACGGACGGAAGCAAAAAAGTACGCCCGAAAAACATTGGAAATCGCAATCGAGTTGTTTGACGAAGCGCCCATGTCGGAATTTTCCCTGAGATTTTATCGGTAGTTTTATCCATAAGAAAATGTGAAGGCGAATTCATGCAAAACAACTTCATCGCCAGTCTATCGGTTTTCTTCCTGGCTATGGTTCCGTTGGTTGGGCAAGATTCTTCGTTGCCCGATTTATCAAAAAAAAAATTGACAATTACATTGCTCCCCTGGCTGAGGCAGATGCTCTCTCAGTCCCTCCGAAACCGAAGTTTGTCAATCTTCCTGCCGACGTGCTTGAACGATACGCGGGACGGTACAACATAGCCGGTTCGCCCATGCCCGTCCGCGCAGGCGACGGCGTCTTGTTTGCTGACGAGTGGATCTTGTTACCGCTATCCGAAACGACGTTCTTTTCACCGCAAGATTATGCGACGGTAAAAGTCATGATCGCTGACGGAAATGTGAAAGAGCTCGATTGGAGCGGTTTAAAGTGTCCCCGGCTTGGCCCGTTGGAAAAGTAGATTATTTTCTGGGCAGATTCGAACGAATGAATGAAACAACCAGCATCTAAATTTACGTTTTAGTATCGATTCTTTCGATTGACAACGTGTTTGCCGTGCCGCAGGATTCCATTGTTTCAAATCGTCCTGAAAAAGCACGATGGTGAGAGTCCCTTATTAGTCGATGGCAAGATTATTTTTCCGATAGGTGCCCAAGACGCGGCGATCGTCGCCCTCGATGTTGAAAACGGTAACATATCATGGGCTAACCATCGTTTTAGAGCAGACTATGCGTCTCCAATTCTGGTTGAATTTGCAAACTCGTCACAAGTCGTTTGTCACATGGAAGACGAAGTTGTCAGCGTCGATCCAGTTCGCGGCAGTTAGCAAGTGATGCACATTTTGGTTAGACTTGTGAGGGTCACGTCCGCGCATTAAGCCTTGGAGAAAACGACATGCGAATGTGTAAGTTGAGAGCAATGCTGTTAATCATTGGCACGTTTTGTTTTCTTCCAAGCGTGCGGGCTCAGCTACCGCAACTCAGTCTTGAATCGTTGGCCGATTACCGGGAGGCCATTGAACCAACAGCCGATGAATCGGCGTTTCTGGATATCAATTGGTATTCCCAGTTAGGAGAAGCGGTTCGGGAGGCACACAAATCGGAAAAACCGCTCTTAATTTACGTGATGAATGGCCATCCGCTTGGTTGTACGTGAATCAATGGTGTGAAAGCCAGGCAGTTGGTCTGGTCGAATAGAGAAGTTCAAGATCTGACGAAGAGGTTTGTTTCCATTGCTGACGAGCTCCACAATCTGCGGAAAGGCAATTCATCGGACGCGAAATTCTTTCAGACAGTTTTTAGTCAAAAGAAAAAACACCCTGGTCACCAAGGCGTCTTTCTTGCGACGCCCAGCGGTCGCTTGTTGGCCTCGTCAACTTGCTACGAAGCCAAAAAAGTTGTCGCTTTGCTTCGCGATGGACTGAGTGCTTGGGAGAAATTAGCGATTGACGATCGTTTTGAACCCAAGAGTGAACTGGTTGACATGACCAAGTTCAATCGGCCTGAGGACCATTATCCGGAAGATGGTTTGGTTTTAAGAGTAACCTCTCGAGACTTGCCCGAATCCAGTCTTGATGGGGAGCGCATCACCCGTTGGCATCGGTATTACATTTGGTTTAGCCAGGATGAAGTTCAGTCGATGTTGCCGCAGCGACTGGAGCGCGGATCGCAGCATGCCGTACCAACCAGAGTTGCCGATCGGATCGCGGCACTTGCATTGCTCGATAAAGGTCTGGTCGACGGGTTTACCAAGCCGTTTCGAGACTCAGAAGTTGAAGATGCCGCGTTGAGTTTCAGTGTTCGCGAAGTGACCGACAAAGAGATTGGATTTCAGATCACAGGGACGACGGCCACAAAAACCAGGGACGCCCAGGCTTTTGTTTCGAACATGCCCAGGTACGACGATATTCCCAAGTATCGCGGTCTCAAAACCGAGATTCTTGGAGATGCAGTCTTTGATCTTGGCTCGAAACGGTTTACCAAATTTGACATGATCGCCAGCGCAACGCGTTTTGGCGGTGCCTACGTCGGTCGGACTCCCGATGATTGGTCTGAGAAGCCAATCGGTTTTTCTTTTGCACTCGGCAAACCAATTCCGGCCGAACGAATCGCACCGGAATTTCCAGACCGATACCCGTGGCTGGCTCAATCACAAAAGGACGTTAGTTTCGCCGATTCCGGTGTTGGTCTAAACGGCAAAGACGATCGCGGGCCAAGCGTCGGGGACAAGGCGCCGGATTTTGAGGCTTGCTTACTTGACGATATCGTTGATGAAATCGGGTCGGCCAACGATACGAATATACGGGTTTCTTTTACATCGCTTGCCGTCGGTCGCCCTGTTATTCTCGCGTTTGGAAGCTACACGTGAATGGGACTTCGCGCTCAGTTTGAGGGCCTGGTGAATTTGAAGAAACGATTTGGCCAGCAAGCCAATTTCTATTTTGTCTACGGCAAAGAAGCTTTTCCAAACGAATCGGAATGGCCCGCGCCAGTTCCGGATGCAAAACCGGTTTTAGCCACCACAACAGTTCAAGAGAGATGTCGAGTTGCCGAAAGGTTCTTGAAAAACATTAGTAACGAACTCACGGTTCTGATTGACTCAAATACTCCCTCGACGTCGCAAACGAAGTCATCTTGACGGATTCCAACTCCCCATGCTCCCATTTCCGTTCACCTTAGATGCATAACGTGCGAGGAGTAACGCCGGCTACCGGGAGCGACGCCTCGCAACAGGGTAAAGGGGTAAAAGTAAAAAACGTCATGTCGAGTCGGAGCGGATTGTCGGTTATCCAGCGCCATCATGTTCGCTGTTTCCGAACAATGGCATCTCGTCGGATTCACCGAGGAACTCGATCTCAGGATCGGCTTCAAACGCATCCCATAAAGCCTTTCGAATGGCGGCTAACTCGGAGCCAATATCGACGAACCGAAACTTCGACCAATTCCAAACCCTGTCCTTCTCCGGGCTTGGCGAACACACGAAGTGGCATTCAGTGTTCTCGCCTTGGTCTCGATAACAGGTGATACCAATGCTCTTGGCTGGAAGCTTGACCTCGACCCACCATCCCCAATCTTCGCAGACGATGAAAGGAACGTCAAAACCTGCCTTCTTCAGCGTCGTCTCTATGAATTGCGCGAATGACTTACCGAACGTTCCTGGATTGACGATCTCGTCCTCTTCTCCAACAAGAATAGGGAACTTCTCGGTTCGGATGTGGAGAAACGACGGCATCTTTTACCTTCAAGGAACGATTGAGGTATCCGAATTGATAAGCAGATGTGTCATTGACGGGGCAATTCGCCTTGCGCGATTACGCGCTGTATAGTTTACTACAGAAGCTACGTTGCGATTGCACTTTTTTGTGTGTTGGCGAAGCCGTATCGTTGGTGCGTCCCCGACGCAGAATAACGATCGTGTCCCGCAATACGATCGATTTGCTGGGGCAAAATCAGTAACATTCAGCCGATTTCGCCCGTCTGTCCCAACACCCGATTCGGACGTTTTTTGACCACGGTTCGGGCTATCCGAACAACGTATGGGAATTTGAAATACGGTGGTTTTTCCGCGACCATGTGATCAAGGGTGTCTTATGACGGTGTTGGACTTCCCTCGCGATACGGTGACAGACGATCGCTGGAGTATCCAGGTGGCCGGCACATGTATATCCAAGAGGATCTGACACTCTCTTTCTTGATTTCGAACGTACTCCAGGAACATTTGGGCGGCCTCCGGATGGCGCGCGGCCAACGCCTCGGCCCGCGCACGAATCGACGCCGTTGTCTGTCGGTCAATGTTGTTCCTCTCCTCAGCAGAATACACCTCTTCCTGGATCAGCCGATCGCCGTGTGCCGTCATCTTCTTAACCGTTTCTGCGTGCGGCAGGTAGGATTCGTATCCCTTTGGCATAGATTCGACATTCTCGCGCAGAAAGCCATCGTCGATCAGTATGTATCCTCCGGCGCGCACGCACTGTCTGAGCATATCGACGCAGGGCACTGCATCAAGCAACGGGCCATGTGCGGCGTAGATGACAACATCGTAGCCTCGCGCGGAACGAGCCACGTTTCGCATGTCGTCACAAGTGAACTTACACAGTGACGCGACACCGCTTTCGGAAGCTGTTTGCCTGGCATGATCGATGAATGGCTGAAATGCGTCGACGCCGTGCGCGTGCCATCCGAGTTCGCGGGCGACGCAAATCGAGATCGCACCCTTGCCGCACCCCAAGTCCAACATTGTGGCGCGCGGGAGTCCCAAAGGCCGGAGCAGATTAACCACAGCCGTTGGAGAGCTACCGAGCGCTTCAACATCCGCGAGAAGTTCGGCTATGAACGGCAACAATTC
>JAHEJB010000134.1 GCA_024639085.1 Rubricoccaceae bacterium | reverse complement strand
GTGTGCCGAAGAAATTGACCGCAAAAATCACCCAGACGACAGCAATGGCTATGTCGATAGGCCACTCAAGTTCAGCGTATTCCTTGGAGGTTGTAATCCCCAGTGGCAACGTGATTGCAGCAGAGACGATGATGGCCTGCCACCCCCAGAAATGGACCTTGCTCATCAAGTCCGAGAACATCCGCGCCTTGCACAACCGCTGTGTTGAGTAATAGATGGCTGCGAAGATGGCGTTGCCCGCAAACGCGAAAATCACCGCGTTCGTGTGCAGCGGTCTAAGTCTGCCAAACGTCAGGTACGGGCCCAGATTTGCCTCATGCAGGGGCAGTTGCAACGCAATGATGACGCCAACCAGCATTCCCACAAATCCCCAGAGGATAGTTGCGAGCACAAAATGTCGGACAATCTTGTCGTCGTACGCGAAGATCTCGAATCGCGAGCCATCGGCTGTGAGAGCAGTACTCGATAGCGAGGCCGTTGCGGCTTCCGTCATGGGCTGGAGGAGGGTGACACCGTATCCGCCCAAGAACCTAACTACAACAGCTCTTAATTGACGGCACGGACCCCCGCCATTCGTAATGCCCTCCTGTCACGAGCTGTAAGGTGAACCCCCACGAAGACACTACATCGTTTCAGCCAGGCGTCTGAGGATGCAGCCAGTTACGAGCCCAATAGACAGGCCACTGAGCAATCCCGCTTCTGCCCCAATAATGAGGATCAGACCAAGCGAGCCACCCGTAGGAGTACTGGAAGCTGCCAAGAATATCCAACCAAGCGCCACTCCCCACCCAATCGCGTTCGGCAGGATCCATCTTCCAGAATTCTGAACGTGCCGAAGGAGTACAAAAGCCTGTGCGGCGCCCAGAACGGCACCAAACACGAGGCCTACGCCTACGCCGCCCAGGACCTGCAGACTGATCGACATACTAAAACTTGCGGGTTCGCTCTCGGTGCAGACAGCATCAACGTGGGAGCCATTCCTACCACCCAACAAAGTGAAGACGCGACGACAGTCGCTCGCGTCCACACCCACCAGGAGACAGTGGGTACTGCCGCGCGCAGCACTCGCCCTTGCAAGCCGCCTACCGCAAGCCCTTCAAAAACTCCAGCGGCAATGGTAGCTCCGAGATCGCAAATACACTACCTGGTTGAGCGGGTTAGACCAAATTGCTCGTTGCCAGGGTCAGCGTGACGGCCGCTGCCGAGATGCCAAGAAACTCTCCAAAAGCGCAAGCAACCAGCCATTTCGCAATAGCAATTCACGAGAAGTCGGCACTGGTGCAAACTCAGGCTTCGCTGGGAAAGGCCACACTGCTGCGAACACATGAGCAACTACAAATCGCCTCCACGGCATCGGCCAAGGCTTCATGGTCGGCAAATTCCACATCCGCAACCGCATCGGTGGCACTTACATCCAGCGATGTGATGACAAGCCCTGGATGGCGTAGCGCGTGAAGCGCGACAGCCGTACTGGATTCTGGCTCAAATTCAACGGCTAGGAGGGCAGTCATTCGGATCGGGTTGTCTCAACCTGACAAGTATCGGCTGCCGTAAGGACAATATGTAGGAGGCATGCCCCAACGTCCGCGTGGGGGATTCCCCTACGCGATTTTGGTCGAACCACGCCTAGCCTTTCGGTGTCCTACACTGCACATGAACTCAAGGTGCTACGTAACCTTATTCGTCAGAGGCGATTCGTCGAACATCCATGAAGATTCTAGCTACCAGGAAATCAGACCAAAACCGCGCGAGCGTCGATCCGTGGACGGTCGTGCACTTTTCGACAGGCCTTGCGCTTGGACTTATTGATGTGCCAATACGCTGGGCGCTCACGACCGCGGTGGCCTACGAGGTGGTTGAGCAGATATTTGAGCGCCACGAACGCGGGAAACGTTTCTTCAAAACATCTGGTCCTGAAGTAGTGCCAAACGCGATGGTTGACACGGCCGTTTTCGCTCTTGGCCACTGGCTGGGAAGAAAATGGAACGGCACGTAGCGAGCCCTCCCGAGTAGTTATTGGCCGAGCGGATTCAATCTGGCTAACTAACCAGAAGACTCCGGGGGCAACTCGCCCACGAATCGCCCCGGAGCTTCAACGGTTAGTTGGAGGAGTGCTCTGAGAGCTCTGCAACCGACTTACCGACCTCAATGCGACGAGGCATGGCCTCTTCCGTCTTGGGGATTGTGACGTTGAGTACGCCGTTCTCGAACGTGGCCTCGATGTTTTCACCATCAACACTCCGAGGGAGCGTGAATGCTCGATAGAAGGAACCGTACGTGCGTTCCTGTCGAAGGAAGCCCTCGTTCTCTTCTTTGGTTTCGGTCTTGCGCTCGCCACTGATTGTCAGTTGGTCGTCGCCAAACTCCACATTGAGGTCTTGCTCAAATACGCCGGGAATGTCGACCCGGACGTTAAAGGCGCTTTCGGTTTCAGAAACGTCCATTCGCGGTGCCCAAACAGCTGAAACGGCATCTTCGTCGCCGTTGAAACGGTCAAAAAGACGCTCTATCTCATTCTGTAGGGTTCCGAAGTCACGGAACGGACGAAAGCGAACTAACTGGTTCATCGTCGTAGGGGATTGGGGAAAGGGATTGTGAGACGTGTCGGATCTTGTCCCAACACGCATCTTCAAGCTGCTGCGATCGCGTGCACAGGTATGAGAGGACATGTCCTTCCCTAGCCTGCGGCCTTACCCAGAATCGTTGACGGGCAATCCATTATCTTCTGAAATAACAGTCAATCCTCCGGTGTTCGTCTACCGTGAGCGGAAGGCCAGGAGCCGGAGTCCGTTGAGGGAAACCAGCACTGTGCTTCCCTCGTGACCGATCACGGCTAGCGGGAGTGCGAGTCCAATGGACAAGATGGATGCAACCATCACGACGATCATGCCAAGCGAAAAGGCGAGGTTTGCTATGAGCGTCCGGCGCGTTCTTCGGCTGAGTTCCAATGCATAGGGAAGCTTCGACAGATCGTCGCCCATCAGAACCACATCCGCCGTTTCGAGCGCCACATCCGTGCCCGCGCCGCCCATGGCAATGCCCACCGTGGCCGCGGCCAGCGCGGGAGCATCGTTGATGCCATCTCCAACAAATGCAACAGCTCCATGCTGCTCGCGAAGTCCTTTGACGAGATCCACCTTATCTCCGGGCAACACCTCAGCGTGAAACGCATCTACGTCCGCCTCCTTTGCGATTGCAGTGGCTACTTCCTCGTTGTCGCCTGTTATCATTTCGACACGCGTAATCCCGATCGATCTTAACTCACGGATAACCTCCGACGCGTTCGATCGGAGACTATCTGCAAATGCGGCAACACCTAGAAACTCCGGAGATCGGCCTTCTGTGTCCCCTCTCTCCCGAGCAATCACGACGGCGGTTTTTGCTTCCTTCACAAGTTGTTGGACGGCCTCTTCAGCTTTCTGTGCGCCCGAGACATCCACTTCTGCAAACAGTCGGTCGTTGCCGATGAAGATGCGCTCCCCATTTACGGTGCCAGTAACACCCTGCCCTGCCAAGGCCTGAAACTCGTCTACAGGAGACAACGCCAGATCTTGTAATTCAGCTGCCTTCACGGTGGCTTCGGCGAGATGATGTTCGCTTCGGGCCTGTACTGACGCAATCCGAGCCAGCAACTCAGCTTCGCTTATTCCATCATCAAGAACGACGAGATCCGTCAAACGCGAGCGCCCTTCGGTCAGCGTTCCCGTCTTATCGAAGGCAACCACACGTACCGTCGCCATTTCCTCAACGTGGACACCGCCCTTGAAAAGCACACCGGACCGAGCTGCTGCCGCAATAGCCGAAAGCACAGCTGCTGGAGTTGAAATGACAAGCGCACATGGACTTGCCGCGACCATCAACGTCATCGCGCGGTAGAAGACGGGCTCAAATGCTTGACCCAACGCAAGAATGGGCAACGCGATAGCCACTAACGTGAGGCCAAGAACGCCTAGCACATACGGCTGCTCGAGGCGATCGATGATGCGCTGGGTTTCGGCTTTTTCGCTCTGCGCTTCCTCTACCATCTGGATGAGGCGAGCGATGGCGCTCTCATCCGATCGTTTAGTTACGCGTACTTCCAGCGTACCGCCGCCGTTGATCGTGCCGCCAAACACGACATCTCCAACCTCCTTAGACACCGGCACAGATTCACCTGTCAACGTAGACTGGTCCACCGAACTCTGACCTCGCACTACAACACCATCGAGCGGTAGACGATCGCCGGGTACTACCAGAAACCGGTCTCCAACGACAACCTTCGCAATACCGATCTCGACCCAGTTCCCGTCTTGGAAGATGCGCGCGGATTCCGGCCGCAGAACCATCAAGGATTGAATAGCAGAGCGCGAGCGTCCTATCGCATAATGCTGGAGAACGTTGGAAAGTGAGAAAAGGAAAAGCAGCATCGCGCCTTCGAAAGGCGCGCCAATGACCAGTGCGCCAATCGCGGCAAGGATCATCAACAGGTCGATATCGACTTGGAGATGACGAATAGCGTCAAGTCCGCCACGCGCACCGAACCAACCTCCAAACAGGTACGCGGCACCGTAACCTGTCCACCGAACTGCAGGGTTCCACGTGAGCCAATCGGACACCAACCCCAGCGCCATCCCAACAAAGGCGATGACGACAAAGGCGGCCTCTACTCTGTGCACGGTGAAACCGCCGTGGTGACGATCCATGTGCGACATTGGCGCTGAAGGCGATAGGCCGTTCTTGGGGGCGGCGGCGACTCCATGCGAGCCAGCTAACTGGACAAGATCACTCGCTGCCTCTTCGGAAGTTCGAGTTGTGGTCTCTACGGGCACGGCAGGAATAAGAGCATCCCCCGGCCTACGAAGAAGATCCTGACGAGATCCAACTGCATCTCTGCCGTCTGTTGGGTCGTCGAATTCCGTCAAACGACATTCGCAGCGACTGCAGGTGTAGAAAGAGCCGGGACTTCCTCAAGCCAGCGCCATGCTTCATGCTCGTCATCGAGATCGAAATGACGGATATCTGTACTGAATAACGGATTGAGAAACTCGATGACATTTTCTAACCAGTCTGGTCCACCGACCACCGCATAGCGATTTACATGCTTGAGTGCTTTTCGTTTAAGTGCCACAATGTGCTCCCCAAAAATGCTCGGCCGGAAGCCCGAAAGCTTCTCGATGCGAAGCAATAGATTGATGGTTTCGTGGTGCACGTAGGCCTCTTCCAGCTCAACATCTATCCTCCGAACATCGTGGCCCGTAATCGTTCCGATCAACTTGTATGCAAGAATATTGGGCTTGGAGCTGTTGATGGAAATGAGCATAGGCGTTGGCGGTTGAACGGGTTCAGCGACCCACTGCATTGCTTCGTCGCTTGCATCCTGCTCAAATCCGCGAACTTCAATGCCAGGAAAAAGCTTGCCTTCCCAGTCTGCGACTGTCTGAAGCCACTTCCTGTCAGTAACCACCGCGCTACGTGTAAACCGTTCGAGGTGCCCGATTTGGCGGAAGCCATAGCGAATGTCTTTCAAGAAAGCCTTGAGCGTCATCCCGGCAATGTCGAGGATCTCAACGTAGATGGCGGCGGAGCCGCGTTGGTCGATTGTCTCGTCGAGCGCCCCAATGATTCTCTCGAACTCTTCTGCAGTGACCTTGCCGGAGATCCGGAACGCGACGACATGGTTGGATGTGGAAATGAATTCTAGCATGGAAATGAGGTTCTTGTAGGGTGTGGGGATTTATCGCTCTCCACCTACTGCGTGGCTCTGGTGCCAAGTGCCTTGTGCTTCGTTATCGGCCCTGACGCTCGAACGGGTGATGGCCCCGACGAGCCAATGAATTCCGGGCAGCCTCGTCCAAGTCTGGAAGACCGTGGAAGATCTTCTTGCGTCCTTCGGTTGCAGGTTTATGCGAGGGCTGTCTGGAAGCATTCACTTCGTCGGCGTCCTTTTGACTATTAATCAACCCACGCGGTTTGAGTTTGTCGTCGGCCCTTAGTCGATTGAAGTTGAACATGATGCTCTCGGTTGGGATAACAGGAATCGTAAGAGATAGTGACTCCCCCAGCAGTTGAGCGAGACTCCGCTTGAGGAGTATGATTAAGCTCTCCCTCCCAGGTGCAGGCTTGCTGCCAGCGGAAGTAGTGCCACCCTATGCGTATAACTCTATGATGCTTGCGAGGTTTGGCCTGACGCTAGATAATCCAGGCTTCATCACATTGAGCAGCGGCTACGCCCTATCAACCAATAGTGACTTTCCGTGGCTTTTTAGTAGCAATACGGGACAACTCACATCTTCGAGCACGCCCCGCGAAATACTTCCAAGGAGCCGAGCACGCACTCCTGTGATGCCGTGAGACCCAATCACAACCAAATCAACCTCGTGCTTCGCAACGAATTGTTTGATCTCCTCCACCGTCGAACCACGCGCTACGTGAGCGGTTGCCTTCACACCGAGGGTCTTCAATCGCTGCTCTAAGGCTCGGTGAGACGGCTCCAAAACCGACGGATCGTTGTCCGTGCGCAGTTTGATGTGGCCCCTTTTGTCAATAGTTGGCGTAGCAATTATTTCTAGTACATACAGCACATCAATCGTTGCATTGTGTACTCGTGCCAATTCCTGAGCGTGCAGCAATGCGCCATCGGCGAATTCCGAGAAGTCGAATGGGACGAGAATGCGATTGATGTTGAGCATGGAAAGG
>JAHEJB010000133.1 GCA_024639085.1 Rubricoccaceae bacterium | reverse complement strand
GGCCGGTAACGTCAAGGCGGAACTCCGTGCCTCCAACTTCAAACAGAACCGCTCCTGGAACAGTGTCTTTCTCGTCCACGCCTGTAATGGATGGCATGTCGATTTCAAGAGGCGGATCGTACGGCGCGAAACGTCCTTCGATGCGCCAGGCCATGTCGGGGCGGAAATAATCGATGCCGGCGAAGTTGCGACGCGCCTCGCTCTCGGTATCCATCAAACGAATTGCCAATCCGCGACTTCGATTAATGACATGCCAGTTCAATGATCCAAGATGTGCGATCGTCGGACTTGCATCCGAGTCATCAATCATCACATGCTCTTTGACGCTGGAACTGTCGACTAGTACATCCACATCGTCGACGATGCGCATGGTTACCGTGCTGTCCCGAACAATGAATGATCCCAAGTTCGAAGGAGCGCTCTCGGGGAAAATGAGGTTGTTCGACGAATCAGAACCGAAAGAATGTTCGCCATCTTCCAACCAGTAAAGTCCGGCGAGACTCAGGTAGCCATCCGGCTCACGGAGATCTGTGTAGCGCTGATTACGCCATTCTTCGAGATCATTATCGAAGATTGCTCTTTCTTGCGTCATCGGGCACCCAGATAGAAAAACTGTGATTAGAATGATCAGAAGGGGGCGATGAAGCCCTGCGTTCGCGGAGGTAGCCGTATCGGGAAGTTGAACTCTCAAATCATCGCCTTCTGTCGTTCGAGAATACGCTCAAGCTGTGTCTTGGCAGAAAGGTACTGGGGAGGCCACCACTGGCCAGCGTAACCAAGATCGGCGGCGGCACGGAGCGTCCACTGGGGATCCGCGAGATGCGGACGCGCAAGAAGGCACAGATCAGCGCGACCGGAGGCTAGGATCGAGTTGACGTGATCGGGCTCGTAGATATTCCCCACGGCCATAACGGCGACTTCAGCTTCCAGGCGGATGCGTTCGGCGAACGGTGTCTGATACATGCGGCCGTAGACAGGTTGCTGGTCGGGCGAGACCTGCCCTGTGGAAACATCAACAACATCGGCACCCTGTTCAGCAAAGGCAGCGGCTATGACCACCGAGTCGTCGAGCGTTGTGCCACCCTCAATCCAGTCCGTCGCGGAAATGCGCACGGATATAGGTTTGTCTTCGGGCCACGCTGCTCGAATTGCGTCGAACAGTTCCAACGGAAATCGGAGGCGGTTTTCAAGTGTGCCTCCATACTCGTCTGTTCGCTGGTTGGTGAGTGGCGAAAGGAAACTGGAAAGCAGGTAGCCGTGCGCGCAGTGGAGTTCGAGCAGGTCGAACCCTGCATCGACTGCCCGTTTCGTAGCGGCGACGAACTCATCACGAACCTGCCCCATATCTGCACGGGTCATCTCCCTCGGTACCTGATTGTGGGGGAGATACGGCAATGGTGACGGCGCGATCAATGGCCAGTTGCCATCGTCGAGCTGCTCGTTGTCGTTGCCCGTGGCTTCAAAAGGGCGCTTACAGGATCCCTTCCGGCCCGCGTGGCCGAGTTGAAGGGCAATTATCGCTGGTGAGTTTTCGTGTACGAACTCCACGATCCGTCTGTAGGCTTCGGTCTGCTCATCATTCCAGAGCCCTGCACAGCCCGGCGTGATTCGCGCTTCGGGCGAGACACAGGTCATCTCGGTGAAGACGAGTCCGGCTCCGCCCAGTGCCCTCGCTCCCAGATGTACAAGGTGGAAGTCGTTCACGACACCGTCGTCCGCCGAGTACATAGCCATGGGTGAGACGGCGATGCGGTTGGGCAACTCCAACTCACGTAGCTGAAAAGGGAGGAACATCGGCGGGATGGCCTCCTTGTGCTTCGTTTCCGTTAACTCCTCCGACAGCCACTTTTCATAGCCTTCCAGCCATGTCTTGTCCCGTAGACGAAGATTTTCGTGGCTGACACGCTGGCTCCGTGTCAACAGGCTGTACGCAAACTGCTCGGGCTCCATCCCGCAGCGAAGCGCCACGCTTTCAAACCACTCGGTAGAATTACGAGCGGCGTTCTGAAGCTTGAGGACTTCAACGCGGCGCACTTCTTCGTACTCCGCCAACACAGTTTCGAGAGATGCTCCCTCCTCCCGATTCGTCAGTCCTTTTGCCAGGACAATAGCGCTTTCCAAGCCCAACTTTGTTCCGCTACCAATTGAGAAATGGGCTGTAGCTGATGCGTCTCCCAGCAAAACCACATTGCCACTGTGCCAATTTGCGTTGTTGATTTTTGGGAACGTGAGCCACATCTCTGGCCCTTTCAGATGTGGACTGTTATCGAGGAGCTTGTGACCGTCGAGATGCTGCGCGAAAAGGCTTTCGCAGAAGGCGATGCCGTCCTCTTTGCTCATCGTGTCGAGTCCTGATGCCCGCCACGTTTCTTCCGGGCACTCGACAATGAACGTGCTCGTGTCGTCCGAGAATGGGTAGCAGTGCGCCTGGAACCAGCCGTGCTCTGTTTCCTCAAAGAAGAAGGTGAAGGCTGGGAAAGGACGGTGGGTTCCGAGCCACACGAATCGGTTATTCCACGCCGTGATATCGGCACCGAATGCCTCAGGCATTGCATTACGGACCACACTGCTAACTCCGTCAGCACCGACGATTAGGTCGGCGTCAGGAAAATCGACTGGATCGATGACCCGGTGGTCGAAGCAAAGTTGAACGCCCAGCTCTTCAGCACGATTGGTAAGGATTTCGATGAACCGATGCCTTCCGACGCCGATGAATCCGTGCCCCGACGAGCGCATCACACGCCCTTTGAAATGCACTTCAATATCATCCCAGTGCGCCAGCGACTCCTGCGTAAGACTGGCAACTTCTTCGTCGGTTGCGGCGAGGTTTTCCATGGTGCCGTCGGAAAAGACAATCCCCCAGCCAAACGTATTGCCGCGCGGATTCTGCTCGCAAACCGTAACCGGCCAGTCCGAACGGGCTTTCTTGAGCAGAATTGAGAGGAATAGACCCGCAGGGCCTCCGCCTATGATGACGACGTTCACTAGGTGCGCTTGAGTTCGTTTTTATACTCGATGTTACGAACCAAGGCAGCCATTGTGTGACCACGTGCAGCGAACACACTAAACTCCCACCGGTTACACTGCAGACTTAGACGCGAACGTCTTGGCGTACTTAGCGAGAATGGTTCCGCTAACGGAAAATGGGACTACTGGTCACTCTCGCATGCGATCTGTATTAGACCCGAAGTCAATTTCTCAAACGGCGCCATCGCAGAGGCTTCGGGCCGCGGGGCTTTGCCTCCTCGCGACCTGCAGCCCCTCTATCCACTTATGGGGTGAATTCGCTTAGGATGCGCATAGTCTCGACCTTCAGTCCGTCCTCCGCCATGGCTTGTACGCCCTCATCGGAGGCCAGCAGAGACTGGAATCGATTCATATCCGGGACGTCAAAGATGAGCCCCGTCGAGTTTGCGTTCTCCGGATCTCGGAAGGTGCGGGCCGTAACCCCGACCTTGCCAAACATCTCTTGCCGGCTTCCGGCCCCGCCATGCCAGGCTCCCGCCCAGCGATCTCCGTTCTCGACCTCGTGAAATACGATCAATGTTGCCATGGAATTACCTCGTTGGGGTGGTTATTTGAGGGGCAGAGCCTTGACTCAACGCGGGGTAAAGGTAAGAATCAGGTCAAAGTGTGCCGTGGTGTTGACTGTTGAGGTTGAACTCAGAGAGTTTCTCTTTAGGAGATGAGGAGTCAGGGTTGACCGATGGCGGTTGCCTGGGTGCCCGGACAGGAGGACTGGATGACGAGCCGATTGCCCCTCACCGCAACCTGCCTCCCCGTGGTAGTGGAGGAATGCACTTTATGAAAATCAGTCATTTGAGGCCGCTCGCGGCGAATTCCAGCTCCACGAGTCAGCCGCGATAAGCCATTGGCCGTCGACCCGGCGGTAGACGACCATGAACTTGCCCTGGCCCTCGAACGAAGTGCCGAACTCGTAAGCCATGTCTCGTGCGTCCGAGATGACGACGAAGTCGGTCGTGAGCGTGATGTCAAACGGTTCTCTGAATCCGTCTGCGAAGTAGGCGGCCAGGGCCTCACGACCGCGAACGGGCGGTTCGCCTGCCGGTTGGATGATGCCATCCTCGGTGTAGAGCGCTGTGACCGCGTCGGGATCGCCAGTTCGGGCAGCGTCTTCCCAGGCGTCGCTGATAGCCCGAATGGCTGCACGGTCGGCGTCGGTCTGGTTCTGTGCCAGAACCGGCGTGCTCAATGCGGCGACCAGGAAGGCGATTAGATGTAAGCGCGGCATAACTCTGAAGGGATGGTTGGCGTTAGGTGGAAAGAACAGAGCCGGAGGGCAGATTGAGTGCCCGCCCTCCGATACAACCTAGTTGCCCGCTGAGGTCATCGCAGGGCGCTCGGAGCTCCACATATCCCGATGCATCAGCCACTCATCGCCCACCTGTCCCCACACCAGCATGGCTCTGCCCGAGTCGACAACCTCTCCGTCAACGCTGACTGCCCACGCGCCGATCTCCGTCACCAAACCATCTGCGAAGTAGAACTCGGAATTCGTGAGTTCAATTCCGTTAATCCCAGAGTTGGCGACGAAACCAGACCAGTAGTCGCGAATGGCATCTTTGCCGTTGACAGCAGCTTCGTTGGGCGGAAGGAGCCGGCCAGTGTTTGTGTAGAGCTCTGCCAGCGCGTCCCCATCGCCATCTGCCACCGCCCGTTCGAAGCGATCATTCTGCCGCTCAATCGCAATTCGCGCGAGGTTGTTCGCGCTCACGGTGAAGTCCGGGTCGATTTCAAGCGCCATTTCGAAATGCTGCTTGGCCTCATCGTTTCGACCGCGAACCATGTAGAACTCGCCCAGCGAATCATGCGGATTGGCCTCGTTGGGCGCTAGGCGGATGTAATTCCGGAAGGCGCTCTCAGCAAGGTCATCGTCGCCCGCTTCCATCGCCGCATAGCCCAGCATGTTGTAGGCTCCCGCGAATTCGTCGTCGATAGCAACTGCCTGCCGCATGGCAGCCACGGCTTCATCGTAGCGCTCGAGGTTGTAGTAGGTGACGCCCAACGTTTGGGGAATGCGCGGGTCGTCGGGAAACTCTTCCGCGAGCGTGCTAAGTAAACGGATTTGTTCGTCGCGGTCACCCGCCAATTGTGCTGCGTATGCATCAATGAACTTGTGCTCGCCGTCTGAAATGTTTGCGGCGGAAGCCCGACGCATCAACGCCTCTCGGGCGGCAGCGGGGGATGCAACGGCCTCGTACAAGATTGCCAGCCCGAAGTTCGGGTCAGCGACGACGGCTGCAGCAAAGTGCTCGCGGGCGCCGACAAAGTCGACGTTGTCCATTCGAGCCAGGCCTTGTTCGAAGTGGGCTAGAGCCGCGGCTGAGGAAGCAGTCACGGGCATGACCTGAGCCTGGACGATTGGCGCGCAGGCAAACAATACGGCCAGAGTAAGAAGAGATAAGCGTTTCATGGATATGGGACACATTGTTTGGTGAGAGATCAACAAAAATATGTGACACGGAGTTATCGCGTGTGAATATCTGCGTTCTGATGTCCTCCATTGACTGACCTACCGAAGGGGTTTGTAGAGCCATAGCTTTAAGCACAACCAATACAAATCTATTTTCTTTCCAATCTGACGCTATGCCCTACACCCGCTGCCTCCGCGGCCTCGCCTGGGGCACCGAATACCCAGCCAAAACGTTGCAATTGGTATGAAAAGGATTGCCCCAATTGCACACGTGTGTGACCTTTAGCCAAATATCCTCGGCTCAGCAACCGACAACGTTACAATATGACGGTGCACTTCTGTGGGATCCCCTAGGTGACGATCCTGAATAAGGTTCGGGGGTAGTTCCGCGTGCCTTCCTTTCACTTCTTCACGATTCAGCGATTCTAAACTATGCGCTCACAAATCACGCTTCTCCTTGCCGCCCTGGTCCTCGTGCTTGGCGCCTGTGACAATACCGGTACCGGCGACGCGTCACTGCGTGTGCTTCTCACGGACGCACCCGGCGACTTTCTCAGTGCCGTAGTAACGATAGAGCAGGTGTATCTACAATCCGGCAATGGCGATGATGACCCTGAGGGTGGCAGAACCATTCTCAGCGATGACCCCGTCACGGTAGATCTTCTTACGCTGCAGAACGAGGTCCTTGCGTTGGTCGATGACGAAACCGTACCGGAAGGCACCTACCATCAGCTCCGCCTGGTGATCAGCGGAGGATACATTGAGGTTGAAAACGACGACGGAACATCATCGATCTACGCCTCTTCAGATGCCTACGCTTCTGAGCAAAATGTGGACGCCGACGGGCGCCTCCAGATGCCGTCGTACTCGAGCAGCGGCCTGAAAATTACTTTGCCAAGTGAAGCAGCACAGATCGAGGGCGATCAGAACATCGTCTTGATCGACTTCAACGTGTCTGAGAGCTTCGGGCACCAGGCCGGCAACAGCGGGATGTGGGTGATGCACCCTGTCGTCCATGCCACGGACCTTGCATTTACAGGTGGCGCGGAGATCTCACTCGCCCTGGCCGACGGGGTTGTCCTTCCGGACGGGTTTACGCTAGGCGATTTTGCCGCAGAGCTTGACAAGTCGGGCGATCTTCTCTCCATGCCGTTCGCCGACGCGGACGACGACGGAGTTTTTTCGACAAGCTTCCTGTACCTCGCTCCGGATTCCTACCCTGTTGATCTCGTGGTTCCAGATGGCCTAAGCGTTACGA
>JAHEJB010000030.1 GCA_024639085.1 Rubricoccaceae bacterium | reverse complement strand
GGTCGCCTGCACGTTGACGAACAGATGATGGCCGAAGTTGTGGCGATCAAGGAAGCCACCGATCCCGACGAAATCCTCTTCGTCGTGGACTCGATGACTGGCCAGGACGCAGTCAACACGGCGCGCGAGTTCAACCTGCAACTCGACATCGATGGCGTGGTCCTCACCAAGCTCGATGGTGATACGCGCGGTGGTGCGGCGCTTTCGATCCGCTCGGTAGTAGAGAAGCCGATCAAGTTCGCCTCCACAGGCGAGAAGATGGACGCGCTGACGGAGTTCCACCCAGACCGTATGGCGCAGCGCATCCTCGGCATGGGCGACATCGTGTCGTTTGTCGAGAAGGCGCAAGAACAGTTCGACGAGGAAGAGGCCGAAAAGCTGCAGAAGAAGCTGCAGGGAGCCACATTCGACCTCGAAGACTTCTACGACCAGCTCCAGCGAATCAAGAAGATGGGGTCGATGAAAGACCTTCTGGGCATGATCCCCGGCGTCGGCAAAGCCGTCAAGGACATAGATGTACAGGACGACGCATTCGTCCACATCGAAGCGCTAATCCAATCCATGACGCCCGCCGAGCGTAAGAAGCCCGAACTCATCAACGGCAGCCGCCGCCAGCGCATCGCCAAGGGCGCAGGGCTGAAGGTGCAGGACGTGAACCAGCTTCTCAAGCAGTTTCGCGAGATGAAGAAGATGATGAAGACGATGACGCGGCTCACCAAAAAAGGCCGCAACGTCGACATGGGCTCACTCATGGGGCTCCAGAACTAACTCGCGACTTTCACACCACTTTTCTACAACCACAAACCAAGAACATGGCAGTCAAACTTCGCTTTCGCCGGATGGGACGCAAGCAGCTCCCAATTTTTGCGCTCGTTGCAGCCGACGCGCGTAGCCCTCGCGATGGCCGTTACATCGAAGACCTCGGCCGTTACGAGCCACTCATCGAAGACGGCGCGATTCGTTTTAACGAGGATCGGATTCTGTACTGGCTTCGCGAAGGCGCACAACCATCGCACACAGTCCGCAACTTGCTCAGCGAGCAGGGCGTGATGCTGCGTCTGCACCTCCATCGCAAGGGAAAGACGGAAGAGGAAATTGAGCAGGCCGTAACCGAGTTCCTTGCTGCCCGCGCCGCAAAGGTGCCCGTTAAAAGGACGAAGGCTGAATTGCGGGCTGAGCGGCTAGAGAAAGAGCGAGCTGTTGCAGCCGAGAAAGCGGCCGAGATGGCGAAGAAACGTGCAGAGCGTGAAGCAGAGCTTGAGAAGCAGCGCCAGGCAGCGGAGGACGCCGAGCGTGCGGAACGTGCCGAGGCATCGGCCGATGTTGCTGGACTAGAAGCTGCTCCCGAAGGGGCAACTGAGACGGAAGAAGCTCCGGCTGAAGAAGCCGCTGCCGAAGCTGTAGCCGAGGAAGTAGTTGAAGAAGCCGCTCCTGAATCCGAAGTCGTCGAAGACGCAGCCGGAGAAGCTCCTGTCGTAGCCGAGGAAGCACAGGAGGCGATTGCTGAGGCAGAACCTGTTGATTCTGAGCCGATTTCGGAACCCGAAGCCGAAGCTGCGGAAATGGTAGAGGAAGGCGCGCCTGTGGAAGCAGCTGAGGTTGAAGAGCCTGCGGCTGAAGAAGAAGCTGCTCCCGAAGCAGAGGTAGCCGAAGAGCCTGTTGCTGAGGAAGCGCCGGTTGAGGAACCTGTCGCTGAAGAAGCTCCTGCCGAAGAGCCTGTCGCGGTTGAAGCTTCGGCTGAGCCAGATAAGCTCACGAAGGTTCTCGGAATCGGACCCAAGTTCTCGGCATTGCTGAACGAGCACAAAATCACGACGTTCACACAGCTGGCCGGGCTTGAGCTTGAAGCGCTCCGCACCATTGTCAACGAGAGTGGAATCAGCGCATCGTCTGCCAATGAAGAGACCTGGTCCAAGCAGGCCGGATTTCTCGCTGCCGGCGACAAAGATGGTCTCAAAGCCTATATCGAAGAGATCAAGAGCGCTAAGTAACGATTGAGAAGCGGGGAGGGCAATGTTGATTGCCCTCGCTGTGTCCCTTCCGCTCGAACACCAACACCCATGCCAGATACCCTCCTTTTAATGGGGTACTTCGGGCGCGCTCACGGTGTGTCTGGAGAGATCAAGGTTTTTCCTGAAACGGACGATCCGGAGCGTTTCAGTACGTTGGAGCGCGTTATGGTGGGCCCGTCAGCCAGCCAGACGCGGGAGTACAGTGTAGATAACGTTCGCTTTCAGATGTTGAAAGGGAAAACGATTGTTCTCCTCAAACTAAGGGACATCTCGATTCGGGAAGAGGTTGAGCAGTTGAGTCGCCTTAGTGTTTTCGCTGCCCAATCGGACCTCCCGCCGCTAGGCGAAGGGGAAGTGTTCATTCATGATATGATCGGGATGGAGGTCGTCGGGGAGGGAGGAGAGGCCATCGGAACAGTTCGCGATGTCTTGGAAGGTGCCCAACTCTTGCTCTTAGTCTCGCGGAATGGGAAGGCAGATGTGCTGATTCCCGATGTGCCAGAGATCGTTACGGATGTCGATCTCGAAGCAATGCGAATCGTCGTGAATCCACCTGAAGGCTTGATAGAATAGCCGTGCGTATTGATCTCATCACCGTTCTTCCCAACCTGGTCCGGAGTCCACTAGACCACTCGATTCTGCAGCGTGCGCAGGAGAAAGGCCTTGTGGAAATCCACGTCCACGATTTACGCGACTGGGGCCTCGGCAGCTATCGGCAGATAGACGACCTGCCTTATGGTGGCGGAGGTGGGATGGTGCTTCGACCTGAGCCTTTGTTTGCATGCGTTGAATCGCTGCAAGAGAATCTGGGCGAGCCGTACGACGAGATTATCTACCTCACACCCGATGGCGAAACGCTAGATCAGCCGCTCGCCAACCGACTCTCTCTCAGCAAGAATCTGCTGCTGATCGCCGGACATTACAAGGGCATCGATCAACGCGTGCGGGACACGCTCGTAACCCGTGAGATATCAATCGGAGACTACGTCCTTTCTGGAGGAGAACTTCCAGCGCTCGTCCTCATTGATGCGCTAGCGAGGCTTATTCCCGGGGTTATTGGCGACGCTAACTCGGCGTTATCCGATTCTTTTCAAGATGGCTTGTTGGACGCACCAGCGTATACACGTCCGCCTGAATTCAATGGGATGAGCGTACCGGTTGTGCTCACCTCCGGCGACCACAACGCAATCCTGTCGTGGCGGGAAGAGCAACGATTGGAAAAGACGCAGCGTCTTCGCCCTGACCTGCTTCCACCAAAACACGAAGAATCCGTCGAATAAGCCGCGAAGCGCCTTCTTGGTTAACCCGAATCCGTACCTTAAAGGCTACGTGTTCGCGCTGGATCTCGGCGGTGCCTCAACTCCAACACTTTTAAGAGAATAGAACCATGTCTACCGATCTGATGAACCTCGTCGAGGCCACGCAGCTCCGCAATGATATTCCGGAGTTTGCCGCGGGCGATTCCATCAGCGTGCACGTTCGCGTTATTGAGGGCGAGAAAGAGCGTATCCAGAAGTTTGATGGCGTCGTTATTTCCATCAAGGGAACCGGCTCCTCCAAGACCTTCATGGTTCGAAAAGTGTCGAACGGCGTTGGCGTTGAACGCATATTCCCGCTCCATTCACCGCGTATTGCAAAAATTGAACGAGTCCGTGAGGGGCGCGTCCGGCGCGCGAAGCTATTCTACCTCCGCGGTCGGCGGGGTAAAGCCGCGCGTATTCAGGAGAAGCGCCGCGATACCGCAAAGTAGCTTGCGCCACTGCTGACGTTTAAGATCAGCAGACATCACTGCCGTCCATGATTCTAGCCACGTGGCCATCAGAACCGGCCAGAGCTTTGGCTGCGGTACTCACTGGATCAGCGGGCATTCGCGAGATCGTTGAAATTGAACCTTACGATGCCAAACGGGCACTATTGGAAGGCTCTGTTGATGTCGCGTTGCTTCCCACCTTCGATGCGGTACGAGCGGAAGACCTTGTAGATCTGCTGCCAGGCGTTGGTTTGGTAGGAGAGCGCGGTCCATCTCAAGCGCTGGTGCTATCGGCTCCACTGGATCAGATCAAATCGGTCGCTTTCGATCCGCGCTACGCGCAGGAGGTTTTGCTTTCCCAGATCGTGCTGAAGGAGAACTATGGAGGAAAGCCCTCATTCGTGCCAATAGATCAGTCGGAATCGGTGGCCGATCGCCTATCGAAATATGATGCCGTGTTGATTACGGCATCGGATGTGCCTTCCGCAAACGTCACCTTGGATCTAGGACAGGAGTGGCTGGAATTGACGTTGCGACCCATGGTCTGGGGATTGTTTGCCGGTCGTGCAGGAGAGATTCACGAAGAGACCGCTGCAGTGATTCGAGAAACGGCCCGCGAAGCGACGCATGTGGAGGAGTTGAGAGTCGACGGTGAGCTGGTCTACCAATTCACGCTGGATGGCTACGCACTGGATGGACTTGAGGAACTGATTAAACACTTCTACTTCCACGGTGCGTTAGAAGACTTCCCGACACTACCGTTCATCAATGTCCCCGACGACGAAAACGAGCCCGTCGAGTAGGCTGTAGAAAGGCTATCCTGTACATAAGATCTGCTTCCACTTCCGTTGTCTGAAACGCCTGGTATCAAAATCGTAGTAACCAACCGCAAAGCGCGGCACGAGTACCAGCTTGAGAAGCCGCTCGAGGCGGGAATGGTGCTTACTGGCTCTGAGGTAAAATCGCTTCGTGCAGGAAAGGTGAGTTTGCAGGAGGCCTACGTTGCAGTCACCAACGAGGGCGTCGAACTCCTCAATGCGCATATCAATCCGTACGAGATGGGCGGGTATGCAAACCACGAACCAACGCGGCCGAGGCGGCTTCTGCTGCACAGAAAGGAGATTGACAAACTCCGCAAAGGGACAGAGCAGAAGGGATTTACGATTGTTCCTCTGAAAATCTACTTTAGCAACGGCCGAGCCAAAGTTGAGATCGCTCTGGGTCGTGGAAAGAAACTGCATGACAAGCGCCACGACATCGCAGATCGTGAGTCCAAGCGTCGGCTGGATCGCGTCATGAAGGAGCGTTAGTGGGGATCGCAGATTGGAAGGTTAAAGGTTTTCTGATTCGCGTCTACGCCTTTCAACTTGTGCCTCTCAGTCTGTAACCTTCCGATCGGAAAACTTCAAGCGACCATGACTTTCCCGCCCGTAGAAGAACAACTCCAGCACATACGTCGTGGTGTAGCGGAAATACTCCCGGAGGATGCGCTGGTGGAGAAACTGAAGGTGTCGGCAAAGGAAGGGCGGCAGCTCACCGTGAAGCTGGGTTGCGACCCATCGAGGCCGGACCTCCATCTAGGTCACGCGGTCGTGTTGAGGAAGCTTCGGCAGTTTCAGGACCTCGGCCACAAGGCCGTACTCATTGTCGGCGACTTCACGGCAATGATTGGCGACCCGTCCGGGAAGAGCAAGACACGCCCTTCTCTGACCTTCGAAGAGACGCGAGAACATGGTCGCTCCTACTTTGAGCAGGCGACAAAAGTCCTCGATTCCGATGCCGATAAGCTGGAAATACGCTACAACGGCGATTGGCTGAACGAGATGTCTTTCGCCGACGTGGTTCGCCTCGCAGGCAATTACACCGTCGCAAGGATGCTTGAGCGGGACGAATTCGAGAACCGCTACAAAGCAGGCGAACCCATCTCAGTCCACGAGTTTCTTTATCCGCTGGCCCAGGCTCAGGACTCCGTCGAATTAGAGTCCGACATAGAACTGGGGGGCACCGACCAAAAATTCAACCTTCTCGTTGGTCGCAGCATCCAGGAAGCCGTGGGGCAGGAACCTCAGGTCTGCATCACACTGCCCATTCTGGAGGGTACAGACGGCGTCCAGAAGATGTCAAAGTCGCTGGACAACTACATCGGAATAACGGAAGCCCCTCAGGAGATGTATGGCAAGGCTCTTTCCATTCCGGATGACTTGATCTTTCGCTACGTGGAGCTCGCAACAGATATTCCGACCGACGATCTGGCCGAATGGAAGCAATACGCGGAGTCGAACCCCCGCGACGCCAAGCATGACCTGGCATTGGCCATCGTAAAGATGTATCACGGAGAAGAAGCCGCGAACGACGCACGCACCCATTTCGAGCGGACCGTGATTCAAAAAGACGTGCCTGAGGACCTGGAGGAGTTCTCTCCAGCTACAGAGCATGGCTCAATTGGTCTGGTCGAATTAATAAGAGAAGTGGGTTTTGCACAATCGAACGGAGAGGCACGTCGGTTCATCACGCAAAACGCGGTATCGTTGGATGGTGAGAAAGAATCGGACGTTGCCAGAACTATCAATTTGGCTGAAGAAACTCCGTTTGTGCTTAAGGTTGGCAAGCGTCGTTTTGTCCGTGTTGTCCATCCGGGTTGACGAATCAACGGTTCGGGGTCGCCGTGCAGCGATTCGTACGGAAAGCGTGGGGACTTACGTTGATTAAGGGTACGCTATAGTGCCCTCTTGCATTTTCCCGAGATGTATTAGATAAAGGGCTTTCTCCACCATGCGCAACCTCGTTCCGATAGCTCTCTGCTTCTTTGCGATCACGGTCGCTGCGCAAGGCGATCAGGTAACGGCGTATGTGGCTGGAATGACGGCCCTGGAATCAGCCGACTATCGAGAGGCGGCACGGTGGTTTGAGGAAGCACTGGAATACAATCCGGATCATGCCGACGCGCATTTTGGCATGGCGCTGGTGTATGGATCGAATTCCCAGATGCATGACGAGCGTCGTGCTTCGCGTGAGCTTGAACGGGCTCTGCGGATTCATCCAGACAATCCGCGTTATCTGGAAGCCCAGCTTGCGGCGCTCCGACGAACGATGCCTGAAGCGAGTGCTTTCAGTGCCACAGACACGCGTCGACCAACCCTTGCGAGCAGGTTGCTGCGGGTGGACTCGACGAACGCGCTAGCCCACGAAGAGCTTGCCCTCAACGCATTCCTCGAATTCGACTGGCGCCGACAGATGGCACGTCGTCAAGGCGGATGGAACCCGGATGAGGAACGTGGCACAAGTGGAGCGGCAAATGCGGCGCGTCGTCGCGCCGAGGAGCACCTCATTGAAGCACTCAAGAGTAACCCGCAACGCGTTGAAACGCACAGGCTGCGCCTCCGTGTCGCCGCACTTGCCAGAGATGATCACGCGTTGGAAAGAGCAGCATATGGTCTTGCTGCCACCCTGCCGGACAACGCCGCTGCGCCGCTTTATCAGGGCCTTGTCGCCTACAGAAAAGGTGAAACGGAAACTGCTGAAGAGTATTTCACTGTTGCGTTGGATGCCATGCCACGTTCTGAGCGCAGGGACTTTCAACGTATCGCCCATCTGCTTAGGGACGAGGAAGAAGAGCTTCTTAGCGCTGACTCAACAGCGGCCACTGAGCAATTCTGGCGCACTCGAGATCCTCTCCTTCTTTCTCCGGAGAACGAGCGCCGCCTGGAGCATTATGCGCGACTGGCGTTGGCCGATCTGCTCTATGCGGACTATCGTGATGGAACTCGAGGATGGGCCACGCCTCGCGGCGAGGTGGTCGTGAGGTATGGCGTACCTGATGAAAGCGGTCGCTGGATGGGGGCCGACTTTTCCGCGAAACGCTTTGGAACGTTGGAGAGGTGGGTCTACGCGGAACAGGAAGAAAACGATGGTTTCTCGCTGCTTTTTGAGGATCCGTTTCGCAACGGCGATTTCGATTTTATGAGTTCTGCTGCCGGCGAAGACGACGCTACACGCGCTCGAAGTCTGTTTAACACTGTTCCGGAAAGGTTTGCGTATCGACCTGTCGGCGGTCTTGTCGACTTTGCTTATTCAGCCATTCCGTTCAAGGGAGATGCCGGGCAAACGACCCTGGTTATTTCGGCTGGAATCCCGCTGAATCCTGCAGTAAGTATGACCTCTGCCGAATTATCGTTCAATATGAAGAGCGGAGCCTTTCTGTTGGCGCCGAATGGTGTTCCCCAATCTGAAGTCCGGCGGGAAACGGAACGAATTCGGACAAATTCTGTCGTTCAGAGCAATTCAGGAGCAATGCTGACAGAAGCGTTTGTGGTAAACGCTGCACCAGGCACTTATACATTGGCCGTTGAGTTCGAGCAGCCTGATTCCGGAAGGATAGGAATTGAACGGGAGGCCGTAGTTCTGCCTGATTATGGCGCTTCCGAGCTTTCGATTTCAGGCTTGCTTCCGGCTTTCCAAATCGAAGAAGGCAGCCAGATTGAGGCGCTCAGTTCAGGATGGATTCGCCGGGGTGATCATCTGATTCGCCCAGCTCCAAGAATGGAGTTTGCCACGGACGAACCTATTTACTTGTACGTCGAGGCATACGGGCTTGCATTGAACAGTGGCCAAGCGAATTACGAGATCGAAGCGATCCTTCGCCCCGTAGATGACGCAGGTGTAATTACCCGTACACTTGGCCGCCTTCTTGGTCGTCGACCTCCCGCTGCCGTTTCCGTACAGTTCTCCGTTTCAGGGCGTTCGGCCGACGAGGGACAATATGTCATCTTCGATGCTTCCGAACAGGAGCACGGCACGTACGAACTCACATTGCGGGTTCACGATCAGAATGCAGGCACTTCCGTGGAAACCACACAAACCCTACAGTTGGATCCACCGTAATAGTGTCTCCGTCACGACCCCAGCCCTTTCGTTCGTGGAACTGGCATACTTCACCTCGCGTCTACCTTTTTCAGTTTTACTTCTTCCCCATGATGAGCGGTCTTAAGAATCTGAGGGTTGCGCTTTTTATCGCTACCCTTGCCTTTCCCATCGGCGCCATGGCACAGTCTGGCCGGGCGCAGGAGCACATAGCCAGCGGGATAGAAGCATACCGTGCTGAAAACTATGCGCAAGCGCTCAGTGACTTTGAAGCAGCGGTAGCGGTTGATCCTGACAATGCGGAGGCCCACTTTCTTTTGGCACGTGTGCTTTTTGACACGCCGCTTCGTGATGAAGGACGTGCAGGGGACGAAATTGAGCGCGCGAGAGATCTGGATCCTGAGAATCTCCAGTACATGGTCGCCGAGCTGCAGCAGCTCCGTACCGACACCTGGAATTTCTTCCAAGAAATACAGCGCACGAACAAGCGACTCAGTCTTGCAAGAGACATTCTAGAACGCGATCCAGACAATGGGTTTGCCCACGAAGAGTTTGGTGCCTACTTCATTCGCGATTACTGGTATTACAGGAATGCGATCGCATTTCCTACCCTGGATGTGCAGAGTCGAGGCCTTTCGGAGCCTGACGATCAAGACACGAACGCAATTCTTGATGGCGGCGTTTCTCCGGAGCTGGAGGGAGCCGGTTCGGATGTTCCGGGAGAGGTGACGGCGGACGTCTCCGATTTCTTCGCTGATGTTCCGGATTTGGTTGAGTTCGTTGGATCGAGCGCACTCGGCGTGACGGATCGATTTAATATTGAAACGATCCGGTCTCAGGGCGCAAATGTCCTCGCGCTTCAGGGGAGAGCAGATCGTGCTTACGAGCGGGCACTCTTTCACCTCGAAACAGCAAGTGCAAACGATCCGCGTCGACGCAGTGTATACGACCACCTAACCCGCCTCTATGCCTTGGCCGAGGACTGGGACAAAGCGATTGACGTTGCTACGCAGATGCTCGTCTATTTTCCAGACGATGAAGCCATGTGGCGATATATCGGACTTGCTAATCACAGGCTAGGTCGTGGTGATGCCGCTGAAACCAGCTTCCGAGAGGCTATGGAGATAATGGATCCGGAATCGCGAAGTGTATTTCAGGACATCTCTCTGCTCCTTCCTCCGGAAGAACTATCTGCTTACGAGGAGACGCCCGATCAGGTGGCTTCTCAATTCTGGACGAGCAAAGACCCTCGCTATCTCACGCCGTACAACGAACGGAAGATTGAACACTACGCTCGGCTCACGTATGCCGACCTTATGTATAAATCGGACGACCTGAATTTGAGAGGCTGGGAAACGCAACGAGGAAAGATTCACGTCAGGTATGGCGTTCCGAGGTCCGATGTTACGATTACGGGCGGATTCCAACAGATTGTGGAAGCGTTTTCAACTCGAGCCAAGGGTATCGAACGTCAGGGTTTTGACCGTGCCGCCTTTGAGCGACCGCCTGAAGAAATGAATGCGAACCGCTTCAATATCTGGGATTACGGTGATTTCCGTTTTGTTTTCGAGGATCCTATCGCAAACGGTGAATTCCGTCTCTACTCACCTCCGGCTGACCTCTTCGCCGTAGTTGGCGGAGGCGCTGTTGAGCGAATGGATTACGAGATCATTGCCCGCAACACCTTTCGCGATACGCCAGAGCAGTACGACTACAGTCCGCCTGGACGTCAAATTGGTCTCCCTTATCTAGTCACAAGTTTTAAAGGCGTTGATGGAAACACGGACCTGTTTGTTCACTACGGCATCCCCGTCGCAGACAACTTTGATCCTTTGACGAATGACGTCGTTAATGTTACAGTCCAAACCGGGGCCTTTCTGATCAGTGAGGATCGAGATATCCTTGCGGAGCGTCGTCGCACGCTTTACGGTCTGCGTTCTCCACAGATTGAACTGTTTGCTGAGACGCAATTGTGGACCGATACGCAGGCCATGGAAGCGCGTCCGGGTACGCACGAGATCTCTGTTGAGTTTGAAACGGTTGGGGGCGGCACGAGCGCCGTTCAACGGAGGAGTATTGAGGTCCCGGATTTCTCTGGCAATGATTTGGCTCTCTCGAGCCTGATGTTGGCGTATCACGTAGAAGACACCGACGCAACGAGCGTTTCGGGGCAAATTGTCCGAGATGGATTGGCTATCAAGCCGGCACCTTGGAGCGTCTTCCATCACGAACAGCCCGTCTATCTCTTTTTTGAGATTTACAACCTTCGTCAAAGTGGTGTTCGGACCGACTACCAGGTCGAGGCACAGCTTCGTCCGAAGGACACGTCTACGGGGATTGCCCGCATTGCCCGTGGCATATTTGGAGGGGGCGAGCGCGGCGTTTCTACCGAATATCCGGTACAGGGTGACAGTCGCGATGACTCACAGTACGTCATTCTTGATGCCGCTGAACAAGAGCCAGGCTTCTATACACTGACGCTTAAAATTACTGACCGTGTCAGTGGACGTTCAGTTGAAGAGACCACTGACCTCTATCTGGAGTAGCCGTCTTAATCCGTGTTCCGAACTCGTTCGTCCATTTCAGCTACGAGTTCCTTTAATTCAGTCTTGTAAGCCGCAAGCGCCGCAGCCAGACGGTCGTCGGCGAGAGCGAGGATTTGCACCGCAAGAAGCCCTGCGTTCTTGGCACCTCCAATCGCTACGGTCGCTACAGGAACGCCTCCCGGCATCTGCACAATCGAAAGGAGGGAGTCCAGTCCGTTCAGGTTCTTTGTGGTAACCGGGACGCCGATCACCGGGAGTGTCGTGGACGCAGCAATCATTCCTGGAAGGTGGGCGGCGCCTCCCGCTCCAGCAATGATTACGCTTAGACCACGGTCGGATGCTGACTTCGCATAGTCAGTCATACCATCCGGCGTGCGATGGGCCGACAGTACGCGAGTCTCAAATGCGACCCTGAAGTCGCGAAGCACAGTCGCCGCTGCCTCCATCGTTGGCCAGTCAGATTCGCTGCCCATTGCAATGCCAACGAGTGGATTAGACGCAATCATAGTGTTAAACGTGTATTTGAGCTGCTGCGGCTTCCGCATGCATACGAGCAGTCTCGGCGTCATCCGCGGTCACGGTGACGTGGCCCATTTTACGACGAGGGCGCACTTTGTTCTTGCCATACATGTGAATCGTGGCGTCCGCGAATTCCAATGCCGGCCGAAAGGCGTCGTAGTGAGGCTCGCCGTCATGGAATCCTAGCACATTCACCATACATGCGGCAGGAACACGAAGACCGGGCAAACCAAGCGGCCATCCCATAACCGCCCGAACGTGATTCTCGAACTGCGACGTGTGGCAGGCCTCGATCGTATAGTGACCCGTGTTGTGTGGGCGAGGCGCCAGTTCGTTGATGAGCACACGTCCATCCGCCAGTCGAAACAACTCGACGGCTGTTATGCCCACGCCTGCTACTGCTTCAACGGCTGCGAGGGATATCCGCTGAGCCTCGATCGCTACGCTTTCGGGCAAATTTGCCGGTGCAACAACGGCATGGCACCGGTGATCGGCCTGCTCAGAATAGACTACCGGATATACAACGGCGTCCCCATCAGTTCCTCGAGCGACGAGAACCGCCAACTCTTCGACAAATGGAACCCAGGCCTCGAGCAATGCTCCATCATCTGCCGAAAGATGATTCCATGCGTCGGATAGGGCGAGGGGATCGTCACATGTCGCATTGCCGTAGCCATCATAAGAACCCTCATACTTCTTTAAAACCAACGGATAGCCGAATTCCGCTGCCGTGGCGTTTGCTTCTTCCAAGGACCTGCAGCGCGCAAATGGTGGAAGCGGAAGTCCCGCTTTCAGAAGCGCCTTCTTCTGCCGTCCTTTGTGGCGGATGAGTTGGAGTGTCCTGGGATACGGTAAGATGTCAACTCCGTCGGGTAGCACCTGAGCTAGCCGCTCAGCAGGTGCCCACTCGCTTTCTACGGTGATGGCGTCGCACTCCCTAGCGAATTCCCGCAAGACCTCTGGATCCTTCCAGTCGCCGACAGTTACGTCTGAGAATATCGCTTCTGGGCCACTTGCTTCTGGTGTGAGAATTTTTACGTGCATTCCCATCCGCAGGGCTGAGAAAGCCATCATTCGACCTAGCTGACCACAGCCTAGTATCCCGATGGTGGGTAGATGCGCCTCCTCTCGTGTTCCTTCGCTTTTCATGTGGACGGCGTCGTCAGTTGTTTGCATGAATCGTCGTCCGTTCAAGGTCTGCTATACACCCGCAAGGAGGGCGTCGAGTTGCATCTCGTCGGCAACAAGCACATCGCGAGCCTTTGAGCCCTCGAAAGAACCTACTATTCCCGCATCCTCAAGTTGATCGACAAGCCTCGCTGCTCTAGTGTAGCCAACAGATAGCTTGCGCTGCAAAAGTGATACCGATCCTTGTTGGCTTCTTACGATCACGCGTGCCGCTTCCTCGAACAACACATCCCGTTCCCCGCTGCCTCCACCAACCGTAACTGAACTGCTGATCTGTTCTTCGAGCGGTGGTAGCGGATAGGGGCCAGCGCCTTTCTGCGATTGAATGTAGTTGACGATGGCTTCGACTTCGCCAACGGAAATAAAGGGGCCTTGCAGGCGGGTGATGCGAGAGCCGTTCATGTACAGCAAGTCGCCATTGCCTATGAGATGCTGGGCGCCGCCCATGTCTATTATCGTCCGCGAGTCGATTCGAGAGGCGACCTGGTACGCAACGCGGCTCGGGAAATTGGCTTTTATAAGACCTGTGATTACGTCCACACTGGGACGCTGTGTAGCAATGACGAGGTGGATGCCGACGGCGCGCGCCATCTGGGCAAGGCGGGCTATGGGGGCTTCCACTTCTTTGCCGCTGGTCATCATTAAGTCCGCCAATTCGTCGATGACGACAACGATGTATGGGAGATGGCGATGGTCGTCCTCCTGATTATCCAGCACGCCTGATGCCACCTTCGCATTGTATTCCGTGATTCCTCGAACGCCCGCAGATGCGAGCAAATCATATCGCTCCTCCATCTCGCGCTCGCAGCATTTCAACACGCCCGCCGCTTGTGCAAAGTCGGTTGTGATCGGCTCATCGGCATCCTCCGGCATGGCTATGAAGTGGTCCAGAAGTCCTGCATAGGTGTTCAGTTCGATCTTCTTCGGATCGATCATGACGAACTTCAGGTCCGCAGGATGACACGCGTAGAGCAGCCCAGTAATAAGCGTGTTGACGCCGACGGACTTTCCGGACCCGGTCGCTCCGGCAACGAGCACGTGCGGCATGGAAGTGAGGTCCTGCAGAAAAACCTCGCCTTCGATGGTTTTGCCGATGGCGACGGGGAGTTCCATAGTCGCGTCTTCCTGATTGCTCGCATCGCGGAACTTCGCAGTCGAGAGCATCGAGCGAAGCCGAACCATTTCACGTGACCGGTTCGGAATCTCTACGCCGATGGCGCTCTTGCCAGGAATTGGCGCGATGATGCGTATGCCGGGTGCGGCGAGAGCCATCGCAAGGTCATCTTGAAGTGCCGTTATCCGGCTGATCTTTACGCCAGCGGCGGGCGTCAGCTCGTAGCGCGTGACCGTCGGTCCAACGACAGCGTCGATTTCAACGATCTCAATGTTGTAGGTGTCGAGCTTGTCTAGGAGGATCTGCTTGTTTTCCTCAATCTCGTCCAGATCAACACGTTGCTGGTTGTCCTGCCCCTTCAGTAGCTCGATAGACGGAAATGTATACGAGAACGTCCGAGCGTTCGGCTTGCGCTCACGATCCAGGTCTGCAGTTTCTTCCTCAACTGGGCTGTGAATGTGAAAGGCGGGTCCGTTGCCTCCGCCCTGGTGTTTCCGCAGCAAGTCATCGACGAGCTGGTCGTCACCGTCGTCGACCACGTCCCCATTAATAATAGGGGGAAACGTCGGAACAACCTCGCGCTGAACAGGGGTCGGCGGCGCTGCCGCCACGACAACTGGCTCCGCAAGCTTTGGAATCACTGCGTCCGTTTTTTGTTCAGCATGACTGGAATCCTGCTGGACTTTACGCTCCTCAACGGCAGCTTTTCGCAACTCCTTGCGTTCGGCTGCGCCGGTCTTTAGTGACGCCCAAAGTTTTCGAACGCCGTCTCGCGTCTTGACCAACCATTCCTCAACACGATCTAGCGTCGTCTGGATGTCACGATCGATGAAGAGCAATATGGTTACCGCCAGTGCCAGCGTTAGCAGGGCGAATGAGCCCACAGCCCCAACAACGTGCTCTAGCCATCCTGCAACACCAAGGCCTACCGCACCGCTCCAAAGATCAAGGGCGGTGTCCGTGCGCGGCTCGACCCATCCAAAAAAGCAGGCCAGGAAGAAGACGCCTGTTCCCGCAAGTCCTGTAATCATGGGTAGGAATACGGGCTTTCGCCTCCGAAACAGTACGTAGCCCCATGCAAACAGCATTCCTACCAACCCCAGAATCGGAAAGCCAAGGAAGCCTGGAACAAGCGCACGGCTGGTAATCGCGCCGACCGGGCCGAGAAGATTGTCCGTCCGGTTGTCTCGCGCGTCGAATAGATCACTCCATCGAACGCCCCCGAGGAGTGCATCGTCCTCACGGCTGTGCGTGAGGATGGCAAGAGTAACGAGAAACGCCAACGCCAACAGGATCAGCCCAAAGATCTCCTTCTTTCGCTCATTCGTAACGAGCGTGGCCGAACTATTGGATTTTTTGCGCTTCGTTGTAGAGCGTGAACGCGTGGAGCTCACGGTGCGTCTGCTGAGTGGGGGGACAGCCCGCCGGGTTATTCCGACAGGCTATCACGCAAAATACGGGATAGTGCTGCCGAGTGGAAGGATCGGCGTTCAGGCAGTCTGGACGGCCATTTCTTCGCTAGGTGTCATTGCGACCACTAGTTCCTTCGACCGTTCACGGTCGTCGCCGTCAAGCACGAGGCGGTTGTCCCTATATCGAGGAAGTACGGGTAACGCATCCACCCGCGCGCAGTAAGCAACATCGTCGCCGAAACCAAGGGCAACCAGGCGCTGAGTGTGCTCGCAATTGAAGAGCGAGCGGGCAAGGCGCTGCTTCGAGCTCTTGTACTGCGTAAGTGCAATCTGGGCACTGTCTGAGAGGCCCGGCTCCGTGCTTTTAAGAAGGCGGTGGAGAATCATACCTGCGCATAAAACATCTTCCATTGACGTTCGTCCGCCTTGGCCAGCACAGAGAATGATGACCTGTGGCTCATCCCCGTTCAGATGTGGACGGCTGCCAACTTCCTCGAGGAAGTCCACCACGCGACCGATATTGAGAAAGCACCCCGCTACTACTTCGTCTGCGGTTCTGACCAATCCAAAAACCGGCGTGCCATTGCTCGTCCTGAGCACGACTGTCTTGCGCGCCACCAAAGCAGCTTCATACTCTAGAGGCGAGTTTCCCGCGCCGTAGCCATCAATACGTTGTCCATCACGTTCACCGCCTAGCAATCCCGTCTCGGCATCAAGATGCGCTGCCATTCTGCCCGCTTCTCCCATATCCGCCGCTGGAAGGACTTCCCGAGCGCCGTGCGTTAGTGCTGTCACGATGGTGGAGCAGGCGCGAAGCACATCCACGACGACGACGATTTTATCCTTTACAGCCTCCTCGGTCAGCGCTCTTGGCGAGAGGCAAACGTCGACGTGCATAGATAGATGAGAGGGAGGTTGGAAGTCGAATGAGTTGTCTCTTGCCAGCGAAGATATTGCCGCGTGAGACCGGGCGCCTTCGCTATTCAGGATAAAATGCAATTAGGCGTGCTTGTGGAACGGAGGCTTGGTTACCGTCGCCTTCAGCGTACGACTTCTGACGCTGAGATAGACGGTCTCGCCGGGCGTCGTGTACGCCGGATCGTTTGGCACGAAGCCCAACCCAATGCCTTTGCCTAGAACAGGCGATTGCGTTCCACTGGTAACTTCGCCGATCTCGTTACCGGCCGCGTCGGCGATCACGGTACCTTGCCTCGCAATGCCGCGCTCGGTGATCACGAAACCGACGATCTTGCGAGGGATGCCATCTACTTTCATCTGACGGACAGCCTCCACGCCGACAAAGTCGGCGGCATCCGGCTTTGTAACCCAGCCAAGCCCTGCTTCCAAGGGGTTGATGTCTTCCTCTAGTTCGTGGCCGTACAGGCAAAAGCCTGCTTCGAGACGGAGGGTATCTCTCGCGCCCAGCCCGGCAGGTTTGAGTCCGTGTTTTTTGCCCGTGGCCATTAGCGCGTTCCAGATGTCTTCGGCCTTTTCGTTCTCGCAATAGATTTCTACACCCTGCTCGCCCGTATATCCGGTAGACGAGATGATGGCATGGTCGCAACCGAAGAATGCCCCTGGTTCGGGTCGGATGAAGTGGTAGAAGGCAACGTCGCGGACGGGGAGGTCGGTCACCTCAGCAAGGATGTCCAATGCTTTAGGTCCTTGTAGGGCAAGAAGCGCCATATCGTCGGAAATGTCCTCGATCCTGCAATCCAGCCCCGATTTCTCATGTTGGTCGTGGATATGCGCCAGGTCTTTCTCAATATTGGAGGCGTTGACAACGAGTAAGTAGTCTTCTTCCGACAACCTGTACACGAGGAGGTCATCCACAACGCCCCCATGTTCGCGACACATCACCGTGTACATCGCCTTCCCGTCGTACAGCTTAGACGCATCGTTCGTGACCAGCCGCTGTACAAAATCAAACGCTTGCGAACCACGAACGAATACCTCGCCCATGTGACTCACATCGAACAGTCCGGCTGCCTGACGCACAGCGTGATGCTCGTCGATGATGCCGCTGTACTGTACGGGCATATCGAACCCCGCAAAGGGCATCATCTTCGCGCCGAGCGCAATGTGAATGGCCTGGAGTGGTGTGGTTTTGAGGGTATCCATTGGGGAAGTCAGAAGGGTGAAGCGAGAAGTTAGAAAAGGCGGAGGCTTTAGAAGCCTGAGATAGCCCTTCTCACTTCAAACTTCCCACTTCAATGATCGGTCATCCCGGCGCGGCGGGAAACGTGTTCCAGCTCAATCAATAGCACCCTCTTCGCCGCCGACGAAACCCCCAATGATTTCCGGTCGGTGGGTAGGTTGCGCCATAGAAGCAAAACGGTGTGAGCGTTTAGCTAGCGTCGTGTAACTTCGCGTTCACCAAGCTACACGTCCCTGAACATGTTTCGATCTTTCACCCTTGCGGCGCTCCTGCTTTTTCCGCTGCTCGCATCTGCACAGGAGGACGGAATTGCCCTAATTGGCGCCACAATTCATCCGGTCTCAGGTCCGGTTATAGAGGAAGGGATGATCCTGATCGACGCAGGGCGCATAGTGGAAGTGGGCGTCCTTCGAACCAACATAGTGGGGTATCGGCAGATTGATGTCTCAGGCAAGGTGATCATCCCCGGCCTTGTCGATACGCACTCCCACACAGGAGCTGGAGACGGCGGCGATAGCTCGGGACCCACGCACCCCGACGTTCGGATTCTGGATGCCCTCGATCCGCGCGCCGATTCATTCGAGCGCGCGCGCGCCGGAGGAATCACCACGCTCAATGTGATGCCTGGCTCGGGTCATTTGATGAGCGGCCAGACGGCCTACCTCAAACTTCGCGACGCAAATACGATTGAAGAAATGCTCTTCTGTGATGATGCGCTTACAGAGGTGTGCGGCGGGATGAAGATGGCCAACGGAACGAACTCACTCCGCGGCACGAATGGTTTTCCGGACACGCGCGCCCGCTCCGCCGCTATCGTTCGCGAGATGTTTTACGAAGCGCTGGCATATCGTGCAAGCGGTAAGGAGGATTCTGTTGGAGTGTGGGATCTCCGAAAGGAGGCACTTCTCCAGATTATCGACGGGGAGCGGATTGTTCACTTCCACACCCACCGCCATGACGACATCCTCACAGCCATTCGAATCGGGCGAGAGTTTGGATTCACACCGGTGCTCCACCACGTTTCCGAAGGATGGCGAGTAGCGGACGAGATCGCAGCGTCGGGTGCACCTGCCTCCATCATCGTCCTCGATTCGCCTGGCGGAAAGCTTGAAGCCCGAGGCCTCTACATCGATACGGGCGCGGCGCTTGAACGTGCCGGGGTAGACGTGGCCTACCACACGGACGATTACATAACAGACAGCCGCCTATTCCTTCGGTCGGCAGCGCTCGGCGTCCGGGGTGGAATGAGCAGAGATTTTGCGTTGGAAGCGATGACAATCGCGGGCGCCCGAATGCTCGGTCTCGACGGCCGCCTCGGAAGTCTGGAGCCGGGCAAGGACGCAGACTTCGTCGTTCTTTCGGGCGATCCGTTTTCCGTTTACACCCGCGTTGAGCAGACGTGGGTGGAGGGTCAGAAGGTGTTCGACCTGGCCAATCCCGAGGACCGTGCATACGCTACGGGAGGGTACGATGCCTACCGTTCTGCCTCAGCCGACCACCAGGAGTAAGCCATGCGCTTCATTCTCTTTTTTCTTGCATTGGCGTTGGCCGGATGTAGTGGATCCCTTCCTGCCGAAGGGAATCTCGCCCCGCAGTATGCGGCGGCACCGGAAGGCGAGTTCCTGACGACAAACCTGCTTCCGAGCTTTCAAACCGGAACCCATGATCTGGACTGGCTCCTCGTGGAGTTTGACTATGCCGTAGAGCGCGGTGCATGGCGAAGGCTCGTCTACACATTCGACCCGGATATTTATGCCGAACAGTTCGTGTTTATGAAACGCGACGGAGGAGACAGGTCGGACGCCCAAATCGTGGCCCAAATCCTGGAGGAAACCATCGGCCTCGGGATGGTTGGCAACAACTTGAGGCCACCGGGTGGCCGAGATGCTGCAAATCCTTTCGCGGGCTTGGATCGCATTCAAAGCATTGAGTGGACGGCCGTTGACCCTCCCGGCTCCGAATTCAGGCAAGTAGATGGGCTGGTTCTGCTCGACGACGGGACATACCGCTCCCTTTCATTTACTGTATTTCAGACAGACGACGGACAATGGCGCGTCGTCGTACCCCAAGGTTAATTGATGAAGCGACTCCTCATCGTGTTTCTTTTGGGCTGGTTGGCGTTTCCGGCAGCGGCCCAGATTGCTGTTCATGCCGATACAATCTACACGATGGCAGGCCCGCCTATTGTGGACGGGCTGATTCTGATTCACAACGGTAAAATTGATCATGTTGGCCCAGTTGGTAGCGTCAGGATCCCGGAGGGTTATCGCACGCTTGAGACTTCCGTCGTCACCCCTGGTTTTGTAGATGGCCGCTCGACGGTCGGCCTGTCGGGCTTGTTGAACCAGGATCAGGACCGCGACGCGCTGGACCTGGGCAATGTGTTGCAGCCCTCGCTTCGGGCCATGGATGCCTACAACGCGCGAGACGAACTCGTGGAATGGCTTCTCAGCTTCGGCGTGACAACCGTCCACACAGGCCATGCGCCCGGCGCGCTTGCTGCTGGTCAGACGACCATCGTGAAAACCGCCTACGGCACTGTGGACGAGGCGCTGGTTGATTCCACGACCATGCTCGCCATGACGCTTGGTTCGTCCATACGAAGCAACTTCGAAAGCATTGGGACGCGAGCCCGAGCCGTATCGGAGTTGCGGAGCGCGTTATACGGCGCTCTCGAATACGAGAACGGCGAAAAGAAGGAACGCGACCTCGATAAGGAGATTCTCGCCGTTATCGTGACGGGTAGGATGCCCGCGCTCCTTGAAGTTCACCGCGCAAACGACATACTGTCCGCGCTCCGACTTGCCCGCGAGTTCCCCCAACTGGACCTCATTCTGAGCGGCGCAAGCGAGTCATATCTGGTGCTGGATGAAATCCGCGACGCAGGCATCCCAGTCGTCCTGCATCCCACCATGATGCGAGCCGGCGGAGAACGCGAGAACGCCACCATGGAGACTGCAAAGCTCCTGCACGACGCAGGGATCCCATTCACGCTCCAGAGCGGATACGAGGGTTACGTTCCCAAGACCCGCGTTGTGCTTTTCGAAGCGGCAATCGCCTCAGCCTACGGGCTGCCTAGAGAAGCAGCCCTTTCCGCCATCACCATCGGCGCGGCGCGCATCCTCGGCATCAGCGATAGGGTAGGCTCCATTGAAGTAGGCAAAGACGCAGACCTCGCCCTGTTCGACGGGGATCCGCTCGAGTACACCTCCCACGTTTGTGCGGTCATCGTGGATGGCGTCGTCGTGCGCGAAGGTTGCAGGTAGTCCCACATGAAAGCACTCGTACTCCACAGAGAAGGCGGTGACGTAATACCCGCTATCGAGGACATTGACGAAAGTATGTTGCCTGAAGGCGATGTGCTTATAGATGTTGCCTATTCGAGCCTGAACTACAAAGACGGACTTGCCGTAACGAACAAAGGCAAGATTGTCCGAGGCGAGTTTCCGTTTGTGCCGGGGATCGATCTCGCTGGAACGGTAGTCGAGTCAGATTCGCCGAAATGGGAAGTAGGCGACAATGTGATTCTGACTGGCTGGGGGACGGGAGAAGATCGCTGGGGCGGTTATGCGGAACGTGCCCGCGCGAAAGCTGAACATCTTGTACGCGTCCCGAGAGGAATGACGTTGAAGGACGCCATGCTCGTAGGAACTGCCGGTTTCACGGCGATGCTCAGTGTCCTGGCGATCGAAGAGATGAACGTCACGCCCGATATGGGGTCGGTCGTCGTGACGGGAGCATCCGGGGGCGTTGGCTCAACGGCGGTGGCGCTGCTCGCACGAGCTGGCTACAACGTCGCGGCTTCTACAGGAACGGCTTCCGCACACGACTACTTGCGCGGCCTTGGTGCTTCCGAGATCGTGGACCGCTCCGAATTGGCAGAGGTGCCGTCTAACCCGCTTTCCAAGGGCCGATGGGCCGGGGCTGTGGATTCGGTGGGGGGGAGCACCCTTGCCAACATCATCGCTCACACCATGCGCCACGGCTGCATTGCTGCGTGCGGGCTCGCTGGAGGCCACAAGCTCGACACCACCGTCTTCCCGTTTATACTTCGCGGCGTTGTGCTCTATGGCATCGACTCCAACACGGCCGATCTGTCTTCACGCGAGGTTGGTTGGGCACGGCTAGCGGATGCTATCCAGGGCGGTGCGTTTGTCGGAGTTGAGGAAGTAATCGGTTTGGATGACGTCATTGCCTTCTCCGAGAAAATCGTCAAAGGGGAGACGCGGGGGAGGGTGGTTGTAAAAGTAGGCGCTTGAAGCCATTGCTCCCTACTGCGAGACAGTGGTCCGGTGCTGGTTCCGCGGTGCCACGAGTTGGCTGTGGCAGCAAGAATTCGAGTTTCGGGTCGACGCACGCTAACTGTCAGAGCCTTGGATTGGGCGAGGGTCGTTAGCATCCCAAAGCGTCAAGCAGATTATTCAGGTTTTGATACCTAGCTTCAACCATGCGATCCGTTTCTGCCTGGATGAGAAAGGTGTATGCCCGCCACATTGCGGTGTGGCGGTTGGAGGCCGATGCCGACTTCCGCAAGACACTCGACAAGTTCGCCTGGGCGGGGATGCGACTGGCCGGAACATTCGCCATTCTAGCCGCCACACTTTTCGTTCTGGCACATCTCGTCTCGGGAAGCACCTTTTATTGGAGCTTCTCCGGATTCGATCCTTCACTGCATATCGTTCTATGGAACAAGGTGCTTTTCGCAGGTCTCGGTGCGCTGCTGTTGTATGCGGCGAAGGTCCGGCTCTCCGTTGGCCCCGGCCGTCTGCTCATGGCGGTGTTCCTGCTCGTCGTCGCCCTCGCGATGATCTTGGAAGACGTCCAGGAAGGCGACGTCATGTTCACGGCCGCCTGGCTAACCCTAGTCATGGTGTTCGCCGTGGGCACGGTGCCCTTTCAACCGTTGCAGACGGTTGGTCTTTACCTGGCCATACTGGCTTCTTATGTACTTTTTATCTACATCGCTACTCCCACACCGGAAGCTGTTCCCCTGGATCACCTGCTCTATTTGGGTCTTATTGGCATACTCTGCTCGGCCATGAGCTCCGCAATTTACGAGAGCCGCTATGTCCAGTACCACTCGAAAAGAAGGATCGAGCAGATGCAGGGCCAGCTGGTTCAGAAAGAGAAACTGGCGTCGCTTGGGCACTGGACTGCCGGAATTGCCCACGAGATCAAGAACCCGCTCAACTTCGTCAACAACTTCTCGCAGCTGTCCATCGACATTGCCGACGAACTGGACGAGGAGTTTGCGGTCGGGCCCAAGGACGGAATTCTGGACAACGGAAGCGATATACGCGGGCTGATTGACAACCTGAAATCCAATGCACATAAGATTCATGAGCACGGCCAGCGCGCCGACAGGATTGTCCGTGGAATGCTTCTCCACGCCCGCGGCGAGCCGCGGGCTCCTGAGCCGGCCGACCTGAACGGGCTGATACGCCTCGGAGCAGTCGCCGCACGGGATGGATTCCGGATGCTGCACCCGGAAGCTGAATGTGGCTTTGAGCTTCATCTCGATCCCTCGATTACCACGGTGGCGGTCATTCCCGAATCGATCATTCAGGTGGTGATCAACTTGCTCGACAACGCATTTTACGCGTCGGCCCAGGTGGGCGCCGGAGGGGATGGAAGCGCGCCCTGCGTAGAGATACGCACCCAACGTCTAGCCGATGCCGTCGAGATTCGCGTTACGGATTTTGGGATCGGGATGAGTGCGAAAGCGAAGGCCAGCGTCTTCGACCCCTTCTTTACCACGAAACCACCCGGCGAGGGAACGGGGCTGGGGCTGTCCCTCGCGTACGACATCATAACGAAAGAGCACGGCGGGACGTTGACCGTGGAGAGCGAGGAAGGTCGGGGCACGACATTCGTTGTTACTCTGCCTGTCGAATGAGCTTCGGGCTCGTTAGATATCACGAAGATGGTGGCGCTGGGTTGGGCGCGCAAGCGAATCCGCAAGGCCAAGAGAGATTGAGGATAGCGCCCACACATGGAAGCTCCACGTTTACATTGTTTCGTGTCCAGTCCGCCAAATGACCAATGAGTGATCTACAGCGTAGCGGGGGAGTATGGTTAGTGGCCGCGGCAGCGCTCGTGGCTGGTCCCGGCCTAACCCTGCTTTACGAAACCGGAACGTGGTCATTCGGACCCGGAGGGACTCTCTGGCCCGTCGGCTTTGTCGTTCTTGCGTCAATGGCTGGCCTCGTGACTGGATGGCGTATCGTCAGGCGCTTTTCTCGTTGGTTAGGTACTCTTGTGATGGTTCCTAACGCACTCATGCTCCTCTTTTATGGCTTTCTGTTGCTCTTCTTTGGGTTAGGCGGTAGTCGGTAGAAGGATGCGCGGCATAGCCGGCCCAAATGCGCCAACCTCGTTTTCCACCTCATCCGGTCGCGAGGAAATCATTGGCAATTTGGATCGGGCCTCGTAGCATCAATCCAATCGAGGCGTTCGCTACCATCACGATAGAAAAAGCCCCGAATACTGGCAGAACTAG